>DGTD01000101.1 GCA_002396385.1 Bacteroidales bacterium UBA4345
CCTGTGACGTTTACGAATGGAATGGCGAAACCTATAATGCAAGTGGCGACTATGTGCAGACCTTACAAACCCAGTTCGGTTGCGATTCTGTAGTTACGTTGCACCTGACGGTGAACAAGAGCAAAACTAACGAGTTCAGCGCTACTGCCTGCGATGCTTACACCTGGAATGGCGAGACCTATACTGCAAGTGGCGACTATATGCAGACGTTGCAGACCCGGTTCGGTTGCGATTCTGTGGTTACCCTGCACTTGACCGTGAACAAGAGCAAAACCAGCGAGTTCAGCGCTACTGCCTGCGACGCTTACACCTGGAACGGTGAAACCTATACGGTAAGTGGTGACTATGTGCAGACGTTGCAAACGCAGTTCGGTTGCGATTCTGTGGTTACCCTGCACTTGATGATAAATCCAAGCAAAACTAACGAGTTCAGCGCTACTGCTTGTGACGTTTACGAATGGAACGGCGAGAAGTATACGGTAAGTGGCGACTATATGCAGACGTTGCAGACCCGGTTCGGTTGTGATTCTGTAGTTACCCTGCACTTGACCGTAAATAAGAGCAAAAACAGCGAGTTTAGCGCTACTGCTTGTGACGCTTACGAATGGAATGATGAGACCTATACGGCAAGTGGCGACTATGTGCAGACGTTGCAGACCCAGTTCGGTTGTGACTCTGTGGTGACCCTGCACCTGACCGTGAACAAGAGCAAAACTAACGAGTTCAGTGTCACTGCCTGTGACGTTTACGAATGGAACGGTGAAACCTACACTGCAAGTGGCGACTATATGCAGACGTTGCAGACCCGGTTCGGTTGTGACTCTGTGGTTACGTTGCATTTGACGGTTAATCCAAGTAAAACCAGCGAGTTTAGTGCCACTGCCTGTGACGTTTACGAATGGAATGGTGAAATCTATACGGTAAGTGGCGACTATGTGCAGACGTTGCAGACCCAGTTCGGTTGCGATTCTGTGGTTACCCTGCACTTGACCGTGAACAAGAGCAAAACCAGCGAGTTCAGTGTCACTGCCTGTGACGTTTACGAATGGAACGGCGAGACCTATACCGCAAGTGGCGATTACCAACAAACCTTGCAAACCCGGTTCAGTTGCGATTCTGTGGTTACCCTGCACTTGATCGTAAATAAGAGCAAGACCAGCGAGTTCAGTGCTACCGCCTGCGATGCTTACACCTGGAATGGCGAGACCTATACGGCAAGTGGCGACTATGTGCAGACGTTGCAGACCCGGTTCGGTTGCGATTCTGTAGTTACGTTGCACTTGAATGTAAGGAAAACAGTTCAAGATACGATCCGTGTGACCGCTTGTGGTAACTATATCTGGCACGACTCTATTTATGGCGTTAGTGGTGTGTATGAGCATACAGAAAGTAGCGATTCTGGATGTGTTCGCATAGAAGTGCTGATGTTGACGGTCAACCAGCCTGCTGTGCAACCTATTTATGTGTATGGATGCGATAATCTGTATTGGCGGGGAAAGCTATATACGAAAAACACCGAAATTATAGACACTTTACAGTCTGTTTCCGGTTGCGATAGTGTTGTCTATTACCATCTGGTGGTAAACAAGTCGAAAGTCAAACTGTTTGAGGCTGTGGCTTGTGACGAATACGAATGGCGTGGACGCACTTTCACGGAAAGCGGAACATATACCGATACTTTGCAGTCTGTTTATGGTTGTGATAGTATTTTGGTTTTGCGGCTGACCGTTAACCACACTTCGCATAACGAGGTGGAGATGACGGTTTGTGACTCGATATGTTGGCAGGGAACGTATTATTCGAAAAGTGGCGACTACGAAGCGACGCTTGTGTCAAAAAACGGTTGCGACAGTGTGGTTGTGCTTCATTTGAAGGTGTTACCGTCGTACAAAATGCGGGAGGTGGCGTCTGCTTGTGGCAGCTTCAAATGGCACAATCTGTTGATTGAAGAGTCAGGGGTCTATTCCGACACGTTGTCTGCTACAGGGGGGTGTGACAGTATCATCGAGTTAGAGGCCAGAGTTGGCCAGCCGACCGATGTGGTCTACTCCGATTCGGTACTGCTTGGTAATAACTATAAGAAATATGGATTCACCATTTCCCGCGATGCGATTGCGCATGTGGGGAATTTCAAATTTTATCACGATTTGGTTTCCTCGGTGGGGTGTGATAGTATTGTGACCTTGTTGCTTACTGTTTACAAAGAACCGGACATCATCGTTAATGATACGGACATTGTTGTAAGGCCTGTTGCCCCTTCTGGTTATGGTAGACCTATGAACGCCTATTGTGTGAACGATACGGTTGAGGTCGCTTTACATCTGACCTCAGGCAGGGCCGACAGTTTTGCTATCTCTTTCAATGCCGAATTGTTGGCGGCTGGGTTCTGTGAGACTTCAGGATTGTTGTCTGAAACAAATCCGCGTTTTGTGATTCCTGAACGTGCCGAGTCGGGGTCTTTTGTGGCTTATCTGACGCTCTTCGGACAAAACCAGCAGTCTGAACCGATAGCTATTCCTTTCAAGGTGGGATTGCCAAATACCATTATTGAGCGCATGTGGAACGATGTGGTCGTTTGCAACCGGAAAGGAAACGATTTTGTGAAATACCAATGGTATAAGGAGGGGGAAACCCTTGAAAATGCGACGAAGCAGTATTACCAAGACTTTGAGACCGTTGTCGGATCTTATGGCCTGAGTGTGTGGAACAGTAAGGGGGAGCGTCTTGACGTTTGCCCGCGCACTTTCGAACCGATGGATGTACCTTATGCCTTTGTCGTGACGCCGAATCCTGTCCGTTCCAATACTCCGTTTGAGGTCATTCTGCAGGGGGTTAGCGACAACAACTTGCAAAAAGCCCGCCTCTTTGTCTATAGTGCTTCGGGCGTTTTGTTGAAGACTTTCGAAAGGGTGGAGGCTACCAATGTCCTTTCGTTACACAATTCAGGTACGTATACCGTGATGCTGAGTGTCGATGGCGGTCCTGTGGCTACTGCCAAAGTACAGGTGATTCCTTAAATTTACAGATTAGGTTATGCTGAAAAAGATTGTTTTATTCCTGCTTGCTTCCCTTTCTGTATCGGCTTCGGCCTCTTCAGACGAGAAGGAAACTTTGCTCGACTTGCAGTTGGGTAACGGATGGCATGCGTTTGGTTACGATGCTGTGGCCGATGTGGTGGATGCTGGTTCTGTGGAATTGGGTACTGCTGAAAAGTTCTGGGGCTGTAATTTGGGCGCAACGCTAAACCGCTATTTCAAGTATGGATTCGGTTTCCAGACTGGCTTGCGCCTTTACCTCTATCGCACCGACTGTGTGCTCGACAGCACCGAGCGCTATACGTCTTTCGACTTGGCAAATGGCTCAGATTGCCTACGTACGGTTCGCTACGACAATTGGGAAGAGTTCCAAACCAACTTGTTGCTGGCAGTGCCTATAGGCGCGGCTTTCAAGAAGGATATCGCAGAAAAATGCGATGTTTACGCTGGTGCCGGAGTGGAGTTCTTGCTTCCTTTGGTATCGCATTACAAGGTGGAGGATGGTAAGGTCGACGTCTCTGGCTATTATGGTGAGTATGATGTGGAATTTTCCGATATGCCGGTCCATAACTTCACGGTGTATGACGATAGGGATGATGGTAAGTTCGGACTTAAAGTGGGGCTTGCAGTCTACCTTGATGCTGGCGTGCGTTACCACCTGTCTGGGTGCGATTTGAATGCGGGCCTTTATCTCTCTTATGGCCTTACTAATATGGCCGACGGTGACGAATCTCACTTGTTCGATTTAGACAATGACTATGCGGGGCTTTTTAATTCTGATATTGTAAAAAAAGCCAATCCTATCGCTTTCGGCATTAAAGTTGGTGTGACTTTGCCTTTGAAGAAAAAGGAAAAGTAGGCTTTGTTGAAATATGGATATCGATATTACAAATATGTGTTCGCATCTTCAGAAGAAGTTGTTTGAACCAGAAGGCGAATACGCTAAAATATGGCAGGAACTGCAGAACGATGACGAACTGACTGCGGTTGTACGTTCCCGTCAGTTGCACATCTACCGTAATGGCAGGAAAGTTCTGATTCTTGCAGGTAGGTCTCAGCCCAAGGTGGTTCGAAACGACCGCTTGTGTACCTTGCTTTTATAGGGGGGAAAACGTATAGATTTATCCTCGCCTCTCCTCACTTATCGGTTTGTCCCAAAACACTTTGCCTCCTGCGTTTTCTGCTAGTTCGTCAATGCTTTTGGAGAGTGTTTCCAGAAACTCTTTTTCCTTTTTCTTCGACCTTCGCCCGTCTGCCTCGTAGAGGGTTTTGCAGAAGTAGGCGTCGTAAGGTATGCGGAAGTCTTCCGCATCTTCGTGGGGTATAAAAGCGACAGCTGCCGTATATTTGATGTGACCCGCATCTGAGTTGGAAACCAACCAGACGGAGGCTCCGCGGCGTTTCACTCCATTGTGCTCCAGCTCTGCTTCAAAAAAACGTTGGTATATGTTTATCTCGGCCATCTAGTTTTATTTTAATGATGTTTCTTTGGTTACTGACTAGTTGAAAAGAGTTATTATACGGACAAATAGAAAAATTTGGGCAATTGAAATGATTGAACTTGTTAAAACCATAGTGGCGCTTATAATGAAGTAAGGGCATTTGTTTAGTCTATGTTCTTTGTAACGGAGACATAAAGACTCTATTTTTGATTCTGTATAATACCACTCGGGTATTATGAAACAAAATATACCTAGTGGTATGAGTAACAAAAATGCTAAAGGGGACTTCTCTAGAAGAGGGATTATTATCGTAATAAAGCCAGGCATTACAAGTGCGCAAACTATGCCCGTGATGGGCTTGTGTACTTGGGTTGGGTAGGAAAGGTAGGTCCTATAAGCAAGATAGTCGATTGGGTGCATGCTTTGAATTTATGATTTTGGAATTATATATACTTAATGTCGGTAAAGGGGGTTATCTGACCACGGCACGGACTAAAAGTCCTTGATAAATGTCGGCGGCTTTGCAAGGACCAAAAAAAGGTCCGCCGGGTGTCGGGTAGTCGTAGAAACCTATGCAGGTGTATTCTCCGGTCGTGCTGTATTCCAATACCCAATAACTGTCCTCCCAACTGCCATCTGTAGGGAGAAAAATGGTGTTTCCGTTCTTTTTTGAAGTGCCGATGAAACCTGGGGTGCCGCTTCCTTTAAAATCGTAGGTCTTTGTCCATTCGCAGCCGCTTTTAAGTTCCATGAACTCAACAGAGGTAGGCATGCGCCAGCATTTGCCCCAGTTGACGGTGGCAGCATCGTCTTGCTTTTTCAACACCTTTGTGGTCGCATTTTCGTAATCGTCCATACTGTGTTCGGCTTCGTATCTTTTGCGTTTAGACCATTTGTAATTCTCCCAGGTGTATGTTGTCTTTGGCTTCGTCTCTCCCCATGCGTACAGAAGTCCTTTCCCGGTAGTTTGGGTGGCCCCCACGTTGCAGGTTGCCCATAGTTTGCCGCTTGGCAAGCCCAGGTCAACGTAGTCGTGCCCGTTTTTTTTGCCGCTAACGGTTTGTGCGGCACATTCCATACCGCACATTGCCAAAGTTGTTAGTGAAATTGTAATTTTCTTTATATAGTCCATCCTTTGTATATTCCCCAAAATGGTTGGATATTACTGTTCGTTTGTAGGAACGGCTTGCTGTTCTGTTTCGGTGGGTTGCTGCTCTTTTTTCTCACCTACGCCTTCCGTAACGGGTTTTTCATCAACTGGCTGTTTGTTCTCAGGTGCGGCTGGCTTTAGCTCGTCCATTGCTGGCTGTTCGCGTCCATCTGTCTTTCTTGGATGTCCTCTTCTGTGTTCAGCCTTTATGCTGTCTCTGTTTCTGTTCTGGCGCGGGCCACGGCGGTAACCTTCTCTCGGGCCATTTCCGGCAGTGGTGTCGGCTTCAAAATCGGGTCTTCTGCGTTCGCCATTCCAGTCGCCGCGTGGGCGTCCGCCTTCACCTCTCGGACCGCCGAATCCTTCTCTCGGACCGCCGCCGAAACCCTCACGTGGTCTTGGACCACCAGGTCCGAAGTCGAATTTGCCTGGACCTTGTTTGTCGCCTTGTTGGGCCGAAGAACCGAACGAGTTGAACTTATAGGTGAAGTAAACCATAAAGTAGCTACCCAGAGACCAAAGCTCGGTCGACTCTACTGTGCTTACACCTGTTTCGTTAACGCTGGTGGTACGGGTGTCGTTCAAAATATCGACCCATCTCAAACAGACGTTGCCAGCATTGTTTTTAAAGATGTTGCGGCTTATTTCGGCATTCCATACGTGTTTGTTCCGTTCGTTGCTGTTCAATCCGTCATAACCTTTGTAGTTGGTGTATGAGAAGTCTGAACCCAATGTCAGTTTCCATGGCAGTGAAACCGACAGGCTTCCTCCTATCGAAAAGTCCTCATACGGATTGTTGCTCTTTTGGCTCTTCTGTTTCAGTTTGTCTCTCTTTCTGGAAAAACCATAGGAAGAGAACAAGCTGATGTCGTAGGCGTCTTTGCTGTAGGTGGCCACCAACTTTTGGTTGAAGCCTCTTGTGAACGTATTGTTCTCTTCCGATTGTCCTTTATCGTCGTTATACACAAAACCCACCTTGTTGTTCAATGACCCTTGGGTGTTAGCCTGAAGTGAAAACGGGGTGTTCGGAAGTGGAGTGTTGTAGGTGACGAAAGCGTTTGCGTTCCAGCTTCCGAAACCGTCTATGTTCTTCTTTTGGGTAATCTTCCGCGTACCCAGTGCCGTAGAGTCGAACCGTATCTCGTTACCAATCTCGTTCATCGTGTTGCTGAAGCTGGCATTGGCCGACAGGTTGCTCTGCATCTCGCTGAAGTAGTTGTTGTAGCGCAGGTTTAACCGGTTGGTATAGGTCGGTTTTAAGTCTTCGTTACCCATCTGGAGGTCAAGAGGGTCGGAAATGTCGATGTATTGCTGCAGATACTCGATGTTGGGAGCCGAAGCCTGTCCGCGGTAGCGTAGCATCAGGGAGTGCTTCTTGTCGAACTGGTAGCGGAGCATCAAGTTGGGCGCAAAGTTGTTGGTTTGCCATTCTCCGCCCAGTTTGTTGTCGGTCGCTCCGCGCAGCATGCGGTAAGCGTCGGTACTTGTACTACGTTGTGGAGCCCAGTTGAATCCGACTTTATATTTCAGTTTGGTGAATTTACCCTGCAGGTTGAGTTCCATCTCGTGCCCGGTATAGTAGTTCCTTACATCAGAACAGATGGAGTCTATTTGTGCTTCCAGACTGTCGGTCGAGTCGTAAGTATAGTCAGACTGGTGCGCATTGCGGTAGTTGAAGGTGTAGCGTAGCTGCATCAGGTGGTGCGACGAAACCGGCTCGGTAAAGGCGGCTGTGGCGTTATAACTTTCGTTATGTCCGTTGTCAAGGGTATGGCGCGGCAGTTGCTTCTGCCCTTCCAACGTATTAAAGAGGCTGTTGTCGTCTTTGATCGTGTGGCTCTTGCTGTAGTTGATTCTTGTGGAAACCGACAGGTTTCTTCCTTTTTTTGCACTGAACTGCTGCACATAGCGGAGTGTTCCCCCTAAGTTGAGGTTCTCGTTCTGGGTGTTTGTCCCGGTCTTGCTTTTCCCGGTTAGCGACCTGTTGTTATAGTTCCATGCTTGTTTGTCTCTGTCCATTTCCGTTTTAGAATAGTTCGCATTCGGACGGAACTGGAAAGTGGTCAGTGACGTAGGCTTCCATTCGGTCTGAAAGTCAAGACCGAAATTATGCCTTTTGCGGTGTTCTGTGGTGATAACGCTGTCTCTTAGGCTTTTGTGCTTATAATCGGTCAGTGTCTTCTTTTTTGAGTCGTTCTTCGAGAACCCGTATTGCGCGTTACCGCCGTACTTTATCTTGTTCTTGTCTTTAACATAGTTGAGTCCGGTCATTGCTGTCGAATTAATACCGTTGCCCGAGCCTTTTGGCCCGCCACCTCGTTCAGAATAGCCCTGCTGGTTGATGTTGTTGCCTTGTCCTATCAGCGAAATTTGCTGGTTTTCGTCAAACCTGTTAAGTAGCACGCTGGCATCATAGCGAATCCGGTCTCCTTCAATGTCTTGGGTGATGGTTGAACCTGCTCCACCTTTCACGGTTCCCATCCAGCCCTGCATCATGCCCTTCTTTATTTTCAGGTCCAGAACTCCCTCCTCGTCGTTGTCGTCCATGCCGGTCAGACGGGCTTCATCGCTCTGTTTGTCATACGACTTTATTTTTTCCACAATATTGGCCGGAAGGTTTTTCAGCGCAATTTGTGGATCGTCGCTGAAGAATTCCTTGCCATTCACCAGTATTTTCTTAATCTCCTTGCCGTTGACGGTTATTTTTCCGTCGCTGCTGATTTGTGCGCCTGGCAGTTTTTTCAGAAGGGCCTCTACGTTGGAGCCTTCTGGCACTTTGACCGCCGTAGCGTTATACTCTACAGTGTCGGCTTTGGTCTGTACGGCAATGGCTTTTGCCACTACAACCGCGCCTTCCAGCATCTCGGCATCGGGGCGCAGGCGTATGGTGTGCATAGTCTGTGTTCCCGTCAGCCCGGTAACGTTTAGTTTTTGCGTACTCTTCTTGTAACCGAGATATTCAATCTCTACCCGGTAAGAGCCTTTCTCCAATTCAAGTGTAAATGCTCCCTTTTCGTCGGTAATGCCTATGTCTGCTGTGGTTCCTGTCGTGTCGGTTGCCAGGTACGCGACTACGTCGGCGTAGGCGACCGCTTCTTGGCTCTCGCGGTCGAGAATGGTGCCTTTGACGGTGACTTTTTGTGCAAATGCCGATGAAGAAAGTAAAATGAGGAAGAATAAACTGAGTAAGTTGGTGGATTTCATATCGGATGTGTATAAGATAGGTTACAAAAATAAGTATTTTCTGCTTTTTTCAAACTCTGTGTAATATACAAATGAATTGGTTCGCGCATTTTATTCGTTTCGTTCTGCCCATTCCGTCTTTTGAATCGTTTTTTGCTTACTTTTTATGCTTTTTTGCTCTTTTGAGATATCTGGAATGGATGTATCTTTGTTTCATCGAAAACAACAAAAATTTACAATTATGGATATTTTGGTTTTGGCTCTCATCCTTATATGTGCGGTTGCTGGTGTTCACTTCTTATTGAACGATAAACCGAAAGCGGCAGCCTTCTCTCTCCTCCCTATCCCAGCCTTGGCAATTCTCAGCAATCAGCTTGGCATTAGCGGATTGTATCCGTTTATCGCTTTTGTTTGTGTCTGCGTTATGTTTTTCGAATTCCTTTTGGTCCGGCAGTTGAATGCCGGCAAGCGGGTTTTTCCTGTATTCCTATTGCTTGCCGTCGGCTTTGTGGCTGCGGTCTTTTTCTGTCGCCGCGGTTTGGGCATGGGTTTTCTCCAAGCGTTTACCATGGCCAGTTGCCATTACATCTACTTTTTTTGTCTAGCCCTTGTCTTGTTCCATAAGTTTCACAAAGAGGTCGCCATCCTTCCAAGGCAATAATGTTTGCCGTTGCCCTACATGTTATGGAAGCCTAATGCATAGACTTTCATAGGGTTACTCCTTTTTCTTGTTATATCAGCTCTTTATACCAGCTCTTCCAAATCGTTGATTGTAAGGTGCTGTAACGGGTCTCCACTGCTGATGACGCTGCCGGCTAGTTTGCGTTTCTTTTCTTGCAGTTGGATTATTTTTTCTTCCACCGTTCCTTTAGTGATAAAGTTGTATATGGTTACGTTGTTTTTCTGCCCGATTCGGTATGCGCGGTCCACGGCCTGTTGCTCGGCAAAAGGGTTCCACCATGGCGACAGCAGGAATACGTAATTGGCTGCGGTAAGGTTGATGCCGGTGCCTCCTGCTTTTAACGATACCAACAGACAACTCTGTTCCGCATCGTTTTGGAAACGTTCCACTACTTTTTGACGCTCTTCTCCGCGAAGGTCTCCTGTAAGTATGCCAAATGGAATGCCTTGCTCTGTCAGGTCTTTGGCTATCAGGTTCAACTGGCTGACGAAAGCCGAGAACATCAGGACTTTGTTTTTCCCCATATGCAGTTCTTTTGCCCATTCTACCACCCATTTCCTCTTAATGGCGTCGAGGTGGGCATATTCGGGCAGTATAGTGGGGTCGCAGGCTATTTGGCGCAAACGGGTCAGTTGCCTGAATATGTTTAGGTCTATCTTGCCAATATGCATAATGGCATTCCTCACGGCCGACTTCTCGGTTTCGTAGACCTTTTGTTCCCGCTCTTCCATCTCGCACCATACGTCTATCTTGGTCAGTTCCGGCAGTTCGGGACATACTTCCTTTTTGGTACGTCGCAATATAAACGGTTTCACTATGTTTTTCAACACTTCCAGTCGTTTGAATGCGGTGGGGGTGTAGGTTTCACAAAAAGAGGTGTAGTTGCCTAAAAGACCGGGACAGGCGAAACTCATTTGGGACCAAAGGTCGCTTAGTGAGTTTTCTACTGGGGTGCCGGTCAGAACAAAACGGTTTTTTGCTTGGAGGCGGATTGCCGACTTGTAGCTTTGCGACTGCGGATTCTTTATATAGTGGCTTTCGTCGAGTACTGCGCATTCAAACGGATAATTGCACAGTATATCGGCGTCGCGCGTCAACATTGAATAGGTGGTTAGTACCAGATGGTAGTTGTTGAACGTGTGTTCGTTGATATTCCCGATGCGTTTGTTTCCGTAGAATTTCGTATAGCGCAGAAAGGGAGCGAACTTCTGCAGTTCGTTCTCCCAGTTAAACAGCACGGTGGTTGGCACCACTACAATTGAGGCGGGTTTCTTCTCTTGTGCCGGGGTCGCTGCCGGTTGTGGCTCGGCATCCAGCACCTGGTCGAACAATGTGGGTTCTTTGCTGCTGTATTGCCATGTGGAGGGTGTGCTGTTCGTAGTTTGGGGCCTTTGCCCGTTGCTGTACAGGTGCACGAAAAAGGCGATGACTTGCAGAGTCTTTCCCAAACCCATGTCGTCGGCAAGGCATCCGCCGTAGCCTTGTTGGTATAGGTGGAGCAGGAAGTTAAAGCCTTTTTCCTGATAGGGTCTCAGCTTGGCCTTTATCCTGTCGGACGTTTTAGTGTCCACTTTCTCCATCTGCATTATATAGTTGCGCGCTTCAGAGCATTGGTCGGCTATAAGTCCGGCATATCGTTTCGATAGTTTCATCGTGTCACCGTGGTCTTCTGCCTTGTTGAACAAGTCGCTGTAGAGTGAGAACCATTCTTCTGGAATGTGGAAACGGCTGCCGTCGGGTAATATAAAGGTTGAGTGTCTGTTCTTTATGTGGTTGCGGAATTTGTGAAAAGGTATCTTGAACCCTTGAACTTCTACAACTATCTTCACATCGAACCAGTCGATTTTCTCCTCAAAATCGAAATGCAGGAGGTACTCGTTATCTATTTCAAAGTTTTGTACAATTTCAGGAGCGCTCAGCAAATCTTCTAGAGTCTTGTTGTTGTCGTTTAAATAGAGGTAGTTGGCGTTGCTAGTCACGTTGTGCTTGCCGAGTAGGTCTGTCAGTTCCTTCTCCCGCTTGAAATCCCGCTTGAAAACGTCGAATACATATTGGCCGTTTTCGTTTCTTAGCTCAACCATGTGAGCCTTCTGACTATAAGAAGTGAACGTGAGGCTGCCGTAGCAAAAAGTCAGGCTCAAAGCCTTATTCCCGAAGACATCGGCCGTTGTTGTCAACTTGGCTTTCAATTCGGAGTAGTAAGTGTTTACTGTGAATCCTTTGCAATTGGCGTCTTCTGTTTCCAAAACCTTCTTTACGAAGGTATTCATATAAAGGTCTGTTTTGTCGGAAGGTATACAGATTTGGCCTTTCTTTGTCATAACTTCCAGCGCCTTGCTGCTGGTTCTTTCACTCAAGAACAAGGTCTTCTCCAATACGAACACACAGGGCTGCGGAGTAAGGGCAAGGAAGTATTTATAGTCGTGAGGAGAGATTTTTTTTCTGTTGTCCGACAGCTCAAAGCGGTAGGTTATACCTTCATCGGTAAGTCCGAAGTGGTAGACTGACTCAACAGGGGTTGGACATACTTGCAGTTGGTGTACGGGAAGCAGTTTCTGTTCGTTGGACTTCCTTAAATAGACTGGAATAACGTTGCTTTGGAGCAGTTCGGCCACCCGGGTGTAGCGTTTGCCTAAATAGGCCCAAAATAGTTTATAAAGCTGTTTGTTTGCGGCTGTCGTTTCTAACAGGCTGGTGATGGAGGACGAATTACGCGAGAACTTCCTCAGCAAGACCCCGTCTTCGCTTTCCTGGCAGCACGTTTGTATTTCGAGCTGTAGTCCGGTCTGGCAGTCTTCTTCTGAACATCTTTCAAATGTTCCGTCGCTCTTTATCCAACACGCTTGCATGTTGGGAAATGATTGTTGGCGTTGGCTGATGACAACCGAAAAGGTTCCTTTATCGCTATTTTCCATTCGTTTCATTTTATCTTATAACAAAGATAAGCATTTTTATTTTCCGTCTGTACCTTGTGCCTAACAGGACGTTTGACGGAACACTCCAAACACGTTGCTGTTTACGGCTGTAGTTCTTCTTTGTTGCCCAGTCGTTTGGCTGCATTCTGTATAAAATTGGGAATGTTTGTCCAAATAGAGTGGTAGCCGTAGCCCCCGTTCTTTAATTCGTCGATTGCCTCGTCTGGTGTCCATCCCTGGCGTAATATGCGGTACATGGCGCACATAGTGCCAGTGCGGTCTGCCCCGTGCTGGCAGTGCACCAAGACGGGAACGGCTTCAGGGTCGTCTACAATTGCGAGAAACTCCTCGACATACTCGTCCTTCATGTTCCCAGCGAATATTCCAATGCGCCTGGTGTTCAAAGGTAAGTCGCCAATCTCGTCCGAATCGGAATGGTTGTCGCGTAGATTGACGATGGTCTTTATTCCGAGTTTTGTGAGATTCTTCATTCCTTCTGCTGTCGGCTGTGCACTGCGGTATAGGTGGTCTGTTACTTTGTTGAGGTTTGGAACACCAGCTATAGTCATGGGGACTGCCCATTTCGCAGGACGGACTTTCGCTTGAATAATGCCCGATTCGTTATACCTTTTTATCGCATGCACCGATGCGGTTGCTATTCCTATGATGGCAATACATACTATTACTGGTCTTAGAACTTGTTTTGTGAATTTTCTCATGTGTTTTGTGCCAAACTTTTTTTGGGGGGAAACTACAATGCCCCCTTATTTTATTCTAACTGATAATTAAAAGCAAGTTAAGGTGTTTTTTTTAGATATACAAGTATGGGACTGCAAAGAGGTCTGGATTTCAGCCTGCCATAGGATCTTTTCTCTTTATAAAACAGTGCATGCGGTTATTTCCAATTTTGTGACGCTTCTTGGGGGGGCTATTGCTAATTCTGCATAGATATCTCTTGTAATAGAATAAAGACGGGTGAAAAATAATAGTTAACTTTGCAGAAAATCGTACGGTTGTTATGGTAAATAAGTTTTTTAAGCATTTGTTTGTCGCTGTGGTTGCGGCTGTGGTGGTTCTGTTGGCTGCATGTGCACCGAAGAATCCGAACCTCGAAGAACTGAAAAAGAACGGTAAGGTGCACGAAGCGCAAATCATCGCTATCGATTCGGTGAAGGGGGAATGTACGTATGGTTTTGTTTGTCGTGAGAAGGAATATGTGGGACACTGCCTTCAACGCAGAGACAAGCCTTTCCGTTTGAAGGAATATATTTTGGTGCTCTATCTGGAGCGGGATCCGTCTATTAATATACGTATCCGTGACTAATCTGTCGGATTTGGATGGTGAGACTGGAACCTGTCGATGGTTATTGGCATGGAATCCAGTTAAAACTGCCTTCTTCCGAGAGGTGTGTGTACAAAACCTTTATCCCGATTCCTATGAGGATGAGTCCGCCCAGAAGCTCTGGCTTGATGTTTGAACACACTTTCTCTCCAAATTTTACGCCAAACAGGTTGCCGGCAATGCTGAACGCAAACGAACATAGACCGATTATTGGCAGTGGTACTGCCAGACTTCCGATGTTGTCGTAGCCCATACAGGCAAAAGATATGCCCACAGCAAGTGCGTCGATGCTGGTGGCTACCGCCAGAGTCAGTTGCATCCGCAGACTATCGGGCTTGAACTGTTGGTCTGTCTCCTCTTGAAATGAGCCCCATATCATTTTTCCGCCTAAAAAAGCGAGAAGTCCGAATGCAATCCAGTGGTCGAACGGCTCGATGTAGTTGTTGAGGTAAAAGGTGCCTAACCAACCTAATAGGGGCATCAGTGCTTGGAAGATGCCGAAAAGTAAGGCTGTTTTTATGACTATGCTCCATACCGTGCGCCTTAATGTCACTCCACACACAATCGATACCGTGAAGCAGTCCATGGCTAGGGCTACTCCAAGTAACCATAAGTCGAATAAGTCCATAATTGTTTTGTTTGCGTGTGTAAAAATAGTATTATCTTGCGGGAAATGCGTTGAATGAGGGCCTTTTGTTCTTTAAAAAAGCCTTTTTGAACTCTCGAATTAAATTTTTATTGATTTTAATCAATTTTTTCTCGCTTTTGCTTTGAGGATATAAAAAAGTTTGTCAACTTTGTAGTGCAAACAAAACAGATAGATTTTTCATAGTTAAGGTTTAGGTTAAAAGAGGTCGAGGGATGTTGTGAAATATTCCTCGATTTTTTTATCTGTACAATTTACCCTAAAACTTCCAGAATTTCTTCGTAAGCCTCGTTGATCTCGCGAAAACGGCGGGTATACTCGCTGATTTTTTCCTGGTCTGATTCTCCCGCCAATCGGTCGGGATGATATTGTTTTGCGAGTTTCCTGTAGTTCTGTTTCACCTCGTCGATGCTGGCTCCTTTCCGTAAGCCGAGTATGGCGTAGCAGCGGCTCATACCGCTCGGGCTTGTGTTTATGGTATCGGTCGCGGTGTAGCGGGCACTGCCAATGCGGGTGTGGTAGTGCTGCCTCATGGCTTCTTGGTCTGTTGCACTGATGTGCAATAGATCCATCATGTCGCCCAACAACCTCCATTCGTCTGGTGTAATGCCACCGTTGAACGAGGCTACTCCATACAGCATATTCACAATGACCAGGCGCTTGTTGTAGTCGTAAAAGAGGTTCAGTTGGTTCAGGTAGTATTTTGTGTTGGGATGTCTCAAGGCTAACACCCTTTTTATGTGGTGTAGGATTTCCAGCTGTTCGTTTCGTTCAAAGTGCGTCTTTAAAAAGTTCTTCGCTTCCTCAAGTTCCGCCTTGGTGGGGCGCCCGTCTGCGTTCATAACAATGGCGATGGCACCGCCCAGACCCACTCGGGCCAAAAGACTCCGTCTGGCTGTCTCGTCTTGGTTGTTGGCATTTTCTGCCGACAACAATTTGTCTTTAAACCGGTCGTAAAGGATGAAACAGCCCATAATGGCCGCCCATGCGATTGTAAACCACATTATTACTTCCTTTACGGAAGCACTAACGAATAGGTCGCACAGGGTTTGCATGCCGCTGGGTTAGAAGTTGATTACAACGCCTCCCATCAGGTTGAAATGCTGGGTTGCATTGCCATACCAGAAGTCGTATTCGTTTGAAAGTATGTTGTTCAGGTTGAGGAATACGTTCAGGCAGCTCATTGCCTTGTAAGTCGCCCCGAGGCTCAGGTCGTTCAGGTTGCGCATATTGTGCTCCTGTACGGCGTATTGATCGCCAATGCGGGTCTTGAACAAGGCTTTGCGGCCTCCCATAAAGTTGTAGGCCACCCAAATGCGCAAATCTTCGATAGGGACAGATGATACAGTGGCTGTGAATTCTGTTTTAGGCATCATCCATGGAGTCTCGTTTTTACTCATCGCCCATTTGTTGTATTTGCCCTTTAAATTCAGTTGAATGAACTCTTTCCAACCGGTGGTCAGCCCAAGTCCTGCCGAAAAAAGGCCTTCGTCTTTCCCGTAGGTCAGATTGTAGAAACTGCCGTTGGCGTTGCCGGCTGTTGTGTCGCAATTGTCTGAAACGAAGAAGTACGGATTGCTGATAATCTTGTAGCCGATGTTCGCGTCAAGCATCGCATACTTGAACAGGTTGATTTTGCTGCCGACGTACACATCGATAGGTGTATAGGTGTCTTCTGCACGGTTGTCGAGCGCTACGTAGCGGTTGACCTTTGACATGTTGCGATAGTTGTTTATCGCATAGTCGCCGGTAATGCCGGCATAAAGGAACCAGTAATCTCTAACAATCGAGATGTTTCCCAAAACATCGGGCATAACAGAGGCCGGACGACCCTGACCTATACAGAAGGCGGTCTTCACACCTATGTTTAACTCGCTGTGTTTGCCTTTTATGACATAAGCCGGCCGGAGCATAAGGACGGTCGAGTTGTCGGTGTTTTCTGCTTTCGCATAGTTGAAAGGCATTGTCTTGTCGGGCAGGTTGGTGAAGATGTTGAACATATTGAAACTAAGGTTCAACTGCCCGTTATCGACCAACATCGAACCGCTCAGGTTGGTAAAGATGTTGTGCTCGCGTAAACCGTCGTGTGTGCGGAATAACTGATAGTTGGTCTGCACATCGTAATTCCATTTGTCGATAAATGTTTTGGAACGGAAACGGATGCCGGCATCGAAGTTCGTGAACGACTGGTCGCGGTCGTAGGGGGGGCTGTCGCGCTCCATAGGGGTGCGCCCGTCGTAACCATAATAGTTAAAGCCCCTATAACCGAAGTCGAGGTAGGTGCTTAACTCCTTCACGTCGATGTTGTGCGTATACGATGCCTTTATGAAGTTGTCGTTGATTTTCGCTTTGGTGCGGAAGTCCTCGTTCAAGTCGCTGTATAGGTGGTTGGTAAGGCGGACTTTCCCGAAAGAGGAGTTGTGTATTCCGTAAAGTTCTACCAAATCTTTTTTCGTTTGGTAAAGTGGCAGGTAGGTCTCTCCGAGGAACGAGGTATGGTTCCCAGCACCCAGTTTCAGGAAACCGGTCCGCCTGTATTCCTTGTTCGTATGGCCGGTCAGCGCATAATCGAGAGCCGGTACACTATCGTTACCAGGAATGAGGGGCGTCGCCCAAACAGAGTAAGACACATTCATCTTCTTGGTCCCGTTGTCTTTCAGTTCGGGTGTTGTGCTTATTTTCGAGGCCTCTTTAATGGTCGGGTTGTATTCCTTCACTATTTCTATTTGACGCGATACCGTGGTGTCGGTGTTGCTCTCCGTATTCTCTTGGGCTTGTAAGCCAAAAGGAACAGCCCACAGCAGCAATCCGAATGTGATGTTTTGGTGCTTCATATCTTGTTGTGAAATAGTTGCTTAATTTTTAACTTGCTTTGCTTCGCGAGATTCGATGTCGTTAAGTCTGGCTTTTATTTCGGTCGCAATGTTGTCGTTTGTGCCGGTGTAGTTGTCTTGCAGGCTGACAAGGTATTGCTTGGCTTCAAAATCTCGGTTCTCCGAAATGTAGATGTCCGCAAGTAAGATGAAGGCCTTCGCCAGCCAGTACTGGTGGGGTGTGTTCTTCTCTATGAATGCGAAAATTTCCTTTTCGGCAGCGTCTTTTTTACCCTCGTGGTAGAGGTATTGTGCCACACGGTATTCGGCTTCGGCGCCGTAGCGGTCCATACAGTTTTCCGACAGTGTCTTGTAGTCGGCTTGCGCTTCGGCCACCTGGTCTTTCTTCTCGTAAGCCTTTGCTCGCAGGTAGTGGGCTTTTCGGGTGATGTTAACGTCAATCTTGCTGCCGTTTATCAGCTTGTTTGCTGCCATTATGGTGGAGTCGGCATCGCCAATCTCGTTGTAGCACTCCATAATGTTCTGCTGGGCTTTGAGTTTTACCTCTGCCTTTTGTGAAATGCTCTCAAGCTGCTTATACGAGGCGGCGGCCGCCGCATATTCTTTTTGCTCGAATTGTATTTCTCCTAAACGGGCCAGTGCGCCAACTGCCTGCCACGATGCGGTTTGTCCGGCCACGAAAGTAAATTCGTTTTTGGCTTTGTCCTTGTTGCCTGTCTTATAGTAACTGTTACCCAAAAGGAAGTGTGCCGCTGTCTTGTTCGCACTGTTCGGAAACTTTGCGAGGTAGTTCTCGAAGGCGGAAACGGATTCCTTGTATTTTTCCTTGGTGTAGAGGTTCTCGGCGGCGACGTAGGTCAGCGAGTCCTCTTCCGAGGCCGAGAATGTGGCCAGACCGCCCAATGAATTGACGTAGGCGGCATAGCCGGCAACATCGTTTCTGTCGACGTAGATTTTTTTCAGACTCTCCAGAGCGGTTCTCGATTCTTCGCTGTTCGGATACAGGTCAACCACGTTTTTGAATTGTTTTACGGCATTGTCCTGCTCGCCCATGTCGTCGTATAGCATGCCGGCATGCAGACGGCTCTTGCGGGCCAGCGGACTGTGGAAGTAGGTGCGGCTGACCTCGTTGTATTTCTCTATGGCCGTTTTGTTGTCGCCAAGCATCATGTAGGCGCTGCCGATTTCAAACAGAGCTTCGGCCTGGTATTCCGAATTTTTGTATTCGTTCACCAGTTTTGTCAGTGTCGTTATTTTTCCCTTGTAGTCCTTTTGCAACCCTTTTATGTAACCTTGTTGGAAGTAGGCGTAGTCGCTGCCCGGACCATTCAGGGTGTGTACCTGGTTGTAGTTTTTCGATGCGTTTGTGAAGTCGCGTGCTATGTAGTAGCAGTCGCCAATTCGGTTATAGGCGTCGGCTAGAAGTGTTTTGTTGTTGTCTTCAAGGTTCACGTATTTGCGGAACCAGGTGAGCGCCTGTGTGTAGTTCTTCTTCGAGAAGTAGCAGTAGCCCAAATTGTAGTGGCCCAGATTGAAGACATCGGTCTTGCGTGCCCCTACCGCCCCTACAAAGCTGGTGAAGTCGGCAGTCGCCTTTTCGTAGTTCAGCTGGCGGTAGTAACTCTCGCCCCTCCAAAACAAGGCGAGTGCCTCCGTCTCTGTGTCGCATTGGCGGTCTTCCAGGCTCTTCGTGAACCAGTTGATGGCTTCGTTTGTGTTGCTGATGTTGTATTCCTGAATGCCTAAGCAGTAAACCACGCGTTGGCGGGCTCCCTTTATGCTGGCCGACGGATTTTTGATGCGCTGGATGGACTCGTAGGCGGCCTGGTAGTTCTTGGTGGTTAGATATACGTTGACCAGGTAGTTGTAGACCTGTTCGTTATACCTCGAGTTCGGAAATTGGGTAAGAAAGTTCTCGAATGCGGTAACCGATTCGTTGAAAGGCGAATACGATTGGTCGTACACGATGAGCGCATAGTTGTAATACGCCTCTTCCTGCACATTCTTGTCGAAGTTGAGTTTCGACGCCGCCTCAAATGCGAGTCGGGCGTTGTTCTTGTCGTTCAGCTTCAGGTAACAACTGCCAAGGTAGAGGTAGGCGTTCTGTGCCATCTCGTCGTTGCCGATTACGGTTACTTTCTGTAAGCGGCTGACGGCTTCGGTGTATTTCCCTTTGTTGTAGTAGGCGGTGCCGAGCATGTAGGCGTCGTTACGGTAGATGCGCGAGACGCGTTGCTCATACATGCTAAGGTATTTGATGGTGTTGTCGTAGTCCTTTTGCTGGAAGTAGCTTTCTCCCACCAGACGAAAGACCTCGGCGTTATTTTCGTTGCCCGGATTTTTCTCTACAAGGTTGAGACCATACTCCAAAACCTTGTCGTACATACCCTTCGTGTAGTAAATCTGGGTTATGTAGTAAGGAACGATGGTGGCGTATTTCTCATTTTTCTGAAGTGCGAGGAAGGTTGGCAGCGCCTCATCGTAGTTTTTCTGTAAATAGCAGATGTAGGCCTCATAGTATTGGGCCGACTGCTTGTAGGTATAGCTGTCGTCGCTGACTTGTTTGAAGAGGGAAAGCGCCTTGTCGTATTCCTGCAGTTGCAACTCGCTGTAGCCGTAATGGAAATAGTAACGGTCTTTGTCGGTCCTGTTCAAGGTCCTGACGTCGACTTTTTTGAAACAAGAGTCGGCTGCCTCTGCAAATTTGTTTTGGCTGAAGAATGTGATACCTCTTAACAGTTGCGCTTTGCCAGCATGGTTTGAGCACGGGCTGTCGGCCAAAAACTGTTCCAGCATCAGCCCGGCGTCGGGTTGCCCCAATTCAAAAGCACAGCACGCACGGTAGTATTCTGCCTCGGCATAATTGATGTTGCGGTCTTTTGTTGGGAACTGCTGGAGGTATTCGTCGAAATAGCGGAATGCCAACCCGTAGTTCTGCAGGTCGTACATCTCACATCCGTCGTTGAACAGTTTGTCGGTGTGGGTGTATGTTATGGTCTTTTGGGCTTGCAGCATCGTACTGCCCAGTGTCAGACACAGCAATATGATTGATTTTTTCATCCTCGTCGAGTATGTTGTATTTATCGTTCGGTTGGGGCTGTTTGTTTTGCCACTTACCTAAATTGCAAAGATAAGAAAAAACTGAGTGTATGAAACAAAAACGCACCGTTTTTGACCGGTGCGTTCTTTATACTGTTGGTGTGGCTTGTCAGGCTTTGCTGGCGCCTCCTTCTGGAATGATGATTTTATAGCCTTTCCCGTGTATATTGATGATTTCAACCGACGGGTCGGAACGGAGGTGCTTGCGCAATTTGGTGATGTAGACGTCCATGCTGCGCGCATTGAAGTAGTTGTCGTCAATCCAAATCGACTTGAGGGCAAAATTTCGCTCCAATATCTTGTTGGCGTTCTCGCATAAGAGGGTGAGCAGGTCGTTCTCTTTTGTGGTAAGTTTGATGGGCTCGCCTTCTGTAGGGGTCAAGGTCTGCTTTTGGGAGTTGAAGACCAGTGTGCCGAGTTGGTAGATGCCGTCCTTTTCTCCTTTTTTGCTGTTCACACGGCGTAAAATGGCCTGAATGCGGTAAAGCAGCTCTTCCATGCTGAACGGCTTGGTCATATAGTCGTCTGCTCCGGCCTTGAAACCTTCGAAAATGTCTTGGCGAAGGGTCTTTGCGGTAAGGAAGATGATAGGCATGTCGGGATTTACCTGGTGTATTTCTTGAGCGAGGGTCAGACCGTCTTTCTTGGGCATCATAACATCGAGGATGCAGATGTCGTATTTGTTTTTCAAAAAGGCGCGGTAGCCCATTTCTCCGTCTTGTTGCAGGTCGGTGTCACAACCTTTTGCCTGTAGGTATTCGCGTAACAGTGTGCCCAGGTTCTCGTCGTCTTCGCAGAGAAGTATTTTAGTATGTTCTTCCATGTCGTTATTTTTTTTGAGGTATACTTATTGTGAATTTTGTTCCTTTCCCTATTTCGCTTTCCACCTTTATCTGGCCTTTGTGGTCGTCAACCACTTTCTTCACGTAGGCTAGTCCCAATCCGAAGCCTTTCACGTTGTGCAGGCTTCCGGTAGGAACACGGTAGAATTTCTCGAAAATGTGTTTCAAATTGTCGTGCGAGATGCCGATTCCGTTGTCTTGTACCGAAACAAACAACTGGTCTTGCCGGTTCCACGTCCGTACCACAAGGCGCAACTCTTCGGTGCTGTACTTCAACGCATTATCCATCAGGTTGTAGATGATGTTGGTGAAGTGTACTTCGTCGACCCAGACGAATGGGTCGTCTGCCTCAAGTTCGGTCTCTATGGTACCACCTTTGGCTTCGACTTTCAGTGCGAAGTTCGATGCCACGTTCAAGCAGAGTTCGTTGATGTCCACTTCCTTCAGTTTGAGCGCCGAGTTCTCGTTTTCCAACAGCGACATCTGCAGTACTTTCTCAATCTGTTGGCTCAACCTCTTCGTCTCGTCGCTGATGATGCCGGATACGTGTTTCAACATAGCCGGCGATTTGCCGATTGCCTCATCGTTCAACATTTGAGAGGCTAGCGAGATTGACGATACCGGAGTCTTCAACTCGTGCGTCATGTTGTGCATAAAGTCGGTCCTCATTTCCGATAGCCGCTTTTGGCGCGACAGTATCCAAAGGGTCAGTATGAATATGACCATCAGCAGCAGTGTCAGTACGGCAAATGGCACCAGCATGGTCAGCGATTGCATCAGGTAACTGTCTTTGGTCGGGAAGTAGAGCTTCAGGTAGTTCGCTTTTGGTGTCGGGTCGTTCGGATAGAGCAGCTGGATGTAGTAATCGTCCGTCTTCCGGTCGCTCTCTGTCCTGCTGCTGTATACTTCCTTGCCGTCTTTGTTGTTGATGCTGAAGTAGTGCGGCAGGTTGATGCCGTTATAATCCAATTCGCGTTCCAACACGTTTTTCACGTTGTCGAAGTTGATACGCTCCGACAGGGGGCGGGGGGTGGTGTTAAGCAGCATCCTGATCAAGATGTCGTCGAGTTGTGCCCTCTCGCGGATGTAGTGCTCCCTCAGTTTGTTCTGTATGGTCTTTGAGGTGGATTCTATCGTGTTGATTCCGTGTTTGGTGGAAATGAATACCGAGGGCTTGATGCGCGTTGTCGATGTGCTGTCTATTTTCACCTTGAACTCGTCTGCCTTGAATGGAGTGTTGTCGCTTTCGGTGATTTTAGACAGGTGCGATTCCGAAAAACCGTTGTCGATATAGTCAAGCACTTCACGCTCTTCTATGGCCTTTGCTGTTCGCAACAGGGCGTTTTTTACCGACACGTCGAACTGGTCTTGCCGCATTTCGGCCATCTGGGTCACGTAGGCCACCTCGACTGCTATCAGGCCGAAGAACAATACCGACATTGCGATACTTAATATGACGATCGTTTTCTGCTTCACGTCTGCAAAATTACATAATTATGATTTTGTTTTTAGGATTTTTTCACAAAAAAATTAACTTAAAAAAATAGATTTCATTCCTTATTTTTTGTATAGCTTCGGGTGCCCGGACTTGGACGCATTAAATAGAAAGTAGAAGGGTATACTATACTTAAGCATAAAAATCCCTTCCCCAGTGGAAAAGAACTGGGAAAGGGATTCCTTGAATTTAAATAGGATATGTAAAAACTGTTATTTGTTCTGTATGAACTTGCGCCCGCCCTGCAGGTAGACGTGTCCTGGCTCGATGTGGTAGACACGGCGGCCCTTCAGGTCGTAAACTGGTCCGTTCTGCCTGCTTTCGGAGCTGACGGTTGCAGTGCTGGTCTGGGTGCAGTCGCATGCCTCGGTCTCCAGTTCAACGACAAAGCAGGCTTGTGCGTCGCTGAACGTGAAGGTGAAGTTGTCGCATACCTCTTCTTCAAAAGTGTATGAGATTTTCGCCGGAGCCGATGTGTAGTTGCCTGCACTGGTGTTCACGTCCAACGGTAGTGAAACGGTATGCCCGTTTATCTCGCTCAGCACGGCGGTCCCTTCTGTTGCATTGGTATAGCCTATAAAGCTTATTTTAACTGGCTTGACGTCTTTCGGCAGGTAGAAGGTGTTTTGTGCGCCTTTCGAGTTCTTGAATGTCTTATAGGTGCTGCCACCCACGTTGATGTCGACACCGTTGAGGACGTTTTTGTCGTTACGTCCGGTTATGGCCCAACCGTATGCGCTCTTTCCGCTGTCGGTACAGTTCCACTTGTCGGCAATGTCGTTGCCGGCTGTCGAGGAGGTTGTCCCGTTGCCGTAGTGGAAGAGGAAGGAGTCGTTGTTTATCGGCAGGGTCCCCGTTGTGCTTACTCCGTTAGAAACTGGGCCCAACCCACCCATCGCATTGGCCGAACGTATTGTAAACACGTCGTTTTCAGATGTACCTTCTGGCAGTGGGTAGCTGTTGCTGGTGGTGTGTGCCAGGTAAACGTTGTTTTTGAAGATGAAGTAGCAGAGGGCCGAATCGTTGTGTGACCATTCGAGGAAGCCTTCCCCTGTGCCCAACCGTGGTGCAGACACTTGTTTGCTGTCGTTGTCGGGAGCCCAGTTGTCGGAACCCGACAATACGTTCCCTACCGTATACTTTTCAGCCTCTGCGGCGCTGAGTACGGGGTTGAGGTAGACGGTTGCACCGTCTTTTGTGTACGTGGTGCGCCGGTAGCCCAAGTTGACAGAATTGCCGTTGGCGTCGGTGCTGTTATATTCGGCAAACACCGTCGGATTCACATTCATCGGGTCACCCCAACCGGCAGCTGCCGGCTGTATCTTCATCTTGGTGTTGATGTACACGGCTTTCGGTGTTCCCTGCCACGAGCGTCCGAGCAGGTATTTGTTGTTATTGACGGGGTCGCCGTCTATGGTGCAGTTGCGGAACACATAGCCCCAGGTGCCTTCTTTAGTGGCAGGTGCCGTAATCACGTTGCTGGAAGTCCGGTATTCCAGATAGAGGTTGCAGGTGTTGAAGAAGACGTTTCCGTAACCGCAGATGAAGTCTACCGTTCCGTGAATTTCGCTGGTCTCCCAATAAGTCCTGTCGCTGCGGCTGTAGTAGGTGTCTTGTCCGCTGAGCAGACGTACATTCTTGAAAATGTTCTTTTTGCCTTCGTCTCTGATTACAACAAAGCGTACGGCTGGCGAACCGGCCGGCAGCTCGCCCTTGTTCTGGAGGGTGAGGTCTTGCAGGTAGAGGTTGCTTGCCGATGAACTGAAGCTGAGGGTAGCTGTGGTGCCGATGCCCTCTTCAGCCGGTTTGTTGTAGAGCGTGACACCGCTGGTGCTCTGCCCGATGAGAGAGACGTTGCCGGCGGTCCATTTGGTCATCTGGTTGTTGTCGCCTGTCAAACCGCCTATGTTGTAGGTCCCGTTTGGTACGAAGATGTAAAAACGTCCGTTCTTGTTCGCTTCGGCAGCCGCCTTTGCAGCCTTAAAGTCACCGTCGACCCCGACCACAAAGTCAAATTTGCGTTTTTCCACACGGTATTCCGGTGCCTTTTCGTCGCAAGTGTATTCGTTAGCGGTCAGTGCGTCGCTCAGGCCTTCGCTCATAATTTCACACACCAGCGAGTTCATGTAGCGTTCGAGGTTGGTGTATCCGCTACCGTCTGACGCAGTCTGTGCGCCGTCGGCAGCATTGTTCTTGTCCAGTCCCATCTGCTCTTCCCACGCGTCGGGCATGCCGTCGCGGTCGGTGTCGGTAGGGGTGGTTGTGCTGTTGTAAGTCGGCCAACCGCCCACGTCGCTGGTTTTGTCAATAATGCCCTTCCCGCCGAGAACCGAGCCGGTATAGGTGTTTTTGCCATTTATGGCCTCTTGGGCGATACGTGCGTCAACCGCGTCGCGGTGGAGCGAGGCTCCTGCCAGCGCGCACACTTTCTGGAAAGCTGTTTCTGCCGTGTGGGTGGTGACGGAAGCGTGGCTGAACTCGCTGTTCGATCTGACCAGGTCTTTCGACAGGTAGCTTAGGTTGCCTGTGTTGATGTCTATCCCGTTCCAGTCCCAGTTGGCTCCCTTCTCGCCCATATAGTTCCCGCTCAGGTAGAAGTGGCCGTAAGTGCCTTTGGGTTGTGCGTTGCTGCCGTCGTCGGCATAGACTTCGAAAATACGGTATTTGATGCTTGACTTTGTAGCCGGGCCGCTTTTGTAGTAGTTGTTGACGAAGTTGTAGCTGCCCCCTTCGCCGGCATAGCCGCTGTTGGTGCTGCCCCAGTTGTAGACAACGTTGTTGCGCAGGTCTACCTTCTCGAGGTCGGGTTCGTTGGTGTAGCGGCTGCCACAGAGGCGTGGGTTGCGGCTGTCGTTGTTGGCCAGCATGTTGTGGTGGAAACTGGCTCCCTGGCCGCCCCAAATGCCTCCGTAACCGTGGTAGCCTTTCGGGTGGATGGAACCGCGCAGGCTTTCGGCTATGATGCACCACTGCATGGTGAAGTTCTTGTTGTTGTAGAACGAGGCGCACTCGTCGGTACACCAGCTCATTGAGCAGTGGTCTATGATGATGTCGCTCTGGTTTCGCCCCCAAATGGCGTCGCGGTCTTGTTGTGGTGTGCCGTCGCTGTTGTATCCGTCTGGTTTTTCAGTGCCTAAACGGAAGCGAAGGAAGCGGATGATGACGTTGTCGGCTCCCACGTACATGTTGTAGTTTTTCAGGCAGATGCCGTCGCCTGGGGCGGTCTGGCCCGCAATGGTGAGGTCGCCGTTGCTGATTTTCAGTTGCGAGTTCAGCTCTATGGTGCCGCTGACGTCGAACACAATGGTGCGCGCTCCCTTTTGGCCTATGGCATAGCGCAACGAGCCCTCTTTGCCGTCGTCCGACAAGTTGGTGACGTGGATGACCTTACCTCCGCGTCCGCCGGTGGTGTACATGCCGTAGCCTTCCGCACCCGGAAAGGCAGGGGTGGCAGCTGTAGTGTTTGTTGCTGTTGCTGTAAGTGCGACTGTCGCCAGAATGAAGGCTCCGTGTCTTATACTTGCTGTTTTCATGGTTGTTATAGTGTAGTTAGTCTGAAGTGATGCTGTTTTTACAGTCCCAAATTTAGAAGTTGTCTGTTACAAACAGGTGGATTATTTCGTCATTTATTTTTCTTTTTGTTTCAAAAACGGTTTGTGTTTGTTGCGGATTGGAGAAAAAGAATGGCTTTATCAGACAACGAAAAAGAGGATGCCTGCGGTTGCAGACACCCTCTTGCCTTTTGTTTTAACCGACGATTAATCTTTTATCCTGACTAATTTCCGGCCTACCACGTAAAGGCCCTTTTCTAAACCGTTGAGTGCTTCGCTCATTTTTGTGCGAGCTTTCAGCAGTCGCCCGCTAGTGGTGTAAACGTTCACCAGCGCGTCGGTCTCTTGTGCCGCTGCCGTATTCTTTACACCCTGCTGACTGTCTGGCTGATAGAAGTTGATGCTTATATCGTTATTCACAACAATCTTCAAGGTGTCTTTCAGATAAAACTCGTGAAAGGCATAATCGTCTTCATAGATGTACGATGTGTTATAATTGTTTGAGTGGTAGAAGAAGAATATCGTATCGCCTTTCGCATAGCGTCCGTTGCCTTCCCAGTAATTCGTTACGTTTTTGGAGTCTGATTCAAAGGTGTCCTCATCCCACTCATTATAGAAATAGATGTTGACGTTGAACGAGTCTCCTTCGGCCGTTTCCGTCCCTATTTCTGCTATTGTCTTGTAGATGTAAAGCCCATCGTTTTTAAAGTAGTTGTCGTAGGTCAGTGTTACAACGCTGTCCGATTTGTAACCGTCTGTTGTAGGCATGGCTTTTACCAAGAAGGTGTCGTTTAGCCAGATTGGGATTTTCGCATTTTTTGGATAAGCATGAGTTTCCCCGGTTGCCTTGTTGGTGACTATAATAGAGTCCCTATTCATATCCTCTATAGACCGCCAATAACTTTTATCGTACAGGGATTTCCCATAGAGTTTAAGTTCATCTCTTTCCAAGAAATTCATACTGAAGTATTCGTAGGCTTTTTTAAAGTGCACGGTAATGGTGTCGTCGCCAATGACGCTGTAGTCCGAGATTTTGTCATAGGCGGCCGATTCTATATAATCTAAAGTATAGCCTGGAAGGATGTTATATTGGAATAGGATGTCCGTTCCTTCAAGCAAAAGTTCTTCGGTGAAAACCTCTCCTTCTTTTGTCTTCCCCCATGCGGTTCCTATTGTTGTGTCGCTTGAAAGGATAACGATATTGTGATAGTCTGCCTTTTTGAAGTGCACGGTAATGGTGTCGTTGCCAGCAACACTGTAGTTGGTAATCGGACCCAAAGATGTGTTATAGTAGGTAGACTCCATATAGTCTATGGTATAGCCTGGCTGGGTTTTATATTGGAATGTGAATTCTGCTCCTTCAGGCAAAATCTCCACGGTAAAATCTTCACCTTCTTTTGTCTTTCCCCATACGGTTCCTATTGCTGTGTCGGTCGAAAGTATAACGATGATGTGCTCCTGTTCCTTGAAGTAGGCTTTGAAGTCGTAGTTCTGGCCACATTCGAGGTTATCACCGAAATATAGGACTCTTTCACTATCGGTGGAACCGTCTTCTCAGTGGGAAAACTGGAACCCTTTCTTTGCTTCTGCCTTAATAATTAGAGGCTCCGAAGCGAGAGCGAACTCAGTCGGGTCGTATTCAAAAGTTCCCCTGAGCTTTTCCCCCTTTCCTCCAAATTGGGCGTAGGCGTCGCCCATTGTCTCGTCGACTGCTGTTATGGTGTGTGTTGTTTTAGGGGCAGATTCAAAATAGGCGGTCAGGGTGTCGGTGCCTGAGCCCGAGAAGAAGCGTGTTCGGGCTTTAACGCCGTCGCTCCAACCCGTGAAAAACAGGCAAGGTAAATCTGATGTGGCTGTTACTTCAATGGAGTCTTTGTAGTTGTTGCTATAGTTTAGTGGCCCTACCTCCTCTACTGTATGTGCTCTGCACCAGTCGTGGTTCGCCTTTAAAATAACTTTGTTGACAAAGCCTGATGTGTCCCACTCGGGAAACTCCTCAGATCCGTCGCCTGCATAGGCAGAAAAGAGTGCGGACGACATCAAGACGGAAAGCAGTAATGTTTTCTTCATAAGCAGATTGATTTGATATTATGTGTATGTTAAACTTGTTTTTGTGTTTCCTCTTTTTCGTAATTAAGAAATTACAAAATAGTTTGAGTAAGTCTTCAAAAAATTGTCGGGATATTGGCGCAAAATTATCAATAACGACAATGAATTTTGTCGTAAATATAATTTTAATTATTTAAAAAACAGATATATAGACAAGAATGTTAGTCTGATGTGAAAACAAGTCTTTGCGCAGTGGCGTGACTTTCCTATATCGTACGTCTTCGGTTCTGTGTTAATCGGTCTCTCTTTCTTCCATAAGATTTTTCAGCCGTTGGTAGTCTTCCAACAGATTCCACAAGCCGTCTTCACTGAGCACGCCGCATTTCAGCCCGGCTGGCAGTTCGCCTGCTTCTTCGGCCTCGAAGTCGGTCCGCCAGTCGCTACTGTAATAGGCTTCCAACTCGCCAATAGCAGGCTGTAGGGAACTGAAGTTGTCGATGGCTTGTTCCAATTGTTCGATAATCTTGCCACTTTTATCAAAGAGGCTTTCCATTTTTTTGATGCGTTCGGCCTGTTCCATAATTATGTAGGGAATTAATGCTTGATTATAGTTGCAAAGTAGTGATTTTTTTCTGGAGTTCGCAAATGTATTTCACTTCTTTAGCCGTTGTTTCTATGCCTGTATTTTCATCCGGTTGCAGTTTTTTTGTTAATTTTATCGTTTCTTAAGGTTTCTTCCCAATTGGCGACTGGCTGTAGAAGACAGCAACATTGTGGCTGGGACTTCCGCCTGTTCCCCAAAGGGTTGTGTGTTCTAAAAATACTTGTTAATGAATAAATTACTGATGGCTTTCTTATTGACTATGTCAACAGAATTTACGATGGGACAAAAAGTGGTCGATGTTCACTCTCACCTCATAACTTCCGACTTCTTGTCGGCTTTGGAAAACGAAAAACGGCTTTTAGACGAGGGGTTTCCCGTGCCTTTCTACAATGCGGAGCGCCACCTTGGTTGGATGGACGAGAACGGTGTGTCGGCTTCGGTGCTGACGCTTGCCGCCCCACAGCCGTCGTCGGCTATGGTCGTGAGACGGACTAACGAGGTGGCTGCTGGTCTCAAGCACCAACATCCCGGTCGTTTCCTTTTTTGTGCGGCTCTGCCGTTGCCCGATGTTGACGCGGCCCTCAAGGAGGCGGTTTATGCGCTCGATACGCTGAAGGCCGATGGCATAAAGCTTGCTACCAATGTGGCGGGACAATACCTTGGCGCTCCCGAACTCGACACGCTCTTCTCGCTGCTCAGCAACCGCAAGGCCGTCGTTATTCTACATCCACACCGTCCCGAACCGGTCAATGCGGCTGTTATGCGGCAAACACCGCTCGCCATGCAGGAATATCTTTCCGAAACCACGCGTGCTGTAGCCAACATGATAAGCCGCAATGTCTTGGCGCGTTATCCTGGTGTAAAGGTGGTGGTTCCGCATTGTGGTGCCTATCTGCCGTTGGCTGTGCCTAGAATGAAGTCGCTTGCCCCGGTCATGCAGGCTAACAAGTTGGTGGGTGAAATCGATTGGGCGGCCAACCTCAATGCGCTCTATTACGACCTGGCGGGTGCGCATTCGCCCGAAACCATCCGTATGCTGCTCTCCATCACCTCTCCGCAACATCTGCTCTATGGCTCTGACTATCCCTATGTGGCGCCTGGGGCTCTTACTGCCAGCCTCAGCCGATTGCGGAAATACCTTGACGAAGAACCCGACTTGGCTCCATTTAAGGAACTGATCCTTTCAAAAAATGCTGAAAAACTTTTTGGAATTTCCGATGGTGTCGCTTCGGTTGAAAAAACAAAAGGCGACCTTATTGTCCGTATTGCTGAAATTGAGGTCTTCCCTGATTATTTAGACCAGTACCTCGAATACGCTTCCGAAGTGGACCGCTTGTCGGTTGAGCGCGAGCCTGGCGTTATTGGTCTTTTCCCTATGCAGGACCCCGGCTCGCCTTGTCAAATACGCATCCTTGAAATCTATGCCGACGACGACGCCTACCAGCGCCACTTGAAAACCGACCATTTCTTGAAATACAAACAGGGCACGTTGAAGATGGTGAAGTCGCTCAAACTAAATACGATGCATACACTCGATGGCCCAACTATGAATCTGATATTCAAAAAAATGAGGTAGCCTATGGCTCTGTCTTCCCTGCTTGGCCATTGTAAAACAGTGATGCGGAAACTGAGCTGTTTCCGGAAAATAGGGCTGGTCGTGTCGTAGTTGGGGCTCGGCCATATAGCACCGTCCAACAGCCTTTTCGCTTGTGCTCAGGCGGTGTAGTTGTGGTCGACAACGATGGTTATCTGTTCTCCTGGCAGGAGCGCTTGTAACTCTTCTTGCAGTTGCCGGGCAAGGGCCGACTCGTCTTTCACCGATATATCGGGAACCACGTCGATCGAGACGCGGTGCTCGTCTTCGTAATAACAGAAGCCGTGAATCTGTACAATCTCGTGGTGGGCTTTCAGGGTTTGGGCCACCTGGCGCTGCATGCTGGCGTGTGGGTTGCTGCCTGTAGGGATGGCGTAGACGCCTATGGTCAGCACAATGCCGTGCCGCTGGTGCAGGGTTTCACTTATGCGCCGGGTAAGGCGGTGGATGTTGGTGGCACTCATTGTATCGTCGACATTCACGTGTAACGAACCGATAACCAGGTTCGGACCGTAGTTGTGGAGAATGAGGTCGAAAACTCCGTGCACACCGTCGAATTCAGATACCTCTTGCTTTATTTGGCTGACAAATTCGGGCGATATTTTGGCCCCGAGCAGCTCGTTGACTGGCGATGCCAGCATTTCGGCTCCTGCCTTAATGATGACCAGTGAGATGAGTACACCTAATATGCCGTCGAGCGAGAAGCCCCATAAAATCATTACTAATGCCGACACCAGGGTCGATAGTGTGATGACGGCGTCGAACAGTGCGTCGGCTCCCGATGCTGTCAGTGCGTCGCTCTTCAGCTCTTGCCCTTTCTTCTTCACGTAAGTCCCCAGCAGCAGTTTTACAACAATACCCGCAATAATAACCGCCAATGTTGTGGTGGTGTAATCGGGAGCTGAAGGGTTGAACAGTTTTCTGACCGACTCGATCAGCGAGGTGATGCCCGCAGAAAGTACGATGACGGCGATGAGGATGGCGCTGAAGTACTCTACACGGCCGTAGCCGAAAGGGTGTTCGCGGTCGGCGGGACGGAGCGACAACTTGGTGCCGACGATGGTGATGACGCTCGACAAGGCGTCGCTCAAATTGTTGACGGCATCCATTACGATGGCCACAGAGCCCGCTAATGCGCCAACTGCCGCCTTGAATGCAGCCAACAGCACGTTGGTGGCGATGCCGATCCAACTGGTACGGATGATTTGTGAAGAACGGTCTTTCATGTTGTTTTCAGAGTTTTTTACTGTTCACGGAATGCAAAAGTACGTTTTCCTCCGTATATATGCTATATGAAAATAGAGGGAAGAGCCACTGCCTGGTTGCCAACTGCTGTTTTTTTCGTCCTTTTCTTTTAAAAAGCGTGTTTATTCTGTAACTTTCCGAATCGTAAAATGTTGGAACTATGGCAAAAAAGTTTTTATGGACGCTTGTTCTATCGCTGTTGGCTCTTACCCCGGCTTTCTCACAGTCGTTCTGCGATACCACCTGGTACACGGGCGAGGGTACACAATATGGCGGTGTGGCGGGCAGCAACGGCGGCAACTGTGGCATTTGGGTCGATGAGGACGATATTTATACCTGTGCGCTCAACCACTCGCAATACGACAGCAGTATGGCGTGCGGGGCGTGCATTCATGTTTACGGACCCATTGGCGATGTGACCATCAAGGTGGTGGACCGTTGTCCAGAGTGTAAACCGGGCGATATAGACTTCTCGACTGGTTCGTTTGTGAAGGTGGCAGAGTTGAAAGACGGACGCGTGCCTATCAAATGGCAGTTCGTGCCTTGCCCGTTAGCCGCCGACCAGCCGACAATACGCGTGTTTTACGATGCGGGCACCAGTCCCTACTATTTCAAGGCCATGTTCAGCAACCTGTTTGTGGCGTTGCAGAAAGTGGAATTCCTCGACGACGATGGCAACTGGGTTCCTATCCACCGCGAAATGTATAACTATTTTGTCTATCCCGGCGGTCTGGGCAGCGACAAGTCGAAAGTCGGCCCGTATAGTTTCCGCCTGACTTCGTGGACGGGTGAGCAGGTTGTGGCTGAAAACATTGAGGCGGTGCCCGACCAGGAGTTCGATCTGGGTGTGCAGTTCTCGCAACCTTATTGTGGCGAGGCTTCTTCCGTTGCTGCCGTAAGTGCCGGGGCAGAACCTTCCGGAGTCTATAGGGTGGAGGTGTTCGATGTGCAGGGCCGTTTGCTGGCGGTGTTAGACGAATGGAATCCGCAATTGTTGGATGGCGTTTGTCCGCAAATCGTTATTGTCCGGCAGTATGCCGCCAATGGTGTGTTTGTGCAGAAATGGAGGGTAAAGTGACCTTGCCGTGAAAACTATAATGACATCGGTGGAGGCTGGCCTTCATACTCGTTGAGTTTCAGTGGTAGATTTTGAAGTGTGAATGCCACTTACCTGCCTGTGAATGGCGTGGGTGGCAACAACTGTCACCATTTGTGTCTGGCAATGACGAATACCCAATAATGTTTATAGTTGGAGTCTGGATTATAGGCATGGCCGATGCCGATATCTTTCATTTTTTTGTTCCAATCATCTATGCCGAGGAGGTGCATCCGGTGTCCCGAACCTTCTTCTCCTGTTGGTATGCCGTCGTCGTTAACCAAGCCTATTACAGCATCCTTCCCGCTTCTATATCCGGCAGCCAGACTCTCGAAGTTGTTATCTCTCTTATTGTCAAGCCAATCTTTCTCTAATTTGTAGCCTGCATCAACAATGTAGAAGTTTATCCCGTATCCTTCGGGATTCACGTGTCCAAAATAGTTGCGGTTGGCCATATCGTTTGCTTTGGTCTGTGCAACTGCAGCTAAAATGGTGTTCCAGCTTAAGGAATCGCGAGCTTGGACTTCCGATAAGTCAAAATCTACAATCTCGGAATAAGCCGGAGGGTTGCTGCGCATCTCGTTGAGATACTTGTATGCCTCAACTATTTCTATGTCGGTTACGCCGGGCAGTTTCAGCCTTTCGGTTGTGTCAGTTACAGCATTTTCTTCTAGAGAGGCGTCGCTGGCTGCTATCTCTTCATCAGTTCCAGCATTGTCGCTGGCAACCGATCCGTCGGCATCTTGTCCTACTTCAGTCCGGGCTGGGTCGGTAGTAGTCCCTTGTTGGGGAGCATAGTAGTTTCTGTAGTAGACGTAGGCAAGAACTAGTGCTAATAAAAGGAGGAGTATATATCTGAATTTCATCTTTTCGCTTTATTTCGTACAAAAATAAGTTTTTGTATGATGAAATCTTGTAAGAAACCTCAATAAACTTGTCACCTTTCCTTCGTTTTTATTGGGTCTTAGTTGTATTTTTGCGTAAAATTGAGCTTTTATGTTTTCCTTTTTATTAGTCGCATACTGCCTACTCACCCCCTTGTTGGTGTTGTGGCTCACTTATAAATACTCCTTCATGGCAAAGTTGGGAAGTGTGGTTATAGCCTACACGCTGGGCTGTCTGGTGGCCTTGTCGGGAGTTTTGCCCGCATTGGGCGGAACCGAGCAGGTGAAACAGACCTTGCTGGCCGTGTCGAGCGCTTCGGTGCCGTTGGCAATTCCGCTCATGCTGTTCTCGTCCGACGTCCGTTCGTGGAAACAACTGGCTCCCAATTTCACGAAGTCGCTCTTCTCAGGCCTGTTGGCGTGTGTGCTCGTTGCGGTCGCCGGCTTTTATCTGTTCGGCAGTTCCAACCCGCAGCATTATGCCGGCGTTTCGGCCATGTTCGTCGGCCTGTATACGGGCGGAACGGCCAATATGGCTACCATTAAGGAGGTGGCCGGTGTCGATAACGACACTTTCCTGCAGGCGCAGATCTACCAGATTCTGGTGGGGGCCATCTATTTGCTGGTGGTTATTGTGGCTGGTAAGTTTATCGTCAGGGCTGTTTTGCCCAAATTTAAACCGGCCGAACAGTCCGATGCGGAAGATATGGAAGTCCGGGAAGAGGAAAAAGAACTGTTTTTTGGCCTTTTCACGAAAAAGAACAGCAAACCGCTGCTTGGTGCGTTAGCTCTGACCCTCGTTATTCTGGGGCTGGGCTATCTGGTAACGCTCCTGTTCCCGAAAGAGTCGTTTATGGCGGTCTTTATGCTGTCCATCTCGTTTATGGCCATTCTGGCATCGCTCGACAAACGGGTGCGCGCGCTTCCGCATACCTTCGACGCTGGGGTTTATCTGATTCTGGTTTTCAGCGTTGCGGTGGCTTCGAGTGTGGGTGAAGATATGTTCAACAATCTCGATTTCGATTTCTTCCTGTTTGTGCTGTTTGTTACCCTGGGACCCTTCGTTATGCACATTTTGCTGAACATCCTTCTGAGGGTCGATGCCGACACCACACTGGTCAGCTCTATCGCCTTGGTTACCAGTCCGGCCTTTGTCCCTGTCATGGCGGGCACGCTGAAAAACCGCGAAGTGGTCGGCCCGGGCATAACCGTTGGTCTGATTGGCTATGCGGTGGGGACCTACTTGGGTTATCTGGTCTATCTGTTGTTGCAATCGTTGTTTTAGAATTATGGCGAAGGTTTTGTGGCTTGTTCTGCTTTGTTGGGCATGTGTGCTGGGGCAGGTGGCGTCGGCGCAGGAAGGAGCGCTGTCTCCGGTGTTGGCAACCGATTCCCTGCAGGTGGCCCGCTGTGCGTGCCGCAGTTTTAAGTGGAACTACGCTGTTGCGCCGGGTTTGCTGCTCGGTAGCGCGTGCGTCGTGCGCCACTTCGACAACGACCTCCTCAAATTCCGTGAAGACCATCTTTTCAGTTTCCATAACAGTGCCGACGATGTGGTGCAAACGCTTCCGGGCGTTGTGTTCCTAGGCCTTCGGGCTGTAGGTGTGAAGGGGAAAAGTGAAACCTGGGGCCAGTTGCTGGCGGCTACCGGTTTCTCTGCCGCCATTACGGCCGGTTTGACCGAAGGACTGAAAAACACGTGGGGACGGACCCGCCCCAACGACGAGTACTTCCACAACTCGTTCCCGTCGGGCCACACCTTTACCGCCTTTACGGGGGCCACACTGCTGCACCGCGAGTATGGAGGGAAGAGCATCTGGTACAGTGTTGGTGGCTATACGTTGGCCGGCTTGGTTGGCGTCAGCCGCATCTTGAATAAGGAGCACTGGGCCAGCGATGTGCTGGCGGGGGCAGGCTTGGGACTTGTTTCCGGCCATTTGGGCTACGGCTTGGCCGAATGTATGTTTGCCCATCCGCGCCGGGGGCGGCCCTCTTACTACCGACGTAACCCCAGCTTCATCGGGGTGAATGCGCACGTGTCGCCGTGGGGAAATAGTATCAACTCGTTGGGCGTGTGTACCGATCCGGCTGCGACTTTCGAAAAGCAGTTCGTCCGCTTCAACCATAAAATAGGCTATGGTTACAGCCTCGAGGGGGCATACTTCCCCTTCCGCTATGTGGGCTTTGGCTGCGAAACCTCCATGTTCTTCAACCAGTTCGAGTTAGACGAAGATTACTTCCGTGTGCCAGCCAACCGTGTGCAGGCTCACTATGTCGCCTTCGAGTCGAACAAGGCGAAAACCTACCAGTTTATGCCGGGCATCTACTTCGACGTGCCGGTTTGCAGCCGGGTGTTGGTCGGCGGAAAAGTGTTGTACGGAATGGGGCAGACCTTGTCGTTCAATGTGGAGGCCGATACGCACAATCCGGCGGTAGGGCCCGAACACTGGGTGTATATCTACGACGATTTCACCTATGGCAGCGCCTTTAAGGCGGGAATCCACGGCCGTTATCTTGTTGGGCACTATCTGGAAGTGAGTGCGGGCCTTAACTATTCTTATTCGAATGCAGGGTACGCCTTTTTCAGGTATCCCGAAAGTACCTCGTCGGTCCAAAATCTGGGCTTCCAGTTAGGCGTTGCGGTACCACTTGAGTAGACTGGCCGTTGGCTTTGGAATGCCGACCTTAAAGGATTGAAGAAGGCTGTCTGCTTACACAAAAAGAAGTGAAAAAAGTGATATGGAGTGAGTAGTTTTTTAACTTGAAATTTGGAAGTCTGTTTTTTTTTTTTTTTTGATTTGCACGTCAAATTTGTCTGGTAAAAAATGAATGCACTTGTCTTGAAATACAGGCATTTGTGTAGTATCGGGTAATTTGGCACTATCTACATAGAACTCAACTTTCAAAATGTTTCCGAATTGTATAGAACTACATAATGTAAGCATTTTACAATTTTGAATCTATTTGTGGAATATGAATTTTGGTATGATAGTACGTTTCTGTGTAACGTTGCAAAAAAATAAAAAATAATATGTCACTATTTAAGATAACTACCAAGTACCGCAGGCAGTGCAACGGTATCCTAATCGAACCGGGCATGAGTGTTCAAGTAGTCACGCAAAGTATGAGTAACCCTGTAACCACCAATGGTGGACAGGTTGTTGTTGATGCCTTTATGCGCATGTATGGCATCGACATCAAGAAGGCAGGTTGCCTGAATACCGTGGATTTGGTGGTGGAAAGACTGGGGTGAGAAATTTTAAGAAATTGTTTACATTTAATTCAATACTAATTCTAAATTGTTATGGAAAAAATACAAGTTTTGCGTGATATTGCCAATGATTTAGGCTTTAATAATATTGTGAAAGACCTCAATAAGATTGAGGAAAGCAACAATGGCAATTGTCCTCTTATTTTACCGCTTGTAGGAGAGTTTAGTTCAGGAAAGACAACATTGGTTAATGCCCTAACTGATAGCAAGAAATTAGAAACGGCAACTAAGCCTACTACTGCTACAATATACGAAGTCCATTTTGGTAGCCATAAATGTTGTGCAAAAGTCTTGACAGAAAGTGGGGAGGAAATACTGTACTCGGAAATATCTGAATTAAAGAACGAAAACCTTAATGATGCGAAAGTAGTTACTGTCTTCGATACCTCTACTAAAGTGCCAGATACAACAGTGTTGGTGGATACTCCCGGACTATCGTCTCCTGATCCAAAACATAAGCAAACTTTGGTGGAATTTTTGCCAAATGCCGATGGTATCCTTCTTGTTTCTGATATCAATCAACAAATAACAAAATCTTTGATAGATTTTGTTAACACGGTGTCTTTATCGAAAAGACCAGTTTTTTTGGTATTAACCAAATGTGACACAAAACCTGTGCAGGATGTTGAAGATGCAAAAAAATATATAAGTGAAAATATACACATTGGAATTGAAAATATTTCTTGTGTTTCTGCTAATAATGATGATTTGTCGCAGTTGTATGATTTGTTTGAGAAGATAAAAGAGGAAAAAAACGACATTCTTATTCGTGTCAATGAACAGCGAATAAAGATTATAGCCGAAGACCTGACAAATAAGGTTGATGAATTGTTGGCTTCAATTGAGGATGACAAAGAAGTTGAAGATACATTACGGAAGAAAAAGTATGAATTAGAAAAACTTCATAGAAATATAGATGGATTGGTCGATAATCTGGAAATGGATTTATCTGATACAGAGTTGAATACGTGTAGGAAATTTGAGGATATAGTATTCGATAAATTGGAGAGTCTTGTTTCTGGTTCGAACTCAAATTATGATTCGGAGGCTATTTCTATTATTAACAATACATCAACATTGGTAATAAATGAATATAAAGACGATGTAAGGGATTTATTAAGAGAAAAGGCTAAGGAACGTAAAAATAGCGATAGTGAAGTAAATCTACGGTCGTTACAAGATGTTGATTTAAGTTCATATTCTGTTAACGGGCTGACATATAACTTATCTCTAAATAATTTAGGACACGAATATGATGGAGCTATAGCAACAGGAGTCAAAGTTGTTGGCACAATAGCTGCAGTTGCTGTTGCTGCACCCGTGATTGGAGGCGCTGCAGTGGAGACAGTTGCTGCAGAAACGGCATTAGATGTTGCAGACACGGCTTCCGATATAGGTAGTATAATTTCTAACCAAAGGACAACTGCTATGTTAAAAAATAACAATCAGCAGACAATCACTAATAGTCAGAACACTTCTAGTAAAGGTATAGTGGAGTCTATGGTGGGGTTCGTTACAGAAAGAACAATGGCAAAACCACAACGAAGAAGAGCTATACACGATTATATGGACTCGGTTTTGTTACCAGGATTCAAATCTGAAGTGAAACGTATAACAAGATCTTTACTTTCTGTATTTAAGGAGTCTTTGCATAAGGAGGCTTCTGATATGGTGTCAGAGATGACAAATGCAATAGAAGATTTAAAACGAATAAGAGCGGAACAGAAATCCGAGTTTGAAAATAAGAAGACAAAATTGAGAAATTATAAAAATACATTATTAACATATTGAATTAAATGAGTATGATGGATTTTCTAATCGGAGCGGCAATTGGTGCTGGTTGCATGTTGGCAAAAGAACAACTAATCGATAAAAAAGAAGTTGAGAGTTTAGATCAGAAGAAGCGAGAATTGGATTCGCTCAGCGACGAGAATGAGAAACTCAGAAAGAGATATAAAGAGGCTGAGAGACAAATAGAGGATTTGCTAAGTGAGAATAATAGGCTTAAGAGAGCGAACAAGTCTTCCGATAATGAAAAAGACGATTTAGAAGATGAATTGGAAGATGCGAAAGTGAAGATTAAGAAGCTGGTGTCGCAAAATGAAGATCTGCTTAGAGAACTCAAACAGTACAAGGATGCTTGTGCTAATTATGAAGAACAGATCAAAAACTTAAAAGCATAAAGAGATGACCATAGATATGGTTATATATATTGCAATTGCTGTCTTGACTGGACTTGTTTTGGGATGGTTATTTTTTGGATCAAGTAAAAAAGAAGTAAAAGGATCTGAAAAAATAAATTTGGAAGATTCTAATGCAAGAATACAGACTTTGACTAGTCAAAAATTAAATTCCAAGATAGAAGACTCTGTTATTGACGAGAATATTAAACGGAAATTATCTGAAGTAAATGATCTTAAAAAGAAAATTAAAACTTTAGAGGATGAAAATGAAGAATTCGAGGATGAAATAGATGATTGGAAGGGAAAAGTAAAAAGGAAAGAATCCGAGATTGTATCGCTAAGGGACGAATTAGATAAAGAAACTCGTCAAAAGAAGGGGCTTGAAGAAGATTTAAATACAAAGTCTAAAGAATTAGATGATAAGGAAAAGGAACTTAACATCAAAATTGACTCTTTAGCATTTGTGCAAGAAATCTTGACTGCTAAACAAACGAGTGACACTTCAATATCATCTTTGTATTTGAAGATAGACGGTTTAAAGGATTTTATCAAGGATGACTTAAAAACGACGGTCACAAACCTAAGGAAGAACTTATCGGACGATTGCAAGGAACGCCTTTTTAATTCTGGTCTAGAAGGCTGGGCTATTACAGCAAAGAAATCGTGGATACAAGGAAAAACTGCCATTGCGTTTGTGGGAGAATTTTCTGCAGGAAAAACATCAATAGTCAACAGATTGCTGTCTCAAGATGATCCGAATGTACCACTATTGCCTGTTAGTACAAAAGCGACAACTGCCATACCTACTTATATATCGGGAGGTGTGGGTACCTTTTATCAGTTTGTGACGCCAAATAACGAGCTCAAAATAATCTCAGAGAATACATTTAAAAGAGTTAGTAAAGAAGTGCTAGATCAGGTGAAAGGTGTATCTTCTTTGATACAGTATTTCGTAATGACTTATAAGAATTCCAATCTTGACAGATTGAGCATTCTTGATACGCCTGGTTTTAATTCTAATGATAAAGAGGATGCGGAACGAACAATTGGTGTGATTAATGAATGCGATGCTTTGTTTTGGGTGTTTGATGTGAACAATGGCACTGTAAATAGATCTTCTATTGATTTGATAAAGAAACATTTGAAGAAACCTCTGTATGTGGTTATTAATAAAGTTGATTCAAAGGCGTCTTCTGATGTGGATAAAGTGGAAAAACTTATTAAGAAAACCCTTACAGATGCAGGTTTAAAAGTAAATAAAGTTATCCGTTTCTCGAAAAAAACTTCATTGTCTGATATGATGAATGTTATAAAAACAATATCTCATGATGAACGGAAAGAAGGGTATTTGAACTTCTTGCAAGAGGAGATGGATTTATTATTGAATGAACAGGAGCGAGTTGTAAAAGAAAAGCAACAAAAGGCTGACGAATTATGCAAAAAATCTAATGCTTTAGTTGACCAGTATAATCTGGCAGTTAGAGAACTACAGCAAGACTGTGATAATGTGTCTGATATACCACGTTTTGAAACGCATATTTTTAGTGACGATAATTATGAGATGTATGATTTTGAATACCAAAGAATGTGTGATTTATTAGATAGAATCAGCGACACTAGAACAACTGCATTGCGTGATTTGTATAATTCACAAATAGACGCAAGGTCAGAATTAGAAAAAGCTTACAATGCTCATGCAGAAGAAAGAACGAACTGGTGTCGTCTAAGTGATTGTACGGATTCATTAAAGAAAAAAATAAAAGAATTGAAGAAGTAAAGTATGGCGCAGAATTTATTTGAACAACTTCAGGAAAAGAAGACCCGATTAATTGCACAAACAAAGAAAGCAAAAGAATTCGGATGGATTGATGAGCAAAGAGAATTAGAAATAGTTGATAAGATTAATAAAGATGTTCTCACCATAGGCGTGATTGGTCAAATGAAATGCGGAAAGTCGACTTTCCTTAATTCTTTTGTATTTGAAGATGACGTCTTGCCTGCTGCAACAACCCCAATGACTGCTGCTTTGTCTGTTATCACGTATGGTAAAGAAAAGAGTATCACAGCTGAATTTTATTCTAAAGACGAGTGGGAAGAGCAAAAGGTACAAGCATCTCGTTCATTAGATAGTGTGGCTGGAAACACTTTAGAGGAATCTAAAATCAAAGCAGCTAAAGAATTAGTGGATAGGGCTTCGAAATTGGGGACAACACTTGAATCCTATTTAGGAAAAACTCAAAACGATACTTTTGATAATTTGATAGAATATGTCGGAGCTGATGGAAAGTTTGTGTCTATCACCAAGGCTGTTACCATTTATTATCCTAAAGAGTATTTAAAAGGGGTTGAAATTGTTGATACGCCTGGATTCAACGACCCTATTGTTTCCCGAGAAGAACGAACAAAGGCTTTCTTAAAGAAGGCTGATGTTGTCTTGTTGATGCTTTATGCGGGACGTCCATTTGATGCTACCGATAGAGATATTTTGTTTAAGAATGTGGGTCAGTGTGGAACTGGAAGGGTGTTGATAGGTATTAATAAATATGATATACCTTTTGAAAATGGTGAGACAGAGACTGAAATTAAGGATTATGTAAAAGAACAGTTAACGAAAGCATGTAAAGAATGTAATGATAATTTGCTGGTTAATGTGTTGGAGTCCACAGAACCAATACCATTGTCTGCAGAAATGGCTTTGCTTTCTGAATTGCCTATGTCGAAAGTAAATTCTAACGAGGCCTATTCTTTTGCATGGAACAGGAACTGTGAAACGTTTGAGATTTCGGGGCAACCTCAAATGAGGGAGAAGAGCCATATTGACGATTTGATAAATGCTGTAAAAAAGGTTGTAGAGACTGAGAAAGAAGAGATATTATTCAGGAAACCAATAAATTCAATTTTGGCAGCCGGGAATGAGAAGAAGGCTGAGGTTGAGAAAGATATCAGTATAAATAAGAAACTTATAAATATATGTAGCCAACCTGACGACGAGTTAGAAGAAAGTCTGTCAAACATAACCCGGGCCAAACGTCGATTACAGAAAAAAATTGGTTTACTGGGTGATGATATCAATGACAGTCTTGATGCTATTGTAAGAAAAGGAAAATATCGATTAGAGGATGATATTGATCGTTCTTGCGAAAAGATGGATAGTATTATCGACAATTCGGGGTTCTTTGGTCCTGAATCGTCGAGACTTGATAAAGAAAAACAAACACTGTTAAAAAGAACTCTAAAAAGGGATACAGAAGATATTATAAACGATGCAAGAGAAAAAATTAAAACACCAATGAATGAGTTTTTAAGTGAGGTGGACGATGTTCTTATGAGGTATATTCCCGATTTCGAATCTAAAGATTTTATCAAAAGTGTTAAGAACGATATCAATTTCGATTTGGATGATGGCATGTTCTCTTTCTCTAATTCTTCTTCTTCTTCTGATTATGGATGGGGAGACGTATTTAAAGAAATCATTTGTGTTTATATTACATTGGGTATGAGTATAGTGAATGAAATTGAAGACGAAAAAAGAAAACTACATGAGAAAGTCAATGAACTCAGAAATTTTGATGTAACAAAATTCTTAGAGCCAATATACGATAAAAAGGAACAGGTAATAGAAAAGGTAAAGACTAGAATTATCGAAGAATTGCTTAACCCGCTTCAAGAAAAAATTGAAGATAATGTTAAAAACAAGGCTCAAAAGGAACAAAAACTGAATGAAGCAAATTTACAATTAGAGAAATTGCTGAAGAAGAAAACTCTGATAGATGAACAACTACAAGAAATGACTTCTCTGTAAATAAAAGTAAAGTGTCTCCGCAGAACAATCTGAAGTGTGACAGAACTCAGCAGAGGAGCATCTTGTAAAGAATACGAAGAACAAAAAGCAAGGGAGACCGGGAATCTAGTCCTGCCTCCCTTTGTGGTTTACTTATGTTCGCATCTTAATTGTTAATCTTCCGCTTTCTTGGGTTGCAGGTCTTCATAGAAAAGAATAGAAAGAAGACAGGCGGATGTGAGGGTAATTGCAATCCAGTGGTCTGCAATGGTATTGTTTACTGTGCGGAAACCGAAAAGGAATCCTCCTATCAAATAATTAAGGGCTGACGTTAAAACTAGTGTTATGGTAGTCATACCTTCGAAATTGCGGAATAAGTGAGCAATGGCTTTTGTAAGTAAGAAATAGAGGACGTAACGGACAAATATAAAACTCAATGCGAGGAAACGCACCATGGCTAATCCTCCAACCACCATGGCTGTTAGTGTTGTATAGAGACAAATCAGTCTGATTCTCTGTTTGAAAGTTTTCTTGTTTTCCATACGCTAATTTTAAGTGGATAAATAAATTACGGACTTTTGTACTGTCGCCTATTTAATGGAATCGACTATCGTTATTCCGTATTTCTTCATGGTGTGGTTTGTGGCAGGAAGGTAAATTAGGAATTCGTCGAAGGCGAAGTAGGTTTTGCCATCCATTCTCATTAGGCCGATGTTGTCTCCTATCTGGATGTTCTCAAATCCTTCGAATGACGATTTGGGAATTTTATAAAAAGCCTGTCCGTCTTCGGTTAACAGGTAGATGTCGTCTTGTGTGATGGCATAAATTTCGGGGAAAAACGTGTATTCCAGATGGCTGTAGGGCCTTTTGATGTTGCAGGTCTTGAACCAGTTCTCATAAATACCGATGGTTTTCTGGTCGGTTATCCGTGTCAAGTTGAGGTTCGCTTTCCAAACCGACGAAGCCATTAGTCTTCTGAATGGAAGTTTAAGCGGAGTTTTGTTTGCCGGTAAATCGGTATTGTACCAAACATGGTCTTTGTCTGTGTAGGGATTTCCCTTCATACGGTTCTTGATGGCTTCTGGATGCACCATGTAGGCCACAAGGCTCCCGTCGTCATGCTCAAAAAGGAAGAGGGTGAAACGGGTGCCAGTCAGGTTGTTACCTGCATCCTTTTGCCAAAAGGTGGCGAAATAGGCGCCGTCGTTTATTGCCGGTTCAAGTTCCCAGAATGTGGTGTTCTGCAGTTTCCCGTCGCATTCGTTCCAATAGCCAGTGAGGTCTAGGCAGACCTTTCTGCTCTTAATTTCGGCGCTAGCATCGTAAAGGTTGTTTTGGCTACTATATGCTTCGTAGGTGTTTAAAATGGAGGATATATGGTATAGAAGGGAAAGCCTGGTCTTTTTAGGCTCTTCGCGGGCGGCAATAATGCTGGGCAGTTTGGTGTATATATCGCAACCTTCGGTCAATTTTTCAAGAAGCGACAGCACCTTCTCAAAAAGAACGTTAATGTCTGTGACGTCTCCATTCTTTGAGTCGTAGCCGGGAAATCCCTTCAGCAAGAATAGAATGAGAAAGGGCACGCTGATGTGCTGCTTTTCAACGGCTCGGTAAATGGCCTGTTTCTTCCTGCCGATGTTGTTGCGCAAGTATGGAGGGTAGTGGTATCTCAGAAGTTCCAGTGCCACTTCAAACGGATGGCTTCGGCGGGATAAATTCTCCCTGAAAAATGTCCATGACTTCTGATATTGGATTAGAATGGTCTTTAAATCGAGGTTGCCGTCGGTTTGTTCGTCAATTTCACACGCCAGGTCGCGAAAAGCGGAGCGAAGGCGTTGAAATGATGTGAAACACCTCTTTATGCCGTTGCTGTGTATGCTTGGGGCCTCTAAAAAGTGTTCGAGCTCGCTAATTGAATTGAAGACCAGTCGTGTGTTCGCTATGCACGAAAGCCATTCCTCATATTTGTTTTGGTCTGTCATCGTCTTCTCTATTAGGTTTGCAAAGATATAGTATCCGACACGCAAAAATGTATGAAAAAATGGGAAAAACGAGGAAATATGATGTATTTCTGTTCGTGTTTTGTAATATTTTACGATAAGCGAGCAATTTATTTCTTTCCAACTGTGCATTCCTGTTCTAAATGCCGCCCAAAAAAGCCAGGGGGTGGAACCTGGTTCGGGCTGATAACGGATTTGGGTTCGCTGAACATCAGAGCATCGCTGGCGATCTCGGTGTTGTGGCTATAGGCTATTTCCCGCCTGATTTGAAAATGTTCTCGTTTTTAATAATTATCTTTGCCCTAATCCACTGTTGTTTTTTGTAGCAACACCAAATTAGGTGAAAATTATGACAAGTGGGAATCCTGAGCATTTCCTATTATTGAATTCTGTTCTACATCATTTATCGATATATGGTTGGAAAATCAAAAGGACGTACTCCGGAAGATATCATCAAGAATCTGGAGTATAAGTTGGACAAACATAAAGACAATACCCCGGAAAAGGAAAAAAATAACCCCCAGACATTGTGGTGCCTATGAATATGCTCGATTACCTGGAATGGCGTGGCGACTTGTCGTTTGGGAGCGATCCGTTAAACGAGGTGGATGCCCTGATATTATCGCTGATTAGTTATTATAAGTTTGAACAGTTCAGTACTATTGCCGGCAGGGTGGCAGGTTATACGCTTGCCGAGTATGTACGGCTTCATGACGACAACAGCTCTGTTTTCGGAGATATTAACAGGGAGATTGATATTGAAAGTGATATCTTTCCATCTAAGACTGCGCCTTTCGTCCTCTGCAAGGCTGTGAAGACGAAGCGGTTTGCGGGGGTGCGTGTCGTTAATTTCCGGAATGTCTTCGACGAGGACAGGGTTGTGCAATTTGCCGCTATGACTTTCGATTTAGGTAATGGAGATAGCGTAGTGGCTTATCGGGGCACCGACTCGACTATTGTTGGTTGGAAAGAAGACTGTATGCTCTCGTACCTGCCCGAAATACCTGGCCAGACGGAGGCTGTAGGCTATTTCAACGAAACTGAACCAGGGAAGCGGTACTATATTGTAGGACACTCTAAGGGTGGAAACGAAGCCTTATATGCCTACCTAAAAATGAATGAAGACCGCCTTAACGACGTTGTGGCGGTCTATAACTTCGATGGCCCTGGCTTTCTTGAGAATAATCAGGATACGCCCCGTTACCAGAAGACAAAAGATAAGATACGCACCTTTGTGCCGTCGCATTCTATTGTAGGTATGCTTTTAGAACACGAGAAGGATTATGTGGCTGTGAAAAGTCAGGGCTATGGCATTAAACAGCACAATCCGCTCTTCTGGGAGGTTAAAGGCGCAGGCTTGGTAACTGAATTAAATAACGAATGGGTTCGGGAAGTTGCCGACCTCACTTTTGCCGATTTCTTAAAGGAAATGTCGTTGGAAGACCGCAAATTTGTAACAGAGACTGTTTTTGCCATCGTCAACAACTGTGGAGTAAAGAGTTTTTCCGAACTCTATAAGAATCCGATAAAAAACACAAGAATCATTATGGCGTCCTATTCCAAATTGCCAGACGAGCAGAAGGAAAAACTGGTTAAGGCGTCTAAGACGCTTGGGTTGTCGTGGGCGTCGAGCTACCGCTACGGCATTGGTGAAGTGAAGCCTGGCGATAACAAACCCTTATTACGGACATTCTTTAAATTTTGGAAAGGGGTATAGGCTGCCAGAAATTGCCTAGTGCCTGCGAAAGGGGAAAGGTGGTCTGTGATGTAGAATTGCTTGCAAATCAGTTAAATGATATGCTTAAGTAAGCCGGAATTATGGTTGGAAGTAAATCAAGTGAAGTGGCTTTTGAAACTTTATAAACTGTCGCCTTTTAATCCTAGACTGATAGTAATATGGACTAACCAAATCATTTTGTCCTGTTAAAATAAATGTCTTGTTTTTTGCGTAAAAAACAAGACATTTGTATTTTTGTGAAAAAGATTTGAATGATTATAGCGAACCAAATAAAAAGTAAACTTGATTCAACTGAGTGTGGGGTAGTCTTGACAATGGGTGATTTTGGTATAGAGGCAAAGTACCAGCCAGCTCTTGTGAAGGCACTTAATCGGTTGGTGAGTAGGGGGGACTTGGAAAAAATATCGAAAGGAAAGTATTTCAAGCCTCAAAAATCTATTTTTGGAATATTAAAGCCATCTACATCGGAAATCGTTAAGGATTTCCTAGAAAAGGATGGGAAAACTGTGGGATATATAACTGGTACCACGGCCTTTGCCTCCATGGGGCTTACAACCCAAATTTCGTCTGTGGTTTTAATTGGAACGAATTTTTACAGACGACCTTTGGAAAGAGGGGCACATAAAGTATCTTTTTTACTCCAGCGAAACGAGATTACAGAAGAGACAATCCCGCTTTTACGGATTCTTGATGCTTTTAGGCTTATTAAGGATATTCCGGCAACAACTCCAGATGAATCGTTGAACGTGCTGAAAAAGATAATAGCCGGCCTTTCTGCAGAAAGGCAGTTACAATTGGTTGATTTAGCTAGTAAATATACTCCATATGTAAGAGCCTTGTTAGGCGCAGTATTTGAAATACTAGGGAAAGATACTAACAAATTGAATAAACAATTAAATGGAGTAACCTATTATAAAATCCCTATAAGTGAGAAGTGTTTACCTAACAAGAAAAACTGGAATATAATATGAGGCTACATGAAAAAAGGGAACTTTTCGCTGAAGCTATATTGGCGGCATCGCGCAGTGTAGAAGAAGGTGGGTTGGGGATTAAAGATGTCTATATTGAAAAAGACTATTGGATTTGTAGGTCTCTTTCACTGATGGCAAAGAATGATTCAGAAAACCGTGCAATTTTCAAAGGTGGCACAAGCTTGACAAAAGCCTTTGGTATTGGGAACAGGTTCTCCGAAGACATTGATGTTGCTATAGCTGAAGCTGACAGTTTGAGTGGAAACCAGTTGAAGAACCTCATAAAAAGGATTTCTAAAAGCATGACAGAAGGTCTTCAAGAAATTGATATGCCTGGATTAACCAGTAAGGGATCTAGATTTCATAGGGTCTATTACTCATATCCCCGAGCCGGTACGAAGGCTCAGGTGGGAGCAGTCAAAGCGGGGCAGTTGTTAGTGGAGATAAATTCTTTCGCAAATCCGTATCCAATACAAAGACGTATGATTCGAAGTTTTCTTACTGATTTTTTGGCATTGTCGAACAACAGTGGCATGATAGAGGATTTCGAGATGCAACCCTTTGAGCTTAATGTATTGGATAGTAGGCGTACTCTTACAGAGAAACTTGTTTCTCTGATTAGAAATTCTCTTGCAGAGGACTGTATGATTCAGATGGCAGCAAAGATTAGACATTTTTACGATTTGTATTACCTTTTTCAAGATAAGGAAGTGAAGTCTTATATAGATAGTAAGAGTTTTAAGTCTGATTTCAATAGCTTGATGAAGGAAGATCAGAACAGGTTTAAAGAACCTAGCGGATGGGATAAAAAGCTCCTGAAGGATTCCATTCTTGTTAAGGATTTGCATAACGTGTGGAAAGATTTACAAAAAGTATACTTAAAAGAGTTGCCGGACTTAGCATACAGGGAGATTCCATCTACAGAAGAAATAGAAATAAGTGTGAAATCGATTATTGAGAAACTATTCTAGAACAGGATATGCTAAGTTTTTGAAATTTGAGGATTTAGATAAGTAAAAACACGTGAGTTTACTGGATTTTTGTATATATGTATTTTCTTGAGTATATTTGTTAGCAAGTTCAATTGAAAGTTTATCTAAGCGTAAATATCACATGAAAAAGAGACTGTTCCTATTAAATTCCAGCTTTTCTTTGTTTTTTCTCTCGTGCATGGCGGGCAGCAACGAATGCAGCTCTTGTCTGTTACTGTATGAATTGGGGAAATACGAGCAGGCGTTTAACTGCTATAAGGAGCTGGGGAAAAAGGGTGATAGTCTTGCCCAACTGAACCTGGGTATTTTTTACCATACGGGCTGTGGTGTGGAAAAAAACGATGTGGAGGCGGTTAAATGGTACAAATTGGCAGCCGAAAAAGGAGATAGCGACGCACAAGACCGCCTCGGACACTGTTACCAGAAACACACTGGTGTGGACGAAGACCCAGAAAAGGCTTTTTTCTGGTATATGAAAGCGGCTAGGCAGAACCACCAGAAGGCTCTCTACAACGTGGGAATTTGCTACTTGTCTGGCTATGGCGTAGAAAAAAATGTGGAAGAGGGTATCCGCTGGATGAAGAAATCGGCCGATACGGGCTATATGCCTGCCATTGAGTTGGTGAATTTTATGGAGTCCAATCCCGATAAAGTGAAGCAGCTGAAAGAAAAACCTTGAACTCTAACTACCCACTAAAAAAGAAAATCGGCGAAACTTCCAAGGCTGGCAGTTCTTGGACTGTCCTATAAAGAAAGTATTGTTTTATAGCGTCTTTATACTATATTTGTAGATATAATTAATAAGTTAGACGTTTACATACTACAGACATGAAAACAATAAAGTCCTTCCTTGCACTTATCGTCCTTCTATGTTTTAATGTAGATGTTTTCTCCCAAGATACCTTGACTATAGTGAGAGATTATATAGAAAGCGGTTACAAAGATTTCGCATTCTGTAGATGCCTTTACCGCTCTAATAGCAAAGATTCCACAATCATAAAGGAATTGGTTTCCAAAGATGGAAGTACAGCAGGCTATTTTGAAGTAGTAAATATAGGCTTGGAGAATTCTATAATGTTAGATAGTTTAGCAAGAAAGTACTCTAATAAGTACTATGCCAGTAAATATGATAATCCATTATTGCTAATGAAATGTTTGGACTTCTATAACTCTGCAGAACTAAAAGATAGCGTCAACTCTATTTTAAACAGAGATAAAGAATACTACTCTGAGTTAGAATACTATTATAAAAGAGCAATGATCAGAAAAGAAAATATGAAATAAAAAGCATCGTGTGGTCAATGATGTAGACTGAAAGAGGTTGATTGTTTCTTTTTTTCTGTTCTTGTTATAAAAACGTATTCTTTTTAGTTTCTAATTTATTCAATTCAATGCGGCGTTGCTGACGTTTCACTTCAAAGAATACTGCCGATTGTTCCAGTTCGTTTTCAGCGATGATGTCAATCTCGTTTTCGCCTTTTCGGTCCCACCAACTGTCAATTCTCGTATAATTGCCACTCTCAATAAACAAATCAACAAAGTAACGTTCAAGAGCAAGCCCGCTAAACATGGCATAATCTCTTTCAATAATGGCTTTCAACTTATCGTACGCACCAATTTCAATAATGTAGTTGTACTTAAAAATGAATCGAAACCAGAAAATGAAAAAGTTATCGGCCAATTTATAGCGAACATTGGTCGATTTTGACTTCTCGAATAGGGGTTGTCTTTTCTTAATTAGATTATAGTCGTCTTCAAGTTTAGTTAGGTAACCACCAAGTTCCTTTCCTACTAAATCTTCAATCTCCGAACGTTTAGTATATCCGGACGCAATAGCAGACATAATGAAAAATACATACCGTAATCTTTCCCAAATTCCTCAATAAGTGTGTTCTTACCCTCGTTAATGAAGATAGAATCGCGTTTGCATACAACGTCCAGTATCATTTACTCAGAAACGGCTGTTTCCGAAACCGCGGTTTCGGAAACAGCCGTTTCGCTACAAAAATACGAAATAATTTTTTTGACGATATGCTAATAGGCGGAAATAAATAGTAGCTAGCTGTTTACAGATTATCTGACTAAGGAAAACATATTTGACAATGCCATAAAAATAGAAAATGAGCATGTGTTGAGGCGGTAAACGCAGAGAGAAAAAGACTAAATAAAGGAAGCGCCGTGCTTGCGTTGCATATATTTTCAAATTGAATGGCGTTTAACTCACAATTTTGAGTAACTTTGCATATTATTGCCGAAATGGCGATTGGATGAGAATATAAAAGAATTCTTAAATATATAATGAAACGTTTTAAACAGTTAAACAACGCTGTCGGATGGGTGGTTTGTGCCATCGCTTGCGCAGTGTACTTAATGACGATTGAGCCAACAGCCAGTTTCTGGGACTGTGGCGAGTTCATTGCCACTTCTTACAAGATGGAGATAGGTCACCCGCCTGGTGCTCCGTTCTTTATGATGCTGGGTCGCATTTGTTCTTTGTTTGCTTCCGATCCTTCGCAAGTGGCCATGATGGTGAACGCATTCTCTGCCTTGTGTAGTGGTTTTACTATCTTGTTCTTGTTCTGGACAATTACCCATATTGCCCGCCGTATTGAGGTGCCAAACGAAGTGTTCAAAAGCAATGGCGAAATATCGTTGGGTAAGACGATTGGCATTCTTGGCGCCGGTGTGGTGGGTGCTTTGGCTTATACTTTCTCCGACACTTTCTGGTTCTCGGCGGTGGAAGGTGAGGTTTACGCCTCGTCTTCGCTGTTTACCGCTGTGGTTTACTGGTGTATGTTGAAGTGGGAAGACTGTGCCGACGAACCTTATGCAAACCGTTGGTTGGTGCTCATTGCCTACCTGATGGGTTTGTCTATCGGTGTGCACTTGTTGAACCTGCTTTCTATTCCGGTTCTGGTATTGGTTTACTATTACCGCAAGACCGAGAATCCGACTACTCAGGGCACTATTGTTGCGCTGGTGGTATCTTGTTTCATCTTGGTAGCCATCCTTTACGGACTCATTCCTGGCTTCGCCCAGGTGGCTGGCTGGTTCGAGTTGGCGTTTGTCAACGGCATAGGACTGCCATACAATACGGGTGTGGTTGTTTATGCGCTGATTCTGATCGGCTTGCTGGTATGGGGTATCGTACTTACTGGCGAGAACAATAGCCTGGTCAATGACTCGGTTGAACGTGGAAGCAACCAGCATTACAAAGTCTTGGGCGTTTTTGTTGGCACCATCGTACTGTTGGGTATACCATTCTTTGGCTCGGGTACCTTCAAACATATCTTCTTGGCCCTCTTGTTGGTGGGCGGCCTTGTTTATGTCCTTCTCAATCATGGCGAGAAAGTGCAGCTTCCAATGCTCAACACCGTACTTGTTTGTTGTGCGATGGTGCTGATGGGCTATTCTACCTATGCCCCTCTGGTTATCCGTTCTGCCGCTAATCCGACAATGGACGAGAACTCGCCCGACGATGTGTTCTCGTTGAAGAGTTATCTGAACCGTGAACAGTATGGCGACCGCCCGCTGTTCTATGGTGAGTCTTATGCGGCCGAATATCGCCGTGTAAATAACGGAAACGGGCAGTGGACTGTCGATATCGACGAAGGCGAAGCTTTGTATGCGAAGGCCATCAAAACGAACGATAGTGAAGAAGACCACTATGTACTGTACGACCATAAGAAGGATTACAAGTATTGTCCTGAATTCAATATGTTGTTCCCTCGTATGTACAGCCGCCAAGGCTCGCACGTCAACGCGTACAAGGAGTGGGGCTCTGTGGGTAACGGAAAAACCATTGCCTACCAAAACATGGGGCAGATGCAGACCGCTCAGGTTCCGACCCAGCTCAACAACATCAAGTTCTTCCTGACTTACCAGGTCGGCTTTATGTATTGGCGTTACTTTATGTGGAACTTTGTAGGCCGACAAAACGATATTCAGGGTCATGGCGAAATTGTGCACGGCAACTGGTGCAGCGGTATTCCGTTTGTTGACAATCTGCTGGTGGGTGGCGATGCTGACCTGACTCCCGACCAGTTGAAAAACAACAAGGGGCACAACTGCTATTACTTCCTGCCGCTTATTTTGGGTATCCTTGGCATCTTGTACCAGTTCGGACGCGATGACAAAAACAATAAAGTTGGTATGCAGACGTTCTGGCAAGTGTGCATTTTGTTCGTGCTGACGGGTCTGGCAATTGTGGTTTATTTGAACCAAACCCCTTACCAGCCACGTGAGCGTGACTATGCCTATGCCGGCTCGTTCTATGCCTTCACTATTTGGATTGGCTTAGGTGTGTTGTTTGTGTACGACCTTGTGAAAAAATGGTTGGATCCGAAATTGGCCGCCGCACTGGCTTCGGTTGTGTGCTTGGGTGTACCTGTGCTGATGGCACAGCAGAACTGGGACGACCACGACCGCTCGAACCGTTACACTTGTCGTGATTTCGGTGGCGACTATTTACGCTCGCTGGCGCCTAACTCCATCATCTTCACCAACGGCGATAACGATACCTTCCCTCTATGGTATAACCAGGAAGTGGAGGGCGATTGCAAAGGCGACTCTTTGAAAGCCCAATACCAGAACAAGCGTGTGGCTAACCTCAGCTACTTGCAGATGGCATGGTACGTTGCCCAAATGACACGCGACGCTTACGATTCGAAGGGCTTCGACTTGTCGCTGAAAGAAGCTGACTATTCGATGGGTAAACTCGATGTGGCTTATGTGGTCGACCTGTTCCAGGGACAGGCCATCAGTGTGAAAGATGCCATTTCGTTGCTTACCAGCAGTGAGTCGCAAGCGAAAATCAAACAGCGTGTGGGCATGTCGGGCGACGATGCCGCTGTTGTTCCTTGTACCCACCTCTTCCTGGAGGTTGACTCTGCTGAGGCCGTTAACAATGCTGGTGCCGATCCTGCTAAAATCCACCAAGAACTGAATATGTTCCGGTACGATATGCAGACCGCCATTTTGAAGAACGACAAACTCAGCAATGCCGAGAAAAACGCTGAACTTCAGAAACTGCTTGGCCTGAAGACCTACCGCATCAACATCGACTTGTCGGGCAAGCGTTATTTGGGCAAACAGGAAATCTTCATTCTCGATATGTTGGCCAACAACCACTGGAAACGTCCGGTATATTATGCCGTAACCGTGGGTAGTGAGAGCAAGTTGGGCCTGCAGCCTTACTTCCGTCTTGAAGGTATGGCTTACAGGGTTATGCCTTACCGTTGTGGCGGACGTTGTGCGACCGACGTCATGTACAACAACATGATGAACAAGTTTGAGTTCGGTAATGCAAGCGACCCTAATGTCTACCTCGAAGAGAACAACTTGCGCATGTGCTCTACTTTCCGCAATATGTTTGTGATGCTGGCCAGCGACCTTTATGAGGAAGGAAAACGCGACAGTGCCAAGAAGGTACTCGACTATGCATTGGACAAACTGCCTTCGGCGACTATTCCGCTTAGCGAGTATGACCTCGGACTGGTCGACCTCTATTACCGGATGAACCAGACACAGACTGCAGACAAGTATGCGGCAGAGTTGATTAACAACGCTAGCCAGTATGTCAACTGGTTGTCTTCTTTGAAGCCTGAAAAGATGCGTACGGCTAATGTCGAATTCTCCAAACAGCGCAGGGTGTTGCTGACCATGGGTTCTATTGTGAAACAATACGGACGTAATGAACTGGCTGCCAAGTGTGAAACCGCGCTCAAGGCTTCGGAACCCGCTTACCAGTATTTGGTCAATACCTCGTCTCCTGAGGCGGAGCCAGTTGACGAAGACGAGTAGTATTCATGCTTTCTTTTATAGAACACCCTCCGCGCTTCTTCCGTAGGTTCTTCCCTTATGGTTTTTGGTACCGGCCGCAGTCGCAAAAAACGGTGTATCTCACTTTTGACGATGGACCCATCCCGGAGGTTACCCCGTGGGTCCTCGATGTGCTGGCCCGCTACCAGATTAAGGCGACCTTCTTTATGGTGGGCGACAATGTGCGTAAACACCCCGATGTGTTCCAGCAGGTGGTTTCTGCCGGACACTGTATAGGGAACCATACGTTCAACCATGTGCGGGGATTCCGAATGAAGACGGACGACTATGTGGCTAATGTGGAGTTGGCCGACAGTTACATCCATTCTCATCTGTTCCGCCCTCCACACGGACAGTTCCTCAAGCGCTTGTGGAAGGCTTTGTCGCCAAAGTACAAAGTGGTCTTTTGGGATGTTGTTACCCGTGACTACAATATGCGCTTGTCGGGTGAATATGTGCTGGGTGTGGTGAAACGCTTTACCCGGAATGGGTCTGTCATTGTTTTCCACGATTCGCTGAAAAGTGAGGAACGATTGCGGTATGCGCTGCCTAAGGCCATTGAATGGCTCCTCGGACAGGGATACCGGTTCGATGTGGTAGACTGATTTGTACTACCCATATAAAGATTAACGCCATTACCGCCATTTGGCTGGTAATGGCGTTTTTTCATAGTGGTATGTTCGCCCGCTTTTGATTTGCTTTTATTAAATTTGTATTGCAATTCTAGAATTAAAACCTAATGGAAGAATTCCCTTTAATTGTTTCCGATTTGGCCCTCATCCTCGTCGCAGCGAGCGTGACAACCATTTTGTTCAAATGGTTGAAACAACCTGTTATACTTGGGTATATTATGGCGGGACTTGTCGTTAGCCGGCAGATTCATCTGACTCCCGACGTGGCCGACACGGCCAATATCGGCACTTGGAGTGAGTTGGGTGTCATCTTCCTGATGTTCGGTTTAGGTTTGGAGTTTAGTTTTAAAAAGTTGCTGAGTGTGGGCCGCAATGCCCTCGTGGCAGCGGCTGTCATCATTCCGGGAATGATTATATTGGGCACACTGGTCGGCCTGATTCTGGGGTGGTCCCTGACCAACAGCCTGCTGTTGGGTGGTATGATCAGCATGTCGAGTACGGCCATTATTATGAAGGCTTTCGACGATATGGGCCTGCGTACGCAGAAGTTTACCCAACTGGTGTTGGGTGTACTTATTTTCGAGGACCTTATAGCCATCTTGTTGCTGGTGATTATTTCTACCACGGCGGTCAGCAAGAGTTTCGAGGGCGGACAACTGCTGTTTGCCTTGGCAAAGTTGTCTTTCTTTATGGTGCTGTGGGTGCTCAGCGGTATCTTTATTCTGCCGTCTTTACTGAAAGTGCTGAAAAAGCGGGATATATTGAACGACGAGACTCTGATGGTGATTTCGTTGGGGCTTTGTTTCCTGATGGTGATTGTGGCCACTTATGTCGGTTTCTCTTCCGAACTTGGCGCCTTTGTCATGGGCTCTGTCTTTGCCGAAACGGTCGAGGCCGAACGGATAGAGAAGGTGGTGAAACCGATGAAGGACCTTTTCGGTGCTGTTTTCTTCGTGTCGGTGGGTATGATGATCGATTTGTCGGTTTTGGGTGAATACACCCTCGAGATAGTCGCTATTTCGCTGACGGTGATTGTCGGACAGATATTTTTCGCCTCGTGCGGATTCCTCTTGTCGGGACAGACGCTGAAGACGTCTATCCAGTCGAGTTTCTGCCTGACCCAGGTGGGCGAGTTCGCATTTATAATCGCCATGTTGGGAACCAACTTGGGGCTGTTGGGAAAGCATGTCTATCCGGTTATCGTTGCGGTTTCGGTCATTACCATTTTCGTCACCCCGTTCATCATGAAGTCGGCTATGCCGTTCTATGGGTTCCTCGACCGCAAACTGACCCCTAAACAGAAACTCTTTCTGGAACGTACCAACCTGAATGCGGGCGTTAGTGTACATAACGAGAATATGTGGCAGAGCCTGTTGTCGTCCATTTTCCGTATTGTGGGTGTTTACTCGGTCATCATTGTCTTTGTGCTGCTGGTCTATTGCAAGTATTTGTTGCCGATGGTGGCAAAAATGGGATTTTGGCCAAAGACGGCATTGGCGGTGCTCACTATTCTGCTGATGGCTCCTTTCTTGCGTGCCATCATTGCAAAGAAGAACCATTCGCGCGAATACAAGTTCCTGCTGGCAAGTAACAAGACGAACATTGCTCCGCTTATGGCGCTTTCGCTGGTGCGTTTCCTGTTGGCCATTTTCTTTGTGGTGTTCCTGCTCATAAAGACGTACAATACCGCCACGGGAATGCTCTTCGCCTTGTCGACCATTCTGGTCATGGCCATGTTCTCGTCGCGTTTCCTCAAAATGTACTCCATTCGGTTAGAGCGCCGGTTCTTCTCGAACCTGAACCAGCGCGAATACGAGGCCGACAAGCAGGTGAAGGCGGGTCAGGTGTTCCGTAATGCACGCCTCTCCAGCCGTTTGCAGGCCTACGACCTGCACCTGTCGAGTTTCGAGGTGGCGCCTGATAGCCCTGTTTGCGGAAAAACGCTGATAGAGTCCGATTTCCGACGCAAATACGGGGTTCATGTGGTGTCTATAATCAGGGGGCCTTACCGCATCAACATACCGGGAGGCCGCGAGCAGCTTTTCCCTTCCGACAAGGTGTTGGTGCTCGGCTCCGATACCCAATTGGCGGAAATTGAGGGCATGTTCTCGTCGAAACTGAACCCTGGCGAGGAACCTCTGAACCAGGAGGTCAGCCTCGAACAGCTGGAAATATCCAAATTCAATCCGCTGGTTGGCAAAACTATCTTGGAAAGCGGCATCCGCGACTATAACAAGTGTTTGGTGGTGGGTATTGAACGTGATACCGAGTCGATGATGAACCCTGATGTGAGAACCCAGTTCCAGGCGGGAGACGTGATTTGGATTGTCGGCGAAAAAGACCGCATCAGGGAACTGATGAATACCGACACGGTGTCGATTATGGAGTCGAACTAAATAGATGGTTCTAATGTCCACAAATAGAGATAAGATACGCTTATGAAAAAGATATTCGTTATATGTTGAAATACCATTGCCCATAAGTTGCCCAACAATGCTTTGAAGGACAAAATGAACGACCGAGAGATGTGCCTGACAGCCATCAATTTTTTCATACTATCACGAACAGTAAGTGTAGAGGGATGGGTTCAAACGATTCGGACAAATATCTAAACAAATACAGAATTTCCTCAAACCGGTTGAGGAGATGGAATTATGCCCAAAGCGGGCATTATTTCATTACGATTGTCACATATGGCCGCAAACACCTATTTGGGGAAATCGTTGATGGACAGATGATTTTAAACCCTATTGGAGAAATTGTTAATGCCGAATTTCTGAAATCATTTGAATTGCGTAAAGAATTATATTTGGGCGGATACGTAATTATGCCCAATCATATACACGCCATTTTGATATTAGATAAAGAGGAATCTGTAAAGGAGGATGCCAAAACATCGGCGTATGGTATTGCACAACGTGAACCAAAATCAATTTCGTCGTTTGTGGCAGGATTTAAATCGTCATCAATAAACCGTATTGACGATTGGATTGACGCCGTTAATGCCCAAAACAGGAATGGCGGGAACGTTGGTGGCGGGAACGTTGGTGACGGGAACGTTGGTGACGGGAACGTAGAGACGCACGGCCGTGCGTCTCTACCACGATTGCACGGGATTAAAAAATTCAACAAAAACAATCCTTTATGGCAGAACAATTACCACGACCATATTATCCGTAATGAAATGGAATATCGCCGAATTTCCGAATATATTGTAAATAATCCATTGAAATGGGACAAAGACACGTTGTCGAATGGTGAACATTGTGAACAGGAGGGGTAATAGGTTGGCATTATTGAATAAGGGTTTATCCCGATTTACCTAAAAATGCGAAACGGATTCAACAGTGCCACCTGTTAATGATATAAATAAACGATGCCTATGCCCAATTGATGCTGGGATAATAAAAAATGCTTCAAGGATCACTTGAAGCATTTTGGGTATTTATGAAATCTGTTTTTAGAACCTCATCAACATTTTTTGTGCCATGCGGGCATCTTTCTGAAGCTGTTTTTTCAAAGCAGCCAAGTCTTCGAACTTGTGTTGGTTGCGCACACGGTCTTCCACATATATCGTGATGTGTTTGCCGTAGAGGTCGCCGTCGAAATCGAACAGATGGGCTTCTATGCTGATTCCCTCAATGGAGGTGGTAGGCCTTGTCCCAATGTAGAGCATCGATTTGAAACTTTTCCCCTCAACTTCTACCATAGCGGCGTAAACACCAATTTTGGGCAGACATTTGTTGTTGATGTCTAGTTGCAGGTTAGCCGTTGGGAATCCAATGGTCCTACCCATTTGTTGGCCTTTGGCAACGGTGCCCGAAATAGAGTAGGGGTAGCCTAAATAGTGGTTGGCCATAGTTATTTCGCCAACAGCCAACAGTTGGCGGATGAACGAGGAGCTGATGGTGTAGTTGTTGTCGGAATAAGGTTCGGCCTGGGTTACCTTCATATCTAGTTCCCGTCCGTGTTTCTCGTAGTCGTCGAAACCTTCTTCACGGTTGCGTCCGAAGCGGTGGTCATAGCCGATAATCAGGTGCTTGACGTTCAACTTTTCCTTCAGCACCTTTTTCATGAAGTCGTATGCGTCCATATTGGCCAACTCCATTGAAAAGTCGGTCATTATGCAGTAATCGAGCGGAGACGACATTAGCAGTTCCTTCTTTTCTTCGATGGTGTTCAGAAGGTTGGGTTTGTAATGCTCGTTGAGTGTAATGCGGGGGTGGGGCCAAAAGGTGAAAATGGCAGACTTGAGGTGCTCTTCTTTCGCAGTTGAGCATACTTGGTCTATCAAGTAGCGGTGACCGGCGTGAACGCCGTCGAAAAATCCGATGGTAAGGACTAAACCCTCACTCTCAAAATGTTCGATATCCTCAATAAATTCCATTCTCTATTGTCCTAACTAATCCGTTCGTTCTGTTTCTATTGCGCATCTATGGCAATTCCTTGCCAAAAACCTCCAAACTGTAGGTTATGAAAGTTGGGTGACTCCCGATTTGTCTGCAAAGATATTCTCAATTGTGTTAATTTCCAAAAAAGTTGCTCCCGTGCCTCGTTTCCCGCCACCACTCAGGTAGGCCACCTTGTCTTCAAGGTGCAGGTAGCCATTGTCGAGAAGGGTGCGTAGGGCCTGCAGGAAGTAGTGGCGCTTCTCTTCGTTCTCTTTCCGTTCTTGGTAGAATGGGATGACGCCGTATGAAATGGACAGCTGTCTGATGACAGGCTCGTTGTAGCACATTGCCAATACCGGCTTGTCGCCACGGTAAGCGGCCAGATAGCGGGCGGTCTTTCCTGTATGGCTGTCGGTAATGAGGGCTTTGATGCCCAGTGCCTCTATACTTTCAACGGCCTGTTTCGCCAAGAACGAGGCAATGTCGTTGTCTTCGTAGTTATAGGGTATGCGGATGTCGTTGTCCTTTAATTTCGTCTTTTCACTTTCTGCCGCAATTTTGGCCATTGTGCGTACTGCCTCTACCGGGTAGCGGCCCTGTGCGGTCTCACCGCTGAGCATAAGGGCGTCGGTGCGGTAGAAGATGGCGTTGGCAATGTCGGTCACCTCGGCACGGGTCGGACGTGGATTGTTGATCATCGATTGCAGCATCTGGGTGGCGACAATAACCGGCTTTTTTGCCACAACGCATTTTCTGATAAGGATGCGCTGGATGCCCGGAATTTTCTCCTGAGGCACTTCAATGCCAAGGTCGCCGCGGGCTACCATCACACCATCGGCTGCCTCAATAATGCCGTCGATGTTGTCGATGCCTTCCTGGTTTTCTATTTTAGCTATTACCCTTATGTGGCTGTCGTTGCGTTTAAGAATGTCGGTAACATCCTTTACGTCTTGTTTCGAGCGGACGAACGAGTGGGCTATGAAGTCGATTTTGCGATCTATGGCATACAGTATGTTCTGTTTGTCCCGCTCGGTTACCGACGGAAGGTTGATGCGGACTCCAGGCACGTTGACACCTTTACGGTTGCCCAGTCGGGAGTCGTTCTGGGCCTCGCATACCAGATAGCCTCCGGCTTTGTCGGTCACTAGCAGGTCTATCTCTCCGTCGTCGATCAAGACATGGGTGCCGGGGTTGACGTCGTCGACAAAATGGGTGTAGTTGACACAGATGCATTCTGCGGTGGTCAGTCCGTCGGGATTGCCACAGATGCGGACAACATCGCCTTTGGCGATGTCTACTTTTGCCTGTTTGTCTTCCAAACTGACCGCTGTAGTGCGGACCTCAGGGCCTTTGGTGTCGATAAGGATGCCGATTTCGTCGGAAACGGCGCGCACGTTGTTGATTATTTTGTCCATTCCTTCCGGTGTGAGGTGGGCAGTGTTCATGCGGACAATGTTCATTCCGTTTTCGAAAAGTTGGCGGATTAACTCAACGTCGCAACGGAAGTCTGAAATGGTAGCGATGATTTTCGTCTTCTTGTCAACTAGTGGCCTGATGCTCATGTTTTGTCGGTTTTGTTTTGTGGTTTAGCGTGAGTAAGTTTTTGCCTATGGGCTTATTCTTTGCTGTCGTCGTTGTCGGCCTCTTCCTTCAAGTGGACGAGCGCGTCGACGGCCAAGCGGTAGGAATCCATACCGAAGCCCAGGATGGTGCCCAGACAAGCGGCGGTGAGGTACGATTTGTGACGGAATTCCTCGCGCTTGTGGGTGTTGGAGATGTGCACTTCGATAACAGGACATTTGATGGAACGTATGGCGTCGGCTATAGCCACACTGGTGTGGGTGTAGGCGCCTGCGTTCAGCACAATGCCGTCGGAGATGAAACCTGTCTCTTGTATGATGTTGATCAATTCACCTTCAATGTTTGACTGGTAATACGAGATATTGACGTTCGGATATTGTTGTTTCAATACTTCTAAATAGTCTTCAAACGATTGGTGACCGTAGATTTCCGGTTCGCGTTTGCCTAACAGGTTCAAGTTAGGGCCATTGATGATGATGATGTTCATATTCTTCTTGTTGTTAGGACCCTTTGTAAAAGGGAACGTTTTATCCTTTGCAAAATTAGTTCTTTTGAGGTTTCGTCGAGGTGTTTTGTGCGAATATTATAGCCGCAGGTTAAAAAAAAGTGCGCAGAGGAAACAATCCCCCGCGCACCCATTACATTAGCATATAAAACATTACTTAACAATAGTAACCCAATTATGAGTGTCAGGCTCTTCGCCATACTGGATGGCGATCAGCTTCTTGTAAAGCTTTTCGCTGACAGGACCCGGCTTCCCGTTCTTGGCAATGACGTATTTCTTGCCAATTTCAGGGTCGTCGATTTCACCGATAGGGCTGATGACTGCGGCTGTACCGCAAGCACCGGCTTCTTCGAATGTCTCCAGTTCCTCTTCTGGAATTTGGCGGCGTTCCACCTTCAGACCGAGGTCTTCTGCCAACTGCATCAAGCTCTTGTTGGTGATAGAAGGAAGAATAGAGGTTGAAAGCGGAGTGACATATGTGTTGTTCTTGATACCGAAGAAGTTGGCCGCACCGCATTCGTCGATATACTTCTTTTCTTTCGCATCGAGGTAGAACTCGCAGGCATAACCCTGGTCGTGTGCCCACTTGTTAGCTTGAAGACTGGCCGCATAGTTGCCTCCTACCTTGTAAATGCCGGTTCCGAGCGGAGCCGAGCGGTCGTGGTCGCGCGCAATAACATAGTTGTTAGTCGCAAAACCTCCCTTGAAGTACGGACCTACAGGTGTTACAAATATGATGAACAGATATTCTGTTGCTGGGTGTACACCTACCTGTGCGCTTGTGCCAATAAGCAACGGACGAACATACAGGGTCGCTCCACTCTCGTATGGTGGTACGAAACGTTCGTTTAAAAGGACTACTTTCTTTACCATCTCAACGAACTTCTCGGTTGGAAGCTCTGGCATTAGTATGCCGCGGCAGGTGCTCTGCAAACGGGCTGCATTCTCTTCGGGACGGAAGACTCGTATATGGCCGTCTTTGCAACGGTAGGCCTTTAATCCTTCAAAAGCCTCTTGGCCGTAGTGAAGGCAGGTGGCCGCCATGTGCATGTTGATGGTGTCGGACGAACTGACTTCTATCTCTCCCCACTCACCGTTTCTAAAATAGCATCGAACGTTGTAATCTGTAGGCATATAACCAAACTTCAGGTTCGCCCAGTCTAAATCCAATTCTTTTGCCATGTTCTGTATTTCCTTTCTTAATTTGGACTTTTTTGCTTGCTGGCTGACCCAATTCGGGACAACACTATGCAAATATAGGCAGAATCTTGCTCAACGCCAATTAAAATTATAAAACGCTCTTTATTTTATCCGTTTTTTTTCAGTCTTTTATCTATCCTATTATTTTGGCACGGCTTTTGCGTAATTTTCTTGTGCGTAGAAAGTCTTCTTTTGGAAGATTTTGTTTCTAAGCGATAATAAAATTACTGTTGTTTCAAAAAAGAATCCTTTGGAATGATTGGCTTGTTCCTTTGGGTTTTGACGATTAAGCCATTTTTAGGAAAAAGTAACTTCTGGTACTAATCTGATTATCGCTATTATTTTCGCTTTTAACAACGTGTTGCCTTCACTTTAACAAGTGTTGCTTTAGCGTTCCATGGCGTTTTCTGCCAGGCTGGTTGCCTGCTGTGGCGGACAGTTGGCCTCAGACTTTAGAACGGCCAATTAGCCGGTATGGGTAAACGCCCCATCTTGCAGGCCTTGGCAGAAAGAGGGTGTTTCTCTGATGGGAATGATTGGGAAGGCGATTTTTTTTGATGTAGTAATTGGATTCAAAACCTAATTGTTAAACTAAAGTTTATATGAAAAAAGTAATTTTTAAATGGTTGTCCCGAATAGCGACGACTTGTGCGACGTCATTTGTTGCACTGTCGGCTATGGCAGAGTCCGTCGAAGTGACGACTCCGGGAACATTGTCAACCGTTTTGTCGGCATCAGCTACAGATGCTGCCATCAGCGGTTCAATTAATGGTACCGACGTGAAATACCTGCGTCAGTTGGTTAATGAGGGAAACCTGACCTCTGTCGACCTCTCAAAAACCGAATTCGCAAGCGGTGGTGAGGCCTATTATGAAGAGTTCACCACCAACAATGGTGAAATGCCGGAGGCTATGTTCAAAGAGTGCTCTAATCTGCAATCTATTGTGTTGCCTACTTCTGTTGAAAAAATCAGTAAGAATGCATGCTCAAAAACCGGATTAACAAGTGTCGTAATTCCTGATAATATTAAATCGTTGGGAATGGACGCTTTTGCTTATTGCCCTAATTTGGCCACTGCTACCATCGGCAAAAGGGTGGAAAGAATGGAACAGGGTGTTTTCTGGTCTTCAAATGTAAAGGATGTGTATCTCAAGACTCAGTCGATTCCTTCTTTTGGTGCTTACTTGTTTTCCTCTTCACCTTCAATTCATGTCTTTAACTCAATGGCATCTGATTATTCGGAAACAAAGTGGAACAGTTTTGGTGCCATTGTCGGTGATATAGAAGATGTTGTTGATGAAGACAGTGCTGCTCATCAGTTGTTTATGGGCTATTTCGAAGACAATGCGTGTACCAGTTTGAAGGTTGAATATGCTGGCATGAGCGATGCTGCTTTCATTTCTGTCCTGAACGCCGATGGCATACCTGCAGATTTGGTTGACGTCGCATTGAAGATAAAGAACGACAATTGGACTGCTTACGAGAAAGAATTCCGTATCAACTCTTACAGCGCCTTCAGTGACGCCAATTACTGGCATGATAGACTGTTGATTCACGGTGGTTCTTATATGGGAAATCCAACTGGTATTTATTGTGCAACCGATGGTTCTCTCTATGTTTTTGTGGATCAAGATACTCCTTCTGACGCAAGCCTTTTTATTTGTGGAAAAACCCGTAATAACCTTATTAATGATGCTAAGTCAGGTATTAAACTTAAAAAAGGTTTGAATAAGATTGAAGGTGAAAAAGATGCGATTTATTATATATTGTATACGGCAAACACTTCTTCAATGACCAAGCGTGTGTCGGAATGGCCATCTGTCAAAATCCATATAGAAGGTGGTGTCGTGAATGGTTATTACGATATTTCACGCCATAGCGCAGCTGATTATCGGGCTATTTTGGGAAAAGCCACTTACGACAAATTCACTGTGAAGGGTCAGTATACGGCTATGAACTTCAATACCTCAAGCTATCGAAGTTTTTGGCCAGATTCTATTGACCGCAGTGTGGCTCGATTCGACAGCCTTGTTTTGCGTGAGTATTATTTGATGGGTATTACAGAATTTGTGGCTAACGGTGGTCGTGCAGAAGCCCCTTATTTTGTCAAAGGTGGGGAATCTTTCTTCCCTGGTTATTACAACAATCTCCATTGGGCTATTGAAGACACTGTTTATAACCCTAGTGTCCCTGCCAATGCCTCTACTTATCGTACTGCATACTTCTCTCCTGGCAGTGTGGATAGATACTTCAATGTGGAACGTGATGACTTTGGTCCTTGGTGTGTGGCTCACGAGTTCGGCCATACAAATCAACGAGCTATAAATCTGGAGGGATGTACTGAAGTGTCTAATAATCTCTTTTCTAATGTGAATAATTTCTTAGAGGGGCGTGAAGTTTCTTGGGGACCTGCTCTTTCTACTACTTTCGGCGACTATGCGAAACATACTCCATATGTTGGCAGAGATATTATGAGTATGACTCGTATGTATTACCAGTTATACTTGTACTATCATCAGGCACAGCACAACACCTCGTTCTATCCTGAACTGTTTACGGCGCTTCGCGAAGATCCGATCCAGAAGGACGGCAATACGAAGAACAGCTCGCTGAAGTTTGTTCGCAAGGTTTGTGAAATTGCCCAAGAAGACCTGACTGACTTCTTCAAGGTATGGGGCTTCTTCGAACCTCTTGACACTACAATTAACGATTACGGAGATGTTCGCGTTCTTAATGAACAGTCTGAAATAGACGCTACTTTGGCGGAAATTGCAAAGTATCCGAAGAAGAATCGACAAATACTGTTTATAGAAGATAGAGTTCAGGATGTGCCTGCAACCGATTTTTTATCTATTGCTGGCCAACAGCGTTATGATTTCAGTAATATGTATGGCAATTGTGGCGATTTAGGTCAGTATACCGATTATTTGCCAGGTGCATATTCTATTCCTTCGTATTCGTACGAACAGAATGGAAATCAATTTGTTTTGGACGGTGAAGGTGGGGTCGGCTTCATTGTGCAAGATGAAAACAGTAATTTGCTCTTTGCTTCAAATAGCAAGACTTTTGAAATGCCTTCTGACGTTCTGAATATGAACTTCGTAATCAAGGCTGTTGATGCTGACGGTAATTTATATGTTGTTAAGAAGAAGGGCGAAGAAGATATCTTTGAAGATAGTAGTTGTGACGACCTGTTGAGAAATGTTGAGGTGATGTCGTGGGGTGGAACCTTGGTTGACGTGCCTATTCACGACAAGAATGGTGAGGAAATCAGCATCAGGTTCTTCGACAGCGCCAACAACCTTCAGGCTGCCTATCCAGATTATGCTGAAACACAGTTGATGAATGGCCCTATTGGCGATGAGGATGCTTACATCCACCATTTGTGCCTCTACCAGACTGCCAACCTTTCTGCTGGTCAGGAATACCGTATTACCGCTAAAGTGGGTGACAAGAATTGTGATGCCAAATTCTCGTTGGAGAAAGGTGTCTACACCGCTAGCCAGAGCCGGTCTTCCGATAGCGAAGGTATCAGATTCGTCAGTGCTACTCAGAACGAAATCTACGTGGAGTTTGTTTCTGATTCTGACAGCGATGCTGAAATCAGCTACTTCTCTACCTCGGGCCGACAGAGTGGCTCTAAGTCTGTGAAAGTTCAGAAGGGTGTGAATGCTCTGACTATCGATGCCCAGAACATTCTTCCTAATAATAGCTACGTGCTTAATCTTACGAAAGAAGGTGAAAAGTTCGGTAGAACTTTCATTGCTAAATAATTCGTATTGTTCATAGTCAGGGCAGGGCATCGACGTTGTTTGTTGGTGCCCTGCCTTTTTTTGTATACCTATCGCTCCGAAAATTTGCGAAAGATGTTTTTTTCTGCTAAATTTGCGGCACGAAACACACAGGATTAGCTCAGTCGGTAGAGCACTGGTCTCCAAAACCAGGTGTCGGGAGTTCGAGCCTCTCATCCTGTGCTAGAAACGCAACTTTTAAAGGTTGCGTTTTTTTATGCACAAAAAAAACGGCGGCTGTAGCAGCTGCCGTTTTTTGTCTTCATAAATTACGTGTCGTTTTTCTTCTGATTATGGCAAGTTCTTATGTGGCAAGACTCTTTTCACAAAGAGTGTAAATTTTTGTCTATTCTAAAGATTTTATCTTTTTAGCTTACAATTCAAAATTAGGCTATATTCTTTAATTAAAATATCCCTATTAGTAGTGATTTTTCTTCCATCGGGCTCCGAACCTGTTTCCCTCTTCCTTTGTCAGTCTGTTCCGGTGACCACGGGGCGGGCAAATACGGCTTCTCTCGTGCGTTGCTGACAGAGCCGTTACAGGTTGTCCGTTGCCTCTTTACTGTTAAGGGCCGCATATAATTTCGCTACCAGAGCTCCGCTCAGGTTATGCCAGACACTGAAGATTGCTCCTGGTATGACGGCAAGCGGATAGGCGGCGAAATGAAGGTTGGCAAGGCTGCTTGCCAAGCCGGAATTCTGCATGCCGACCTCTATGGAGATGACTGTGCATTTTTTCGCCTTCAGACCCAGCAGTTTCCCAACCCCTAGGCCCAACAGCAGACCGAGAAGGTTGTGCAGAACAACAACGGCAATGACAAGCAGACCGCAGTGGTGCAGCTGGTTGCTGCTTTTGCCGATGATGATGAAAACAATGGTGGCGATACTCAGCGAGGAGAATGCCGGCAGGTACGATACCGCCTTATGGCTGAAGTCGGGGAAAAGTCGCTTGACCAATATGCCGGCTACGATGGGAACGATGATGACTTGCAATATGCTTAACAGCATGTTTGCTGTGTCTACTTCTACGCTCTCTCCTGCTAGTAGCCAGACAAGGAGTGGAGTCAGAAAGGGGGCCAACAGGGTAGAGCAACCGGTCATACCCACCGAAAGGGCTACATCGCCTTTGGCCAGATAGGTAATCAGGTTGCTGGCGGTGCCTCCGGGGCAGCAACCTACTAGAATGACTCCAATTGCCAACTCTGGTGGTAGGTTGAACAGGCGGGTTAAAAGCCAGGCGATGCCGGGCATGATGGTCAGCTGCGCTATGCATCCGGTTATGATGTCTTTGGGGTGGCTGAATACAATTTTAAAGTCGCTGGCTTCTAAGGTCAGACCCATTCCGAACATGACAACGCCTAACAGCGGGGTTATCCATGCGGTTTCGAACACTGTCGTCAGCGAGGGACGAAGGTAGGCGGCTATGGCAAGCAGCAAGACCAGTGCGCCCATCCATTTGGCTATGAACGAACATACTTTCTTCATTTTCTGACTTTTTTATTGCTTGGGCATTATCTTGTCTCCGCCTACCGTGACGTAGGCCGGCAACTTGATGGTTTGTTTGCCTACTGCGAAGTAGGGTTTAATGGACACTTTCACACGGCTGTTGTCGGCATTGCTGGTGGCGAGCCCGAAAGCGTAGCTTATCATCTTGGTGGAACTCTTCCCCGAAAAGAAGTCGAACAAGTTAAAGGAGAATGGCAGTGAGAGCGTCCCACTTTGTTTGGCGCCTAGGCTCATCTGTTTGTCCATGCTGCCTGTAAGTATTTTGGCATTGTCGATCCATAAAATATAGTCCAACCCGTCAAGCCGTGCAGTCTGTGCGTTCGGATTTTTCACACCGACGTTTACAACGAAGTTCAGGTTTAGTTTTTTCTTTGCGAATGCGGCAAGCAGTTTCGGGGTATCCTTTATGCTGAGGTGGTCGTAGCTTTTGATGCCCGACACGTCTATGTTTGCCAACCTGACGTTTGATACGTTTTTGAACTCAAAGTCGCAACTGGCAAAATTTTTTAATCCTTTCACTGACGCGCATCCCGTAAGTAGGGTTAGGGACAGCAGAAACAACAAGTATCTGATGGTTTTCATTGTTATGTTTTTTAACAATGGCAAAGTTACGCTTTTCTTCGCTTCCCCTGTATGCCTTATTGCTTTTTTACCTTAAAGCAGTTGCCGTCGTATTCCAATTCTTTCGCATCGGTCAAATACTTCTCCAACTCGGCTTCCTCTATCAGGTATATGCGTGGGCTGATGGAGTGCGGATATCGGTTGAAGAAGGGGTTGAAGGTCCAATACCAGGTCATTTTTTGTAGTCTGAAGTATCTTGGCAGGTCTCTCCTCATTTGGAAAATACGGGTTTTTGCCGATACGGTGATTCCGGTCCTGCCGTCGGCAAGTCCCGACACACAGACGAAATGCTCTTTCTTGTGTGTGTCGTTTTGCAGTTCTTCTCCTGTGGAACGGTGTGAGATTGATAGGTGCCTTCCGAATTGTTGGTTGATGTGGTTCATCAGTTGGCGGAACAGTTTGCCGTGCGGACTTGTGTCGTGTAGTTGACTCGACAAGATGTAGTAATGAATCATTTCGTGGATGATGGTGTCTTCCACTTCGTGCTCAGGCAGGTCGAAACGCTGGCTGATGGTGAGCTTGAAATTGTAGAACTCTGTCTTGGTGCCAACTTTCCTGCGTTTGAAGGATACGCCTCCCAGTCTTGTCCTCGAAACCCCTATGCGTATGGGCAAAGGGCTAAGCTTTCCTTTGAATATCTTTGCGTTGAACTCGTTGAACTTGGCTTGAACATATGCAAGGGTTGGTTTCATTTTATGGTGTGTCTTACTTTAAAACGGCACGGATGTTCATGCCGAAAAAACGGTCGTCCCAATTGGTAATACAGCCTTTCTCTTTTAAGTATAGTCCCATAGAGTAGGCACTCGGATTCAAAATGTTTTTGTTGTCTTGTTCCATCGACAGACTCGAAGACCAGTAAGCCCCGAAGCGGCCCTTCTCCCGTTGTTGTGTTTCCATTCGGAAGCCTGACGCTGGTAAAAAAATAACATTTCCGTTGGTTTTCGATGTCCCAATCATGCCTGCTACGCCTGTGCCAGAAAAGTCATCCGTCCAAAGCCAGTCGCAACCGTCAATCAGTTCCTGCTGTTCTTCGGAGGTAGGCATCCGCCATTCCTTTCCCCAGTTGGCAGTGGCCGCATCATCTTCCTCCAAAAGTGTTTTCAGTAAATCGGGCACGTAGTCTTTTGGTATATAGGTTTCCCCATTGTAGGTAATGATGCTGTTTGCACAATACTTGGTTTGTCTCATTTTGAATCCATTGTCTGTAATTTTGACAAAATGTGCCCATTTATAGCTTCTCCAATTGTATTCTTTTTTAGGTTTTACCTCACCCCATGCGAAATAATCGCCGAATTTGGTCGGTTTAGAGGCCCCCACATTGCAGGTCGCCCATTTCAGACCGCTCGGCAACCCCAGGTCTACATACGGGTGTTTCCCAACCTTTCCGCTTATGGTTTGTGCAGAAGATTCCATTCCGCCGGCTGCTATGGCTAGCGCTATTAGCGAATAAATAATTTTCGGCATGCTCTCTTGATTTTTTTCTCTGTAAATATACTGAATTAAATGTTCCGTACTCTCTCCAATAGCATATTGATGTTGTCTTTCTAGTTGCTGTCAGCAAGGCTAACCGGCATTGTTGCGAATTCTGAAATGTGGTGCCGCTCTGAATGGGCTTTCATTTTTTAGCGAGGCTGTTAAAATGAAAAACCCCCACGTTTCCACAACGGAGGGGTTTTTTTGGTTCTTTCTATTGAACCTAAATTCTATAACACTAACTACATATTTTTTAGCCTAAGACTTGTGTGTCTATCTCTTTTTTCTGTTACAAAGTTAGAAGTTTTTGCTGAACAGTGCTATTCATTTTTCGGATATTATAAGGACTTATTCGGCAAAAATAGTTGGAATTGAAAATATCTGAATTTTTTATATGTTGTTAATCAGGTATTTGCGATGGCGTGTAGCCAAAATGGTCCTTAAACCTTCTTGTAAAGTAAGAAGGATCGGTAAATCCGACTTTTAGTGCAACTTCGGCAATAGGTATGTCTTCGTTCTTCTGTTTGAAGTCTTGCAGAATACCTTTGGCCTTGTTCAGCCTGTAGGTGGCAAGTAACTCAACAGGAGTTTTCCCGGAAAGCGATTTGATGCGTCGACTTAATGTCGATTGGCTGATGCACATTTCTTTGGCCAGATCGTCTATCTGGAGGTCACAATTGGTATAGTGTTTTTCCAATAGGTCCATAAAGCGTTTCAAGTCGGGAGCCAACTCCTCGCTTTTTGCGGAAATTCTTTCAGAACGAAGGTTTTCTGCCGCATTGTTTTCCTTCGCCTGTTGCTCCATTATCTGTCCTAACAGTTTTTGTTGGATGCGTTGGCGCAGGTTGAGCATATTGGCTAACTTAAACAGCAACTCCGTCATACTGAACGGCTTAGTGATGTAGTCGACAGCGCCGCTCTTCAAACCCAGCAGTTTGTCTTGTTCTTCACTGTTTGCCGATATGAAGAGCAGGGGTATGTGTTGGGTATCGATACCTTTACTCAGGTTGCTGCCCATAGTCAATCCGTCCATTTCTGGCATTGAAACATCGCTGATGATGATGTCTGGTTGCTCTTTCCTAGCTAACTCAAGGCCTTCCTTACCGTTGTTACCCTCAATAGTGTGTACGTACTTGCTCAGCGTGTCGCTCAGTGTGTGCCGTATTAACTCGTCATCGTCAACCAGAAGAATGGTGTTGCCTTCCAGAATGCTGCCGTCGAATTCAATTTCATCAATTTTTGAGAAGACGGTTGTTTCTGTATTGTTTATTTCTGCTTCCTGGTTGGTAAGCGGTAGTTGTATGCAGATGGTGGTTCCAAAACCAGGTTTGCTGTTGATGCGGAGGGTTCCGTTATTACGCTTTATATAGGTTTGGCAAAGGTCAATGCCCATGCCTGTGCCTTTCTCTTTTTCGGTGCCTTCTGTCGAGTTGTGTGTTCCACTCGTTAAAAGGTTTTTCAGCATGTCTTTGTTTATGCCTATACCGTTGTCTGTTACTTCTATCATTCCCATGTCCGATGCCTGCGCGGCCTTAATGGTAATGGCGCCGCCCCGTGGCGTGAACTTGATGCTGTTGCTGACCAGGTTGCGGATGACGATTTCAAGGGAGCGGCAGTCGGCTAGTACGCATTTGCCCAGAGTAACGTCTGTGTGGATTGTCAGCCCTTTCATTTGTGCCTGTTTGCCGAGCAACGACACCACATTACACACAACCGACGAAACGTTGACAGGCTCGGGGCTCCAGTTCGTCGTTATTTTATCGCTTTGAACCCAGTCTAGCAGTTTCTGCATCTCGTTCTGTAACAGTGATGCCGAGTTGTAGACGTCCTCAATAGGTTTTATTTGTTGTTGGTCGCCTACGTGCCTGTTCTTGCTGAGCCAGTGGCCCAAAGAACTGACAATGGCAAACATAGGGTTTTTCAGGTCGTGTGCGACAACTGAAATTAGCCTATTCTTTTCGGCCAAGGTGCTTTTGAGCTCGCTGGTGCGTTCTTCAACTGTTTTCGACAACAGGCGCTGGGTGTCTTTCATCCGGTTGATGCGTTGCATGAAACTGTAGCTTGCGTATCCGACCACTAGCAAAAAAATACTGAGGCGGAACCACCAGGCTTCCCACCAGGGAGGCAGAACCGAGATGTGCAGGCTGACACTGGCCTCTTCTTTCTTGTTTGTCCGGAAGGCTTCCACTTCAAGCGTATAGTCTCCTTTGGGCAGGTGGTTGAAAGAGATGGTCAGGTCGCTACCCATGTTTGTCCAAGCGTTGTGAAGTCCTATAAGGCGGTAACGGCATTGGGCTTTGTTAAGTTCGTCGAAGTCGACCAGGTCTACATCGATGCTGATGTTCGTCTGGTCGTAGTCTAATTCGATTTCCTTTATGGTCGATATGTTGCCGTTCTCAAGCACGCTGGTGAACGGGTGTATCCGTGTGTTGTTGATGTAGAGGTCAGAGAAAGACAGCCACGAGATAGGGCTAGCCTCGTAGTGACCGATGGTGTTATAGCAGAAGAACCCCGAACTGGTGCCAAAATAGAGGTGACCTTTCCCGTCGTTGTAGCCCGAATGAGGGAAAAAGTCGTAACGGGTGCTGGCTGTACTGTTGCCGGCAATTATCTTACAAGTCTTAGCCGCAAGGTCTATGTTCATGACGCCGTTGGTACTTGCCGCCCATATTTTCCCGTCGTTGTCGGCAATGACAATACTGAAGTGTATTTGTGGAACATACGCCAATGAGTCAATGCGTGAACCGTCTTCACTTATGTGCAGCATACCTTTGGTGGTTGCTACCAATAAGTCGCCGTTTGCCAGTAGAATGGCGTCTTCTACTATTCTAGGGTGTCGGGTGTGCTGTTGTTTGTGGCTTGGCAGTAGGTCTTCTTTCTTGTCTCCGTTAATGCGCCAGAGAGTGTTGGTTGTGAGAATCCAAATGGTGCCGTTTTTACCTTCCACTACTTTCTTTGTCCAAATGTCGGGATTGTCGTGGTCGTTTTTGCCCGTCAGTGTCCATCGTTCCCAATCGTTATGGTTCTTTCTGTAAAGTCCGTCTCCCGAAGTGCATATCCAGGTGTCTCCGTTGTTTAGTCTGCTGGTATTGTTCAGGTAGTCGATACCATATCCCAATGAACCGAACTGTATGCGGTGGCAATTCTTGTTATCGGGGTTGAAGAGGAGTGCGCCCCTTCCCCAGGTGCCAATCATAATATTACCTTTCTCGTCGGCTTTCTCCATCGAAATCAGATTTTTCGACGGCAGGTCGTAGCGGTTGATTTGTTGGAAGTTACCTTTAACCTGGTAGAGCCCGTTTCCATCGGTGCTGACCCAGAGGTTGTTATCTTTGTCGGTGCAGAATCCGGTGCAGACAACGTTGGGGAATCCCTTTTGTTCCGAAAAGTAAACCAGGTTGCTTTGCTGTTTCATGAACCCCCACAGCCCGCTGTTGTAGGTGCCGATCCAGATGTTGCCCTTCGTGTCTTCGGCCATTGCATATATTTTTGCAATCTCGTTGTTTTTGGCATTGAACGGGATTACCTCGGTAAAGACAGGTTTGTCTGATGTGATGTTGGTGGTATACCAGAGTCCGTCGCCATCGGTCGCTATCCACAATTTGCCTCCATGGTCAAGCAACAGCCCGGCAGCGTTGTTGAAGGGCAGGTTGATGACTTTTGGCTCGTCAATTTTTTTGTTCTTCGTGTTGAATATCCATATTTCGTCGGAATACGAGGTTGTGACCAAATCGCCGTTCCCGTAAGGAGTTAGATGGGTGATAGCACCGAGTTTTCTCGATTTTGAAGTGTAAGAGTAGAGGTGCTGCCAGTTTTTGTCGAAAACCAGCACTTTACCAAGGGTGCCCACCCATTTGCGGCCGTCTTGGTCTATATAGAGCGAAGCTACGAAAGAATGTGCTAACTCTTTAATGTCTTTCGATATGTTGATGTAGGCACCTTTCTTCTTGTCGTATTGGAATATGCCAGAACTGTTGGTGAGAATGTAGCGGTTGTTGTCGGCCGAGATGTAGGTTCTGAGAACCGATGTTACGTTCTCGTTTACGCACTCCGACGGCATCTTGTTGGTAAACGAGTCGGTTTTAGTGTCGTATTCTTGCAAAAAGCTGTTCTGCCCGCATGCTTCCAGTTTCCCGTTACCGATGTATTTAATTGAGTGTATGAACTCTTGTTTGAGCTCCGCGTATCCGTCGCCTTGGTAATGCTTGAATTTTTTCCCGTTGAAACGGTCAACTCCGAAGTCGGTGGCAATCCATAGGTGTCCTTCCGGATCGGGTTCTATGTAGAGAATTCTGTTCGATGCCATTCCGTCATTGGTACTGTAGTGGACGAAATGGGCATATTCGGTTGCTGCTGTCGAGTTTAGCACTGACAACAGAAGTATTGTAGTTGCTGCTATATATAATTTTAGGGCCTTTAGCTCCATATTAGCCTGCGTGTTTTTCAAAGTGATATATACTTTGCCAAATTCAAAGATACACTAAAAAAGTGTTTTTTGCTAAAGTTTGACCGATAATTTATTGAAAAACAGAAGCGCGGGCTGTGGGTTAGAGGCTATATTGCAATTTTAGAAAGAACGATGGATGGCTCACAATTGAACCAGTTTATTGAATGTGTATTTCTCTTACTTGAATTTATATGAAAAAACGGTTCCGCCATTTTTTTTGTGCTTGCCGTATCTAGTAAATCCTTTAAGGTATTTGTTCTGTCATTTTGGCTGTGTGATAAAATATATTCTGTCAAATTGTCATATTTCTTAATTTGATATACGACCTTTTGTCTGTGTTGGGTGTGATTTTTGTGAATGGCACGGTTGTGGCTGTAGTGATAGTAAATTAATAAATAAAATGGAACAAGACATTATAATAAAAAATGCACTTGGAAATTTATCCAAGCCTGCAGAAATTTGGTGTCAAGAAAACACCAAAGGGAAATTTTATAAGGAGGCAGGTCTAATTAAAATGCGTCAACTTCGGAATGAGGCATTGTCTACTTTGCCTCAAAATGAACGAGCTGATTATCTTAAGCATTCGGATGAACACGAATTCCGAATGCTTTCTGAACGCAATAAAGCCGAGGCCTTGAACAGTGCGATTAATGGATTAACTTTTGTAGGTGTTGCAGGTATTGCAGGTATTTTGGCTTACATTTTAAACAAACAAAAAAAATAAGCCATTCTTTTGTTACTGAATTTTGATGGTTTTGAGCCCTTGCTGTTTTCGCAAGGGCTTTTGCGTTGCGATATAATGACGAAACTAAAAGTTATGGAACTCCAACTCTGGTTGCGTCGGTGTCGTTTTGATAATATAGTGGACAACTTGATTTTAACCGACTACTCGAAGTGGTTGCTTGACGACACATCGGCAATGGGGATACTGTTGCGTGCACGTTCAATGCCGCCAATGTCGTGTGCCCACTTCCAGACCTATATCGACGTGCACTATTCCCTAAGCAATGTCTATCTAGCCTGTTTTTGCATCAACACCCGCTATACATTCATAAAAGAGTTTCCGACAGCCAAGGACTAAGTCCTCTATTCACCCGTTTAAGAAACGCTTATTTTTTTATCAAGACAGGACGGACATTACGGCCGCTGAAACGACGGCTGTGGTGCCACTCGATGTTGATGTCGCGGAAGTTAAAGCTATAGGAACGGTAGTAATAGTTGTCGCACAGCGTTGACGACCAATAACCACCGTCTTCATTGTCGCTCTTCACGTTAGTTGAGAAACGGTAACCACCTGCAGGAAGGAAGATGATGTTGCCGTTTGTTTTCGATATGCCTATGCGGCCAACAGCACCTGTTCCGTTGTAGTTTCTTGTCCATTCCCAGTTGCAGTGGATGCGAAGTTCTGTTAACTCTTCGTTGGTTGGAGTGCGCCATTTCTTACCCCAATTAACGGTTGCTGCATCGTCTTCTGCATCTAGCACATGTTTAGTCGGGATTACCAAAGTTTGGGTTGTTGTATTTGTTGATGACCTTTTGTTTTCCGGTCCATTTATAGGTCTGCCAGCTGTATTCTTCTTTGGGTTCGGTTTCTCCCCATGCATAGAAGTTGCCAGGTTCGGTTGCATTGTTTGCGCCCACATTGCAGGTCGCCCATAAGGTTCCACTTGGAAGGCCTAGGTCTACATAGGTATGCTTATCGGCTTAGCCGCTAATCGTTATTATTCTGAAAGATTCATTTTCTGTTGCATTGACATTCGCTGCAAAAACGATAGAGGCTAGTCCCGTTAAAAGAAGCAAATATTTTTTTATATTGAATAGGGTTTTGATTGATTTAAAGTTATATAAAAAATATTCTTTGCCAATTAAAAATGGAAATTTTATTAAAAAAACAGGGTACCTTTCTTCTCAATTCCGTTTTTTTCGGTTGTATTATGACGAATAAAGCGGGGGGCTGTCATGTTTTTATGACGGCCCCCGCTTGTTTTATACCGGCTCTGTATTTTAGTCGGCCGGGTGGAAATGTTATTTGCTGAAGATAAGAACTACCCTTGTGTTCGCTTTGTTCGCGCTCGGAGTGTTACCCTTGGCAACTGGCTTGTCTGCACCCATACCAACAGTGGTGATGCGGCTTGCATCGATACCACCTTCAATGAAGTAACCGCGAATCAGGTTTGCACGTTCTTCGGTCATCCAATAGGTGAAGTTGGTGTCGCGGATGATGGCCGAGTGGCACTCGATGGTGACTTTTACGTCCGGATCATCGTTCAATTCCTTCGTTATTTTGTCGAGTGTCGCGTAGCTGATTGGGTGAATGGCAATCAGGTGCTCTTTGTAGTTCAAGAACTTGATGTTGCTTGTCTCGCTTTGTAGCTTCTTCAGATTGTCGGAAAGTTCTTTCGACTTGACTGGTTTTTCAACAACAGAAGTGTCGATGCCGAGGTTAGAGTCGCTCACTATCGAAGAGTCTATCTTCTCGGTGCTTACAACAGCGGTATCGCTTACGATGTTCATGTCGGTAGTCGTGTCGGTAACCTCAACCAAGACTGGTTTTTCCGGCTCTTTCTGTTTCTTTTTCTTCTCCTTTTTCGGCGTATAGTCGAAGAAGAGGTTCATACCCAGTGAAACTTGTACTTTTTCGGTGTTTGAAGGGATAAGGGCACCATCGCTTTTCGCGTACCTGAAAGGTATGTTGTCGACCGAGCAGAACAGGTTGACAGGACCCGCATTCAGATTCAGACCGGCTCCCAAATTGTTCCATTCTCCATCAAACAGGCCGTAGGCAACTGTCGCCGACAACTGTTTCCAAGGACGGAAGTTTACGCTGGCGGTTCCATTCCCGTAAAGTTTTCCCCGGTAGAATTGTCCCTTAGCCAGCAAGCCTAAGCCTAAACGGTCGTTCCAGAGGGAGTATTCGCCTCCTAACAAGAATTTGGAGTTCAACCAAGTGCTGTACGACGAAGGCTTGTGGTCGACATTAAACATTTCGTCGAACATTTCTTGGTATTTAATGCCATAGTCGGTGGTATCGTCGTTGATATCGAAAGTGATACCGTCCCAAACGAAGTCACCTTTCTTGACGAAGCGGTTCAAACTCCTGGTCCAGTGTATGAAACCAAGGTCAAGCACGCTTGCGCTAACGGTCAGTTCTGGTAAAACCTTGTAGGTCGCACCCAAATCAACCGCAAAACCAAAACCTTTGGGCCTGGTAAAGTCGCGCGTCTTCAAGTCTTCGTCAAATGTCATACTGTCTATCTGACTTAACTCGTTTTCATAAATACGAATGCCGGGAATCGCAGCCCTAACGTCGCCATCGCCTTTCAACTCCCACATTGTCTCGTTACCGGTAATGGTGACGTCTGAAAAGTTGGTATGGACGTTCCCGTGTCCGTACAGTATCTTAAATTTTGCACCTACATTCAGTTTGTCGTTCAAAGCACGGCTGTATCCCAACCCCAGTTCGGTATAGGCGGTGAGGTCAACGGCAAAGTCGTTCCCCTTCATCTTGAATTTTTCACCTTCCTCTATGCCTTTAAGGGCAAGCTCTGGTATGGCTTTGGGCAGTAAAAGGTTGGTGCTGGCACGGTTCGAGATGTTGAAAGTGGCGAAACCGTCAGCCAACTTGAAACCGAAATCTATCAGGTTGATACGGTGGTCGTAAAAAATGCGGGTGTTGCTTCCCATTGCGTCCAGGAAGTCGTCAACACTACCTCTTTTTGCATTCTTGTCGAGGAACAAGACCGTTTTTTTCTTGCCATCGACGGTTACGTTTTGTATCACATCGGTGAAAACCAGATTGTTGTTGCCCAGGTTGAAGTTGATAGAAGACAGTCCGGGCACACCTATATAGAATTTTCCGGCAGGCTGGAATGCGGGGTTCAACTGGTGCTGTTGCGGATTCCATTTCATGAAATATTGTGTGTTTGTCTGTGCGTTTGTGCTCGACAGACACAGTAAAGCCGCAATGGCCGCCAATGCTCTGTATGTTGTGTTAGTTGTTTTCATCTTCTTTAGTCTCGTTTAGTTTGCCGACGTTGACACTGCCTTTTGCCGATGCATTCAGAACAATGTTGAGTTTGTTGTTGCGCGTTACCTTGACTTTGTCGAATTCGTTTACAGCGACCTCGTACATAATGAGGATGTGCTTGGCCTTTTTCAAACTAGGAATATCTCTTTCTTTGAATTCCAACAGTTCGAAAGTGTTGGCCGAACGTTCAACGATGTGGCTCTTACTGTTGATTCTTCCGGCTTTAACGTTAATGCTCTTGTTAATGTTGTTGTCGGGTATAATGCTGATTTCACCCGTCTTTTCATCCTCTTGCAGGAAAAAGAAGCTGACTTTTGCGTTGAATGGGAGTGTGTTGCTTACAAGGGCTTTAAGTTTCACGTATTTGAACGAGTACTTGTCGCCCAAGTCTTCGCCAAACTCAATGTCCTTAATGGTGTCACTCGACAATATATAGCTGCCTTTGCGCAGGTAGGCTGGCAACTCAACTTTACAAATCATATCGATGTAGGCATCATCGGTGATGAAATAGTTCTCCTTCCCGTTCAAGTCGCCGTCTACAGCTTCGAAACGGTAGTCAAGTGTCACTTCTTTAGGCAGCATGTTGACCAGTTTGTCAATACCTCCGTTCTTTTTGTTGAAGGTGACGTCTAAAGCGGTAATATTGTCGCCCACTTTTTTGGCATAGTTCAAATCTTTGTTGTAACTCTGTTTCCCGTTTTCAAATATGGCGGTTTCGGTCTTTTTCCCGTTAGTAGCCTCTAGTTTGTCTACTCCCAAACGGAAAGGTATGCCGATATTAGAGTGTACTTTCAGTGAAATTCTCGGGTCTTCTACCTGCAAGTTGAACTTCACTCCGTCTTCTTCCTGATCGTAGATGTCGATAGGAATAACCTCGTGGCCCAACTGCTGTTCCAAGCCGTTGAATACGCCCCAGGCTTTTTCTATTTTCCACATAGCGTCGCCTGTGGCTATGTTGATGACAACATTGCTTTCTGGAGTGATTGATATTTTGGTTTGTTTGTTAACATCGAGGTAGCAGTCTACTTCAACGCTGTCGGTATTGGCCATCCTTAAGACTGTAGAGCCCAGGTCGACCATAAAGGGTTTGTCGGCGCTCGGCTTGTAGCCCAGATCGTCTATCTTATTCCCGCTAAAACCTATACTGGCACTACAGTTTTCCAACAGACCGTTGATATTAGATTGTAGTATGACATGTACGGGAGCTTCCTTGAAGATGACGCTGTCTATGCGGTATTGCGTGTCGTCAACAAGGTCTTTCAACCCGATTTTTGTAGTAATCTTGATACGGTCGTTCCTTGGTAATGTCAGTTTTACCGGTTTGTTCATCATAACGGCCTGTTCTTTTGTGATGCCGGCTTTCCCCATCTCTTCTTCGAACAAGTCGTAGCCCGAGAGGACCTCCTGGCTGTAGAACCCGTTTGTATTGATAGGGTCTATCTGGAAATGTTGGACTGTATCGTAGGCGAATACAACAACTCCGTCATCTCCGTAGCCTAGGCCTTCAATGTCTTGTTGCTTTACCAGGTCTTCCACAGAAATGAAACATTGTCCAATGGGCGAACTTACGGCGGTATTCACTACAAGGTCGTCTGTACTGATATCAGACAGATTGTAATCCTCTACTTTACACGATGTTATGCAAACGAAGAAGGTAGAAACTACACCAAAAATAATCTTTCTCATTACGTGATTTTTCTTTTTTGGAAATAAAAGTATAAATAAAATGTTAGATGGGCAAATGTTCTTCTTAATAAGAGGAATCTTTTTATTTTTTCAACTTCTTGGCCGGCTTTTTGGCGGCAGGTTTCTTCTTTACAACCGCATCTGGCCCACCAATAGCCTTGAAAGTGTCAACCAGTAGGTTACTGATGGCTGCACGGACTTGTTTGCGGGTGCAGTCGAAGTTGTTTACCATAATGGTAAACGCATACCATTTATTGTTCCAAATGACGTAGCCGCTGAAATTCTGAACGCGGTCCATACTTCCGCTCTTGCAGAATGTTTTCCCCGACAACAGGGTCCCACCCAGGAAGTGCTTAACCGTTCCCTGTTTTCCTGCGGTTGGCAACGAGGCGGTGAAAGAGTCGGCATAGCGGCTTTTTTTCTTCATATAGATGAGTAGGTCGGTAAGGAAGGCGGGGCTGATGGCGTTCTTCATCGAGAGTCCGGAACCATCGACTTGATGGGTCCGGGTCATTGGAACTCCGTGTGTGTTCCAGTACTTGTTGACGGCAGCCGTTGCCAAGTCGTAATTGCTGATTTCTCCGTTCTGTAAACCCATATAGAGGTATAGGTTCTCGGCGAAAAGGTTGACACTGTGGAAGTTTGTCTGCCTCGCTATTTCCTTTATTGGTTGGGAGAAAAAGCGGTAGATAGTGTTTCCTTCGGGCGCCCGTTCGTTGGTCCAGATGGTCGATCGGCTTTTGTTGCTGCAGATGCCGTTGCGGTCGAGTACGATGCGTAGCGAGTCAGCCACAAAAAGGGCAGGGTCGGGAATCTCTATTTTTACAAGCGTTTTTTTACCGGTGGGTATGCGCCCACGCACAATTTTGTTCCAACTGTAAAGGTCACCGTAAATGTGCCACCAGACAGGCGTACCGCTCTGCAGTCGGTTGTCAATTGTCAGAAGGTTTGTCCTTGGCAGAATGGTTTCAATGGTGGCGGTTGCAGCCGAGTCGGACCCCGAGCAGGTTACCATGAAGAGGTTGTCGTGAAAGCATATAGCGCTAGGGGTTTGACCATAATAAGAGCCTACGTCTTCCAGCAACCAGTCGCCGTTAGCCCCGCTGCGTTGGAAAAGAGAGGCATCGCCTACAATGTCGCCTTCTATTTTTTTTATGCCTGCCGTTTCTACGGCGGCGGCCATATGCTCAAACACGGGGTTGTGTGTGAAGAAGTCTGATTCGAAGGTGGGGTCGCCTCCCCCTACAATGTAGAGGTCGCCATACAGTACCGAGTCTTTAATAAAGCCCGAATAGTTGAGCTTTGTGACGAAACTGAAAGTGTCGCTCAGTATCTCCAATGCTGTGGCGGTGGTCAGTAGCTTGGTTACTGATGCGGGGATGCGGTTGTAGCCCGACTGGTATTCGGCTATCACGTTCCCGCTCTCTACTTCCTTCACCAAGTAGCCGAGTCCGGCAGCTTGCAAACCGTCGGTTGCGACAAATTTATTTACCGCAGCGGTGCCTATAAGGGGAGCACTAGTTTCTTGCGCATGGGTGTTCGCGGCATATAAACAGTATAGCAATAGCGCCATAAAGGCAGCTTTCCAGTTCTTCATCTCTTTATCAGTTTAGTTTGGTTGTGTGTGGAGGCCAGAAGGCTTCTATTTGCAAAGATAATTAAAATTTGTTTTGGACTAGTCCCTGCTGCGTCAGTTGAAATTCTTATTGAACTCATTTTTCAGTCTGTCGATGGCAGGGTGTAATGTATTCTCGTCGAGTAGGGTGGTGGCGTTCTCAGCAAACAGACTTCCTGCTTCGAGCTGGGCAAAGTCTGTCGACCACTGGGTGTAGTAGGTGGGTTTTTGGTGGGCTATTGATGTTTTTACCGCATGGCGTGCTCCGCTGGTTTTGCGCCCCTCTACCACTATAGTGGCATCGGCGATGCCTGCCTGTAACCTGTCGCGTTCTACGAAGTAAATCTGTTGTGGCCTGACGCCTATGGGATATTCTGAGATGGCCAACCCTCCGTTGTCGATAATTTCCTGTAAAAGAAGTCTGTTTTCAGGCGGATATACCGAATCGAGACCATGAGCGAGTATGGCTGTGGTTCTGCCCCCAACGTTAAGCGCTCCCTTGTGGGCGGCGGTGTCGCAACCCAGAGCCAGTCCGCTGACAATGTTGAACCCCTCTCTTCCAAATTCTTCAGCAATGTGCGTGCTGCCTAAGCTGCCGCCAATGGAAGGCGTACGGGTACCAATGATTGCAACAGAAGGGCATTCGTCTATAATCTTCAGACAGCCTTTGCTGAACAAAAGGACGGGACTGTCGCTTTTTCCGTCTTTTTTCAAATGGAGCAACCTTTTCGGATAGTTTTTATCGAAGTACGAGGTAATCTGTATATCGGCGTTCTCGGCGGCTTCTTCTATCCTGACCGCAAGGGCATAGGCTGTGTTTATTTCGGTGTATAGGTAGTTCGTCCCTCCACGGGTTAATTTCCGGTCTTTACATTCAGCGATGAAATCGTGAAATTCTGGTATGTTATTTACGCTTTTTTTTGCCAAAAGGGCATATTCTGCCATGGCAGCGATGCTCTTCCTGCCTAAGTTGGGTAATTGCAATAGTGCTAATAATTGAGTGTTGTTCAGCATAGTCAGCCCGCCCGATTTTCAAGTTTTTGGGGATTTTTTGCAAAAATACAAATAATCTCTTATCTTCGTGAGGTAAACTATATGTTGCTGTATGTCTGTCTTTAAATGCAAACATCCACAGTTGGTGGTGATAACGCGCCCTGAACCCTATGAGACGGAGGTGGAACAAATCGTTGAACTATTGTCTGCCGATTCTGGATTCCTGCTTCACTTGCGCAAACCAAATGCCAGTGCGGAGTCTTACCGACGGGTATTGCGAAACTTGCCCGAGGAATATCTGTCTCGTGTTTCGCTGGGCGACCATTTCGAATTGGCTGACGAATTTTTGGTTGGGGGTGTTCATTTGAGTGGACGGCAGAAAAATTATCAAGGGAAAAGAAAACTTAGGCTCAGCAAATCGTGTCATTCTTTCGAAGAACTGCGGCAAACTTCCAATTTTGATTATGTCTTTTTCAGCCCTGTCTTTAACAGTATCTCGAAACGTGGTTATAATGCGGCATTTTCGGAGGCTGAATTATTAGAGGCCTCTGCGAGTGGCCTGATAAATGAAAAAGTTATAGCGTTGGGTGGAATCGATGAAAATACGCTCCCCCTGCTTGCTCCTTATTCTTTTGGAGGTGCTGCTGTGCTGGGTACGGTTTGGACTGATTTCTGTGTGGAACGGTTTAAAAGACTGGTGAGAATGGTATACTGACTCTTGTCGTTATTTTTAATTGATGATATTGAGATAACTATGCGCTACCTTTTTTCTTTAATAGCGGTCCTATTATTGGCTTTTTCGGTGTTTGCCCAGTGTGATCCATCGTCTTTTCAAAAGGAACTTGAAGACTTGAATGATAAGGAACTGATTATTGACCGGTTGAGCGACTATTCTTTGAACCACTTCGAAGACATCTATAAAAAGAAGGATGACCGGTGTATTGAGGTCAGTATGGGGGCTGTCTTTAACTATGGAGACCTGTGTGGGGTCACTGACAAAATGAAAGTGAAAACACCAAACTTTGTGAGGTTACTTGAAAAAAATGAGCATTATCTGCCTTTTTATGCCGCTTATTTGGCGAAACTCTATAAGTCGACTGGCAAAATGGAGCTTAGCTATTCTGAACATGTGAAGGTGATGGATTTTTTGACTGACCTCTATGAGAAACATATAGATGCGTACAACAGCAACCTGAAAATAGAGGAAGGAAACCGTTTCTGTTGCTATATGGATAAATTTGTAAGTGCAAAGAAGAATGGTAAACTGGCTGAACTAATCAAACGAGAATTCTATGACAGGGAAATGTGCATCGGAGCCCCTTATTCCTTGTTTAAAATGACAATCGATTCCCTATCTGTTGAGTCTGAATACAACAAAGTGAAAATTGACATTAAACTGACTGACAATGAATACGAAGCCAATGGTGTCGGCTTCAGGAAAAAGATGTTGACAGCCCTGGCTACTATCCGGTTTTGTAAAAAGCGAAAAATTCCTGTTGGTGCGGAACTGACCAATTGGATAAAGAAGTGGGAAAAAGCCAATATGCCAAAATTTGAAAATCTGGAACTGGTTGACCAGCTAAAAGGAGAAGAAAGGGAACATTTTCTCGAAGTGGTCAAAATTTATCTGCTGGCATATCGGATTAAGCTGTTCTCTTTTGATGATTATTACCAGTGTGTGTGCATATATCTGGAAAACTATGGTGCAAAATCGGCTGTCGTTAATCGATATAGAGATATGTTTGCAAACTGTACATTAGACGATTATTTGCGTAAGAATTACAAAAACAGGTTAACTTATTAAAGGATAAAGAATGATGTTATTGAGTGTTGAGGCGCTGGCTGACATAGTCAATGTGCTAACGTTTGTTGTCGTTGGCTTTGCTGCTCTCTATATGTTCATTATTTTTTTACTGGCCGTAATTACAGTCTGTAAAAAGGTGAATTTTGGCCGTTCGAAAAAAACGGTAAGAAAAATAAATTCCTTTGACTATAGTAGCTCTGCTCCTGAACTTAGGGCGTTGGGAGCGGTTATCTGTAGTGTACTTGAAGCAGACAATGAGATTGATGAAAAAGAATATGGGGTGGTGAGAGATTTTGCTTTCAAAATGTATGACGACACAGATGCTGGGAATCTTCTTCAAGTTATATTCGCATGTAAAGGTGTTAACATCCGGAAAACATGTAGTCAGATAAACAGTTATTTTCTTGAGTATATTGACCGTTATGCCATTTGCGAGTTGCTCTTTTCTATTGCTTCTGTCGATAATAATATCTCGGGTAGTGAATGGGCTGTGTTGATGAAAATACTACCTAATCTGAAAATGTCTGACAGCGATATTGCATACTTTAGAACACGTTATGCCCATCTGGTTAATGGAGGTGGTAATTATAAGCAATACAGAGGCACACGAAATGCTTCGGCGGTTGCCGCTAAGGTAGACAAAACTCAGTTCTACTCGGTTCTCGGGTTGACGGAGAACGCAACTGAGGAGGAGGTGCACAGAGCCTATCGTGCACTTGCAAAAAAATATCACCCCGACACGGTCCAAAATCCTGTACTTAAGAACGTCTTATCCGACAGGTTTAAGGAAATCAACGATGCCTACTGCCAATTGAGGACGATGGCTTGATTTCGGGGTGGCGACTTGTTCCGCTATGCCTTTATAACGAATCTATGAATAGAACTGCAGGAGGGTCTGATGTTTGTTCAGCTTGTGGCTGTAACAGGTAATGGATGTTATTTAATCTTTTGGAAAACCTCGGCCTTTTACTTTAATTTTGTAGGAAGAAAATAGGATTTTTATGAACTTACCAATTAAGGGATTTGCGTTGTCGGCTTTTCTGCTGATGGCAGTTTCTGTTTGCCCGATAACGGCACAAGTGCCCGATTCTGTATCGGTTGACTCATTGCGTACAATTATAGACTCTAGTAATACTGTTGGGGCGGATCCTGCTCCGAAACGTCTGAAGGTTGGCGTGGTGCTCAGTGGGGGTGGAGCCAAAGGTGCCGCACACGTCAGCGTGCTGAAGGTCATCGAGTCGCTTGGCGTGCCTATCGACTATATTGTAGGTACCAGTATGGGCTCGATTGTTGGTGGCCTGTATGCCTATGGTTACTCTACCGACCAACTCGACAGCCTTTACCGTAGCCAAGACTGGACCAACTTGTTACTGAATGAGTCGGACCGTAGCCAAAAGGACTTTATCACCCGCGAGAATGCCGAACAGTATATGGTCACTATCCCGGCTTTCCGTAACAGCAAACGACATCTGAAGGGAGGCGTGCTGAGTGGTGAGGCTGTCTTGAATCTGTTTAAGGCGTTGACTCCCAATTGCCCCGATAGTATGAATTTTGCCGATTTGAAAGTGCCTTTCGCCTGTGTGGCGGTCGATATTGTTTCTGGTAAGGAAGTGGATATGTATGGTGGCAACCTTGCGACCTGCATCCGCTCTAGTATGTCCATCCCATGTGTGTTTAGCCCTATTCATACCAACGGCATGGTGTTGGTTGACGGTGGAATGGCAAACAACTTCCCGGCAGACATTGCTAAAAAGATGGGGGCCGATGTGATAATAGGAGTGACGCTTGACCGGGAAAGCGAAACGGCCAATACTGCCGACGATATTGTTACACCTCTCGATGTGGTGTCGCAAATGACCTCAAACATTATCGACAGCAAGGTGCCTGAAAATATGAAGCTTATTGACCTGCACATTAACGTGAATGCCGACGGATTCACTGCCGCCAGTTTCTCGACCGAAGCTATCGAGATGCTGTTACAACGTGGCCTGGAAGCCGGGTATAAGCATAAAGACGAGCTGATTGCCTTGCGTGAAAGCCTGAACCTTCCGACCGACACGCTTATTACGCCTATGCCGGGTATGCCTGTACCTCCAGAGGCGGAAGACGTCATTCTGAATGCGGACCATGGCTGTACGCTGGGGGCAGGGTTGCGGCTCGACAACGAGGAACTAGCCTCGGTGTTGGTGGGTGGAGTCTACAAGTCGCCGTTGAAACTCAGACCGACATTTGGCGGACAATTACGACTGGGACGACGCAGTTACGGCAAGTTGAACGCCTCGTTCAAGCCTATGCGTCATTGGACCTTAGAGGGTACATACAAATTCAGCTACAACGAGATTAAACTTTATTCGAAAGGAAAACGTGTGGTTGACTGGGATTTTCACGAACAATTCGCACGACTTGCTTTTCTGCGCACGTGGAACTACCTTAAACTGACGCTGGCTGCCGATTATGCCAAACGTAATTTCGACCACCTGCTCACTTCTGCTGGCTTCTCTGCTGCAAACAGTCTTTTCGGGACTTCTGTATACGATGCCGAAACAAACATCAATTATTACGCTTCGTTGCGTTTCGACAACCGCGACACTCCTGTCTACCCGCACAAGGGACAGAATTGGACGGTGCGCTATACTTTCATGACTGACGACTGGGTGAGATATCACGACGACTACGGATTGTCGGTGCTTGAATTGTCGTATGAGCACAATATGCCTCTGACAGAACGCCTAACCCTGGTGCCTGCCCTTTGGGGACGCTTTGTGAATACCGCCGAACAACTCAGGCTTGGCGACAAGAATGCGATTGGCGGCGTGTCGGGAATGGGACATTACCTACCACAACAGCTCCCTTTCGCCGGTGTGAACTATTTCGAGACCACCGAAAACAAGATGGCCGCTGTCGGCCTTACTTTAAGGGGCCGTTTGGGCAACAACCACTATTTGTTCGGGGTGGGTAATTATGGTTGTTCTAGCGAAAAAATCAACAATTTCTTGGTAGACGACAAACTGTATGGTGCAGCTCTTGGTTATGGTTATAAAACGCCGGTTGGTCCGGCTGAAGTTAACGTCAACTGGAGCAATGTGACCGAGAAGTTCGGTTTGTGGATCTGTTTTGGCTATATGTTTTAATGATATGATACGTCAGTGTGCGATTTTGTTCGGCTGCCTTGCGGCTGGTGAACTACTGGTTTTTCTTACTGGCATTAAACTGCCTTCCAGTATTATTGGTATGTTGCTGTTGACCCTTCTGCTAAAATTGGGATGGGTAAAACTGGAATGGGTGAAGGGACTGAGCGACTTCCTGATTGCAAACCTCGGTTTCTTCTTTGTGCCGCCAGGTGTGGCGCTGATGCTCTATTTCGACATCATTAAGGCTCAGTTTCTTCCTATTGTGGCGGCTACCATTGTCAGTACGGCTTTGGTATTGGTGGTGACGGGATGGACTCACCAGTGGGTCCGAAACAAATCTGCTAAAAATCAAGAATAAAAGTATGGAATTCTTTAAGAACCAGTATTTCCTTATTTTTCTCACCTTTTTGCTCTTTTTTGCGGCGAAACTGGTGCAGAAGCGTTTGGGTTGGGTGGTGCTAAACCCGATTCTGGTGACAATTACTTTGTTGATTCTCTTCCTTTCTGTGACTGGAATCCCCTATACCGACTACGAAAAGGGCGGAATGATGATTGACTTCTGGCTGAAACCGGCTGTGGTGGCCCTGGGTGTCCCACTATACCTTCAGTTGGAACAGATAAAGAAACAACTTTTGCCTATTCTCCTCTCTCAATTGGTGGGGTGTCTGGTCGGAATTGTGAGTGTGGTTTTGGTCGCCAAAGTGCTGGGTGCGACTAACGAAGTAATTGTTTCGCTGGCTCCGAAGTCGGTGACGACTCCTATTGCCATGGAGGTGACCAGGGGGTTGGGCGGAATACCTTCGCTGACAGCGGCTGTGGTGGTCTGTGTCGGCCTTTTGGGCGCAGTGTTGGGCTTTAAAATACTTACATTGGGGCGGGTTAAAAGTCCTATCGCTCAGGGACTTTCTATGGGAACGGCCTCACATGCGGTGGGTACATCGGCAGCGATGGAGCGTAGTCGTAAATACGGTGCCTATGCCAGTCTGGGGCTGACTTTAAATGGTATTCTTACGGCAATAATTACCCCTTATTTGTTGCCTTTGCTCGGCATAGGCGGCTAGCTTACCAGTAGTAGATAATGTTGCAGATAACTTTGTAGACGATAAACAGCAGGGCGACAAACACAAGCAGTAGCGGGACAACCCACAAACTTCGGATGCGGGCGTCTCGGATGGCTTCCTGGTCGTTGTTCACATAGCCGACAATCATGTCGAGGTTCTTTTTAAAGGAGCGGTGGAACAGGTCGAGCACGTCGCCTATGATTGGAGGCATGCCTATACACAAGTCGACCACGGTGTTGAAGATACATGCGAGCGTAAGTCTGACCGATTTAACCTTGAACAGCGAGAAATAAATGAACGGAAGGGCACATATGCCTGAAATGATGTCTCCTGCTGCTGGTACAAACAATCCGATGATGGGGTCGATCATAAAGCGGTCCATAACGTTTTTGATGGTCGTCATGGTTTGGAACAAGGGAGACTCTAACAATTCCTTCCGTTTCGCTTCTTCCTTCTGGCGGTGTTTTTCCTCAGCGGCAACGGCTTTTGCTATCTCTTCGCGTTCTTTTGGATTGTCGAATCCGTTTTGCTGTATGGTATCTCTTCTTCTTGAACTCTCCATGTCTCTAGTCTTTTTCTGTGTTCGGATGCTTCAACCAATAGGTTATATTGGTGTTGTTCTGAATTTGGAATAATATGCGCTCGCGCAGTTGTTGCCAGCTGATGGGCGCATAATTGTTCAGATCAACCCCCACATCGTATTGGTAGGGGAAACAGACGGAAACCCGGTTGAAGTCGGCACCGCTTCCTCCTGCCTTCAGGTGCAGGTGGCCAAACAGTTGCCAGGTGGGTTTGCTGCTACTGTAGGTTCCTGCATAGCAAAGTATAGGGTAGTGGTTTAGCAAGATGCGCTGTCCCTCTATCAGTAAGGAGTGTTGGTCGTAGACCTCCTGGAACAAGTGGATGCAACGTTGGTCGATGTTCCGGTCGTGGTTGCCTTTTATGAGGACAATGTTACCATTCAGTTGCTCTACTATTCTTGCCACATTTTCGGCGTCGCCAAAACAGAAGTCGCCCAGATGGTAGACTGTCGCATTGTCTGGTACTGTCTGGTTCCAATTCGCAATTAGGGTTTCGTCCATTTCTTTTATTGTTTTGAACGGACGTTGTGCGTATTGGAGGATGTTTTGGTGCCCGAAGTGTGTGTCGGAAGTGAAGAATACATTCTCGCCACTTGGCCACTTGGTCTGAATCATATTTCCAGTGCTTTGTCGCCGTTCAAAAAGTCTTCCCAGTCTTTTTCGCTGATGCTGTTGGCATCCCATTCTCCCAATTCGAGCACGGCATCGCGCAGTTCCTCGCTGTTTTTCGACGTGTTGATGTGTTTCAGCACCTCGTTCAGGTAGGCACTTTTGTTGTCGATCTGGTCCATATATTTTTTAAACAGCAGCTGCAGGCTCTTTAACTCGGCATCGTAACCATTGGCCGCTTTGCGTTGGCGCAATTCCTCTTTCCCGATTTTCAGCCATGCGTTCATAACGGAGACTCCGCCGTCGAGCAATTGTTGTGCAAGCCGTTCTTGGGCGTCGATGTCGGTAGGCCGTTCCGGAATTGTCCCGTTTTCGAAAGGCCTTTCGGTTATTTCGACTGAATCCGAGTTCCCTTGCTCTGCCTTGGCAGTAGCAGCCTCCTTTATATTGGCAACTAGTTGGTCGATGTTCTCTGAAATGAAGTCAGGAAGTTCGGTCAGTGCATTGAAGTCTGTAACGTTGGCCACACGCATTAGGTTCTTGTCAAGTTTGCTCTCCATAATATCCTTACCTAAGCGTAACAGCCCGATTAAAGGCTTAAGGTGGCTGGAAAGGGCGGTTTTTGCGTCAGCCGAAGATCCGACTCTGTCTAAAAGTTCGTAGTTGATGATGTTGAGTTTGGTTTTCAACTCTCTGTGTTTTGCCTGACATTCTTTTAGAGCCTGCTTGTGCTTGTCTAGCTCGACCGTATTCATATCGAGTCTGACTTTCATTTCCTCGTAGCTGGTAACAAGGGGGGCGCATGCTTTTTCCCATTCGAAAACGGCCCTGTTGTATGTTTTTTTAGCCTTACCGAAAGTCACCACGTTCTTCATGGTGTTTGGTTTTGCAGGTTTGCGTTGCTTGGCGTCGAGGTAAACCGGCAGTTTTATGTCAAGTTCGTTGCTCTCTTCTTTTATCATCCATTCGTAGAGGTCCACATTACGCAGGTGGTCGGTAATAGAACTCTCCAACTCTTTGATTTGAACGATGATGTTGTCTCGCTCGGAGCGGAGCCTTTTGGCGTCTGGCGCGGAGTAGATGGCGTCTAAAATAAATTTCAACTCGTTGTCCATCAACCTGTCGGCATGTTTGAAGAAAGCAAGCGCTTTCGGAACGTATACGTCGTTCATTGTCCGGTAGATGGTGAACAGACGGTTGCGGTCGACGTTAATTTGGTTGACGTCGTGGTTGATGTAGCCCTTCAGTGCTGTCAGTTCGTTCTGCATTCGCAGTGTTTTTTCTTCTGCATCGATGTAATGGTTCAGCATATCAATGCCAGCCATTATCAATCCAATTTCTTTATTGGTCTTTCCGGCAGAGCGGAAATCGCTCAAACTTTTTTGCAGACTCTTTTTGAAGGAGTCTTTCACCTCACCGATTAGAAGGGCGCATTGGTCGTCGATTTTGTTAAACGACAACTCTATGTTCTTTTGCATGGACTTGGTGTCGAGGTAGCTGATCTTTTCAAAGTCGAAAAGGTCGGGGGCGACTTGTTTGATGCGGTCGCCAAACACGTTGGTCAGTGTTGACGCATATTTGCGGTATAATTCGTTGATGCTGTTCCGTAGGGTGACGAAATCGTTTATAGAGATTTTAACATCGTATTGTGCATCGTTGTATGCGTCAATTAGTGCAGTGTAACGGTCCAATAAAAGGGCCGCTTTGTCTTTAATGTTAGCAATGCCGTTGCTGCCGCTAAGAGTGTTGACAAGCGATCCCGCACTTTGAACAAGGTCGGTATTGACCGCCTCTTTCGACAAGACAGCAAGATCGGCCAATTCACTCTCTGTCTTTTTTGCGTTTACTTTGGTGCTTTTGAATGCCTTGTCCAGTTGCCCCTCGTCGAAAAGGGCCTTAGTCCGGTATTCCTCAACGACCGTCTGTTTCCCTCCGTTGCTGGTATAGGCAATGTCAATATTTTTGTCTTGGTTATAATAGCGGTAGGCTTCCCAAACCAGTTTCGACACTTCTTCAGAGTCGCGGTCGATACCCCACATTTTTAATTCGTAGGCGAGGTCGGCACGTGAGAATTTGTCGCCATCCTTAACTAGTTTGTCGGCTATCTGCTTTATATCTGCATATATTCTTTTTTTGTCCATATTTGGATAGATCTTTTTGCTTTCTTTATCGTGAAAGTTACAACAAAAAAACGGGCGAAAATGTCTTTTTCCCCGTTTTTTTTTATTTTTCTGCCTGAATTGTGTCACATCTCTAAAACAACGGACTTTTTGGAGCGATAAATAAATCGGGGGCTTGTGATGCGTTTTTCACCTTTCGTTGTTATATTCGTATAAAAAAACGTAAGGTATGGATTGGTTAAGTGTATTTTCGGTTTTTATGGTGCTTTTTGCGGTTATCGATACCATGGGCGCACTGCCCGTGTTGGTCGATTTGCAGAAAAGCGGGAAGAAGATAAATGCGGTGAAGACGGTGGCTATAGCAGCCACTATCTTGTATGTCTTTATGTTTGCCGGCGAGTTTATCCTCAACCTGTTTAATGTCGACTTCTCTTCTTTTGCGGTTGCGGGGTCTATTGTGCTGCTGTTTTTGTCGTTGGAGATGATATTGGAGACCGATTTCTTTAAGGGGCGTTCCTCCGACGATGCGACGGTTATACCTATTGCCTTTCCGCTTATTGCGGGTCCTGGCTGTATTACCACGCTCATCTCCCTTCAGGCCGAGTTTCCGAAGAGCGTTATTGCTACAGCCCTGTTCTTAAATTTGGTCGTGGTCTTTATTGTCTTAAAATTCTCGGTAAAGATAGAGCAACTGATGGGAGAGACCATCAACTATATTCTAAAGAAGTTCTTTGGCATTATTTTGCTGGCGATGGCAGTCAGGATGTTCGCTTCCAACATCAGTGCCCTGCTTCATATGGGGTGATTTTTTTCATTTGGTCGAAACACAGTTGCTGGCCTTGCTTTCTTTCCTATATTTGTTGAAACTGGTTACCACCAGTCTTGTGCCAGCTGGCAGTTGCTCGCAATAGTTTGGCAGGTAAATGCCGCCATTCTGCCGGGGAGTGGTAGTGACGATGCGTTCTGATAGTAGTTGGTTGTCGTTGGAATCTTCTGGCAGTGCATATACGATGTAGTAGCGGATAGCATTTCCTCCACTTGCTGCGACAGAATCCCAGATGAGCCGGTCTTCTTCGATGCGCACGTCCGTTGGTGGCTCCGATTCGTTGCCGTAACAGTTGCCTGCAGCAGGTTGCAGGGCAGGAAACTGGTAGTAGGTGCTGCTTAACGAGTCAAGCAAACCTTGCGGATTGCGTATGACGTATTTGTTACTGTAGAAAATAGAACCTATATCTGCATTCTTTTTGTAGTTCTGTCGGACTTGCCGAATAAGTTCGTTTGGAGTTTTCCAGGCCTCCTGCTCGTATATTTCCAGTCCGGAAGCGTATTGCCCGATGTAGAGGTTGCACGCATTTGTGCCTGCCTGTTTTTTGCATTCTGTTCCCCACCAGTCGTACAGCCTCGCATAATCAGACGTACGGTGGCCGATGTTCCAATATAGTTGTGGCGCCACATAGTCAATCCAGCCGTTACGAATCCATTTTTTCACGTCGGCGAAAAGTTCGTTCACGTTCGTATTATTGTTGCCGAAGGGTGCTATGCCGAATTGAACCCATGGACGTGCGGCCTTAATGGTGTGTTGCAGTTGTTCTATTACCTGGTCAACATTGTTTCTGCGCCAGTCTTCCTTCTTTTTGAAGTTCCCGCCCAGTTTTTGGAACGCGTCATCATCGGGAAACTCTTGTCCTTTCTCTTTATAGGGGTAGAAGTAATCATCGAAATGGATGGCGTCTAAATCGTAGCGTAGCACAATGTCCATCACAATCATGGTCAGGTAGTCGCGCACGTCTTGGTAGGCTGGGTTAAAGTACAACTTACCGCCATACCAGGCGAACAACTCGGGACGCTCGAAATACAAGTGGTTTTTAATTAGTTGAGTGGTGTCTCCTCCGTTAATCACGCGGTAGGGATTCAACCATACATGGACTTCCATGCAGCGTTTGTGTGCCTCTTCTATAATGAATGCCAGCGGGTCGTATTCGGGAGAGGGGGCTTTGCCCTGTGTGCCTGTCAGGTAGGCGGACCAAGGTTCGAGAGCCGATTTGTAGAAAGCGTCGGCTGTTGGCCGCACTTGGAATACGACCGTATTGAAGCGGCAGGCGTGCAGTGAATCGAGTAGGTCTACCAACTCTTGTTTCTGCTGGCTTGGCAGGGCATATTTGTTGGGCCAGTCAATGTTGGCGACTGTGGCAATCCACGCTCCGCGCATTTCTGTTTTGCGTGGCTGTATCTCGGCACGGACTGTGGCGCCAATAAAAAACAACGGGGTAAATAGAGCTACAAGTAGGGGGCGTATGCCAGAACGAATCATGTCTTGACGTGAAATAATGGGGACTACCTATTGGTGGTTTTCCACCTCGATAAGGTACCATTTGCGGTTGATGCAAATGAAATTGTATATCTGCGACAGCCTTCCTTTGTTGTAAACGTAAATGCGGCGGTTGTTGGCGTTATTTACATTGTTTAGTATGCAGACCTGTGGACAGATTTGGGAAAAACTGATGAAGTTCCACTCGCGTGGCATTAGCAGTTTGCTATTGCTCTCTTTCCCTCCTTTGAATGTACGGATAGGAATTGGAAATATTGTTCGTTTTATCTGTAGGTCGTGGTTTCTGGAGTATTCGCTCAGAAATGTGACGAAATCGTGGTCGCTATTGGCGTTTGAAGTGATTTTGTTCAGTTGGAAACTTGACCCGTGGGCGTTGAAATGACATGCTAGTGCCTCTTTTGTCTGCAAATCGGAAAAAGTCATTTTTTGCTCTCCTTTCGATATGGTGGGCGCGTTTACCGAATCGGCACAAACCAATGCTATTGTTGTTGTCGACATACGGATGTGTGAACCTGCTCTAGATGATTTTTTCCCGTCAATGGTCAGTGATGGGGCTGTTTGCTTGTCTTGCGTTTCGGAATGGCTGATGAAATCAACAAGAAAAGAGGCAAAATTGGCTGTGCTTGCTGGCAGACAACTGAATGTTGTCAGCAATGCAAGAAGAAAAATATGTTTGCCCCGTCTTTTCATAACCCTATCAATATACCTACAAAAATACAAAACCTAGACCAAAGCATGAAAAACTGAATTACTTTTTTTGAAAATTATTGTCCTGTGGTAGCGTCTTCTGGCTCTTAATATCCTTTTTGTCTGATTGTATTGGTAAAGAATATCTAACAAACTGCATTTTGTGTAACTTTGGGCCGAATTTAGTTATATTGTCGAAATGCGTCCCGAAACATACACACCAGCGTCGTTACAAAACATCCGTAAACACATTGCCGAACATATGGGTGAGGCTCGGTTTTTCAGTCAAATGAGTTTAGATAACGGACTGTTGGTTGAAATTGACATTATAGATCCCACTTATTACAGAAATTTTTACACTTTGGTGACAGTCGGATTAGGCGCGTCCCTTAATCCGGGATCAGATGGTGAAAATAGGGAACGTTGTGAACTTACCTTTTATTTACCCGCTAACTGGCAAACTGATTGTGCGGAATGGAATCGTGAAAACAGAATTTGGCCGGTCGACTTACTTAAAACGTTTGTTGAAAATGCAGCTGTCAAGGGTGTGAAAACGGGCGTGGTGCTTGACAATGGTGCGCCTTTGGGAACTAATACAGAACAGTGTGCGGCTACTCTTATAGAGCAAGTAGACGATGAAATGCGTTTGTGTTTTATAGAAGGAGGTGCTCAGGTTGAGTTCTTGTCGGTGTTTGTCGTCTATCGTGAAGAATGCGACTATCTGGTGCAGAACGGTTTGCAAAAACTTATGCAACTGGTGGAAGACGATTTAGAGATAATACAGGTGGCTCCACTTTGTTTGAAACGCAAGAATGTGCTGGGGAAAAACAATAAGACTTATTGGCTGACGCACGAGTTTCAAATACTGAAGGACTGGTCCGACGGTCCTTACTGTTATGCTAGCGACAGCATTATGGTCGACGGAAAACCTATTGGTTATTGTTATAGGGTTGAGCCCGACGAAACCGTTACTTTGGGGTGGGACAGCGGTTGGCGTTTCTTTGCTGCCGACGATGATTCTGAGTATCGTTCTAATCCGAAAAATATAGGCAATTTCGAATTGAACACTTTGTGTAATGTCGATTCGTTGATTCTTCCGCTGTTACGTGCTCCTTTTGGTTCGGCCTTCCGCCGGATTGGGGATGGTGATTTCGTTTTTGAACCAGGGCCTGCTATCCCGACCCCAAAAACGCTTATGCCGCCAGATGTTAGAAAACGTCTTGAGGAAATGAAACGGAATAACTCAGCCGATTATGTGGAAATAATCAAATCGTTGCGTGAGTTTATTCGCGAGGGCATCGATAGGGGGGCTTTTACGCTCGACGACGTTCGTGTTGACCTTGAAATATCGTTGTGGTATGGCTTTGCCTGTATCAATACCGACAGTTACGAACATTGTTTCGAAGCTGTTTCCCTTATGCCGACTGCGGAAAATTACGCTTATGGATGCGGACGCTGGTTCTACAGATATTCTTGTGCGCTTTCTTTCTGTGGACGTCTGAAAAGGGCTTTACGCTATGCTGAATATGGAGCCGTACAGCAACCCGATTACCCGTGGAATTGGTTGCAGTTGGGTAAACTAAGGGCTCATTTTGGCGATAAAGAGGGGGCTTTGCAGGCGGTGAGGAAGGGCTTGGAACTTCTTCCTGGCAACTACGAGTTTGTCACACTGCAACACGAAATTAATGTGTGCGCGCCGCTTGAAAAGATGGCATACCATGTTATTGACCCAAAAACTGACCAGCTTCTACAAGATGGTGTTTTGTCCTCCTGTGAACAGAAGAAACGTCTGGTAGCTGGTATGGTCCTCAATACGAACGGACTCAGACAGGTGAAGGCAATGTTCCAACCCATGTCAGATTGGGAGGCCGATACCCCGTATTGCAGTTTTACATGGCACATCACGAAAGAACCTTTGGCTGTCGGGTTCGGTATGAATGAGGCGGCTTTGTCGAAAATAGATTTGCAGTGGCTGTGGAAACTCCGCGAAAAACTCGACGGGCAACAATACAGAAGGCATACCGACAACAAGGGTGCCGAATCCAAGCTGGTTACTGTTATGGTCGGTTGGAATGAACAGGTTGACCTCATCTACAAATATCCCAACAGTAATAATCTGTTGAGGGTGCCTATGAGGGTGTAGTGTGCTATCTCCTTTCCTTATTCGTATCTCAGTGCGGTGATAGGGTCCATATTTGCAGCCTTTTTAGCCGGATACCAGCCGAAGAATACGCCCGTAGCCGCACAAACTACAAACGAAACGCCTATGGCCGTGTAACTAACCACAAAAGGCATACCCATTAGCGAGGTCCCGACATAAGATAGTATCAACCCCAGTATTATACCGATGACTCCGCCTATAAGGCTGAGAATAGCACTTTCGATGAGGAACTGTAAAAGAATGTCTTTCCCACGTGCACCGATTGCCATACGCAAGCCAATTTCTTTTGTTCGTTCGGTAACGGTTACGTACATGATGTTCATAATGCCGATACCGCCCACAATGAGCGAAATGGAGGCGATGGCTGCCAGCAGGGTGGTTAGTGTGCCGGTCATACTGTTCATCATTGACAGCATTTCGGCTTGTGTGCGCACTTCAAAATCGTCGAATTGGTGGTCGAGAAGTTTGTGGTTCTCGCGCAAGAGCAGGGCCACTTCGGTTACGGCATCTTCGGCAACTTCTTCGCTTGAAGCGGAGCAATAGATCATTTGCAGGTAGTCGTTTCCTATAAAGCGTTTTTGAACTGTGGTGTATGGGGCTATCATTATGTCGTCTTGGTCTTGCCCCATGCTGTTGCTGCCTTTTGCCTCTAAAACACCAATAATCTTCAATGGAATACCTTTGAATTTTATGTCCTTACCAACTACATTGGCAATATTGAGAGTGTCGTCTGGGAAAATGTTTTTTATAACTGTTTGTCCTATTACGCAAACTTTCGAGTATCTGGCAACATCGTCTTCTGTGAAATTAGAGCCTGCCGCCAAATCAAACTTTCTGATTTTTAACAAGTCAACCGAACCGCCTTGTAGGGTGCCGATAGCGTTGTTGTTCCCATTGACAATTTGTCCGCCGGCTGAAACCAAAGGAGAAACATAGCTGATATATTTAGCCTCTCTCTTTATTTTCTCTGCGTCAGAAATGGTTAGTGATTGCGAGTTGTCGGCGCCCATACTCACACCTCCACGGCGCTGGTTGGCGCGCATTACCATAATCATATTGGTACCCATAGAAGATACTTGGTTGGTGATGCTCTGCGACGAACTTTGGCCTATGCTGACCATAGCTATAACCGATGCTATGCCAATAACCACTCCCAATATAGTGAGTAGGGTTCGTGTCTTGTTCCTTAAAATGGCATCCCAGGCCACTTTTAGCAGATTCGAAAGGTTCATTGTTTGCTGTTTCTTTGGGTTTAGTAATCGGATGATGCAGGAAGTGCTTCAAGTGCGGCTTGTGCAGACTGGGTGTCGACCAAATTGTCTTTCATCATTTTACCGTCACGTAGCATAACCTGTCGTTTGGTGAAGAGGGCAATGTCGGGTTCGTGTGTGACAAAACCAATGGTCACCCCCTGGCTGTTCAATTTTTGGAAGAGGCTCATAATCTCGTACGAGGTACGGGTATCTAGGTTTCCGGTCGCCTCGTCAGCGAGAAGTATGACGGGATCGTTTACAATGGCGCGTGCAATGGCTATACGCTGCTGCTGGCCGCCAGACATCTGGTTGGGTGTATGGTTCGCCCTGTTGGCCATGCCTACCAGCTCAAGCGCATGTTCTGCCCGTTCGCGGCGTTCTTTAGCACTTATGTTGCTGTTGTAGAGAAGTGGTAGCTCTACCTGTTCGATGGAGGTGGTGCGTGGTAGCAGGTTGTAACTCTGGAACACGAAACCAATCTTTTTGTTCCTGATTTCAGCCAATTGGTCTTTGCTGCATACGGCCGCGTCTACACCGTCGATGTAGTAGTGCCCGCTGGTGGGCTTGTCTAAACAGCCTAATATGTTCAGCATGGTCGACTTGCCACTGCCCGAGGTGCCCATTATAGCGACAAACTCGCCCTTGTTGATGTTGAAGGTTACGCCGCGGAGTGCGTGAACCGTTTCGCTTCCAACAATAAAGTCTCGTTTCAGGTCCTCGATCCTGATGATGGATTGGTTGTCGTTTTTGGCGGTAGAGCCGTTTGTCGTTTCGCTCATAAAAGTGTTCTTCTTTTTATCTGCCCGGACCATTAGGCCCTGCTACTTTCGAACTGTTTTTCCTGCCTCGGTTTGGCCCTTTCGGCATGAATGGGTTGTTGGCGTTATTGCCGCCCTTTACCTTAGTTCCGTACGAAGCGTTTGTAATAATGGTGTCGCCTTCCGAAACCCCGCCTTTTACTATATAGTTAACTCCGTCGCCCAGTCCAACGGTGACGTGTCGTGGCATTATCTTGTCTCCGTTCTTCAACCATACGGTTTTGGTGTTACGGTCGTTTCCGGTTGCAGGCATGGTTCCTTGAGGTCTTCCCTCTCTGCCGGCTGCGGGATGGTAACCTTCTCCTCCGTCTTTCGGACGTGGTAAGGCTTTTATTATTTCTTCGGTCGGCTTCCAATTGGTAGCTGCCACAGGTACAACAAGGTCGGCCTCCGATTCTGTAATGATAGTTATGCTGGCTGTCATGCCAGGATACAGTTTTTCTTCGGGGTTCGGCGCACTGATGATGACCGTGTAGGTGACCACGTTGTTGGTGGTGTTCGGACTTAGGCGGATTTGGTTTACCGTACCTTCAAAGGTCTCACCGTTGTAAGAGTCTACCGTGAAGGTCACTTTCTGTCCTTTCTTTACAGCACCTATGTCGGCCTCGTCGATTTTAGCCTCTACTTGCATGTCTTTCAAGTCACGCGCAATGGTGAAGAGGGTAGGGGTGCTGAACGAAGAGGCGACCGTCTGTCCCTCTTCCACTTCCTTACCCAAGACAACACCCTCAATCGGAGAGTAAATTTCCGCATAGCTGAGGTTGACTTTCGCCTCGCGCACATTGGTTTGTGCTTGTGTGACCTTTGCCTTGGCCTGGCTCAGGGCGTCCTGATCCTTGTCGAGGTCGCTTTTGGTAGCCGCCTTCTGGTCGAACAGGGTCTTTGTCCTGTTGTAGTTCTGCAAGGCTAGCGTGTAAGAACTGGTTGCGCTCTGTAGCGAGGCGTTACACTGGTTCAAGCGCTCTTGAAGCGTCGATTTGTCCAACTCTGCCAATAGTTGTCCTTTCTTGACGTGGCTGTTGAAGTCGACGTATATTCTCTTTACTTCTCCGGAAACCTGTGTTCCTATTTGGACCTCGTCGACTGGGGCCAAACTACCGGTTGCGGTTACCGTCGATTTTACGGTATCTTTGGTTACCACCTTGGTGGTGAAACTAACCGATTTCTGGCTAGGCCAGAAAAACCAGGTTGCAAAACCTGCTACGGCAATTAGACCTGCTACGATAATCAGTTTCTTTTTCATTATATAGTCTATTCTTTTCAATTTGTGTTTTAGTCCATTCTTACACCGTTGCCTGTGTACACGTCAAGTATTTTGCGGCTCAGAATGAAGGAGTATTTAGCCTGTACATATTCATTGATGGCATTGATGTAGTTCGCTTGTTGGGTCAGGAGGTCGGTAATTACTACCGAACCGACATTGAATTTGGCATTGAAGACGTTCAGCACCTCACGGTATGCGTTGCAACGCTGTCTTGTCATTTTATAGCGTTCGTAGGCGAGTTTAACGTTCTGGTATTGGTTGATGACCGTTTGCTTGATCTCTAACTCGGTTTGGGCCTTGTCGAGTTCCGACATTTGTTTTGAGTATTTATTCTGTGCCAATTTGCTTTTAGTCTGGCCCCGGTCGTATATGGGCATGCTGAGTGTGATGCCGACCTGTTGGTTAAAATTGTCGCCTAGTTGTCGGCCAATGTCGCCGAAATCGCGGTGGCTGGTGCCGATGCCGGCACTTGCACTAATGGTTGGACGGACTCCCGCTTTGGTGATTTCGGTTTGAATCTCGGCTGCTTCAATGGCGCTTTGGGTCAGTTTTAACTCAGGCATCGTCTGCAGTGCGTTGTTCACACATTCTTCCTGCGTTGGTAGAAGTGCCATAGCGTCGATGGTGCTGGTGTCTGGACCTATAAGGCTAAGGTTGGCAGCTGGGTCCATACTGAGCAGTTTCTTGAGCGATAGTAGGCTGGTCTGACGCATGATTTGTGATTCGAGCGTGTCGGTGCGGTTTTGGGCGTATTGAGCTTCCAATACTAAATAGTCGCTTTCGAGCATGGCGCCGGCGTCGAACTTCTTTTTACCTTGTTCGGCCTGTTCGCCGCTGGTTTTTACAATGGCCTCTTTATATTTGATGGCCTCTTCGTTCCTCAGAACGGTGAGGTAGGTGTTCAGTATTTCGATGCTCAGACTGTTGTCGAATTTTTCAACCCGTAGCTTGGCGTCATCTTCTTCAATTTGGCTCCGCTTGATGTTGTTTGTGATGCTTCCTCCCTGGTAGATGGTGATGCCTGCGTTAATACTCGCATTGCCGCTTATGTGAATGTCGCTTTCACTCCCGACGTGGCTGGCACTCTCTCCTGCACTGAGGTTTACACCTGGTTTCCGGTTGTTTTTAGCCTGGATGGTATTTTCGGCTGCGCTTTTTTCTGTAAGTTTCAGATTTTGGCGTTGCAGACTATTGCCAAAAGCATATTGCAGGCACTGGTCAAGCGTGAAATGATAGCTGCCTGTCTCTTGGGCTTGGTTGGCAAGAGGCAAAAAAGCCATACATGCAAGTAGAATCGGATATTTTTTCATAAAAACTCAAGCTCGATGTTCTTCTTTTTTGTGGAAGAATAATGATTTTACTTAACAAAGATAATTCTATTTTTCAAAATCTGTTACAGAAAGAGCATTTTGTAGATGATTTTTTCACATTTGGCTATCTGGTACTTTTAGAGCATAGCATTCACGTTTTCAGAGAGGCGCACGTTGCACTCCCAGCCGATGCTGTCGTGGCGGTTTTAGGGTTTTATTCTTTCACAAACCGCTCTATTTTGCAGGTGTGTTCCTTGGTCTTTTCGTCGTAGTTGATGCCTACAAACAACAGGTTGTCGTAGTAGTGGTTGAGGGCCTCGTGGTAATTCCTGTCCTTTATTTGCAGGAGGGCACTTTCCGTGCTCTTGTTGTGCTTCAACTCTATGACCATTGCCGGTATGTTCGGCAGGTAGGGCACGAGCACCAGGTCGGCATAGCCCTTGCCGGTCGGCAGTTCCTTGACGAGCGTGTAACGGGTATTGGCGTAGAAATAGGCCAGGCAGATGGCACTCTGGAAACAGTGCTCGTCGTTGTAGGTCAGCGGATTGGTCACCTGGGTGTGGGCGGCATCGAGTGCGGCGGCCACCGCCTCGGCGTTGCCGTTGATGGTGTCGTCAAGCAACCGCTTCGAGGCGTTGATAATAGCGAAGATTTGTTTGTAGTCGTCGTCGAACTTCGCCGCCTTTACCCACTCTTGACGGACTTCCTCGTTCGGTATGCGGCAGGTCATGTCTTTGTCGTTGTATACCAGGTAGCCCAGATGAATAAGGTAGGTGAACACGTCGTCCTTGCCTTTGAAACTGTTGAGGGTGTTGGTAAACGAGGACACCTCTACCTCCACGCTACTACCGGCCAGCATGCTGACCACATCGTCCCTTATGCCATCGAAGTTCATCCGCAAATAGTCTGAAATGGCCTCAAAAGAGCCGGTTGTCGACCAATAGTTGGCCATCTTCTTGCGCTCGATGGCCGAGACCACCGATTTCGGATTCAACAGACTCACCTCGTCGCTGAGGTCGTAACCGTCATACCAGCGCTCCATCTCGTCAAACGGCATTCCGTATTTACCGCAGAGTTCGCGCACCTCCTCTTTGGTAAATCCACTTTGGTGCTGACCAGTTGGTTCAGTTCACCAATTACTAATGATTTATCTATATATATTCTCGTGTTTCTATCGTCTTTAAACGCATCAGCGTTCGGATTCAAATACAAGCCCATTGTGCCTCCTTTTTCTTATAACTACAAATTTAACAATTAAGGGATAACATTGCGAACTGAGTTTATGGAACAGGACACTGGTTCGGAAAGAGGCCGTATTATAGTTTGTATGGTTACCAAATAATTTGCAATATCCTAATCCATTTCAAATCTAAGCTATTTGCGGATTTGAGGGTCCAAAAAAAGAGCCGACTCGTCGCGAGCCAGCTCTTTTAGAAAGTTGTTGTTTTTGCCTTATTTTATTACAATCTTCTTTACTATAACATTGTTGTCGGTACTTATAATAAGCGTATAAACTCCTTTGCAGGTTTCAGGAATGTCTAGTTCGGTAGAAGAAGATGTGGCAATTGCCCTACCTGTACTGTCTATCAATTTCAAACCTGCTTCTTCAACTCCGCTAACGCTGATGTGGTTAGTGGCAGGAGATGGATATATGCTGATGCTTGAGCTTGGAGTCGCATCGAATAAAGTCTCGCAATCAGAATTGTCGAAGGTGACTTTGTCTATGTTGATGTAAGGACCAACGATGCTGAAGCGTATGGTTTGCTCTCCCTTGCGAAGGTTGATGGAGGTCTTTATGGCTGAATAGGTGTCCCAGTCTTCTCCTTGAGGGGCTTCTATCGTTTGGGTTTCAGCGTATGTTTGGCCGTTCTCAATAGCGCTAACCGTGAAACCGGAATTGCCGCTGCCCGATGCTACGTATGCGGTAATATCGTAGGTTCCGTCGCAGATGACGTTGACAGAGTAGTCAGTCCATTCGCCCTTTGCAGTGTAGCCTATGGCATAGCTGTTATTGCCAGTAACCACGTCAATACCTGTCTGTCTGTATTCTTTTCCTTCGTTCCCGTCGTCTGTGTCGTGGTATGCAATGCCCTCGCAGCCTTCATCGAAGTTTTCGGCTTCAATTGTACCTGGTATTTTAGCCGCGGTGCCTCCGTAAGGTGCTTTCTGGGCGCAAACAGTTACTTTGGCCGTTTTTTCTGCCGACTCGTTCTTGTCGTCGTAAGCAATGACTTTTATTTCGTAAACACCTGCATCTGTAGGGGCAAATGTACCTGAGTACGAATTTACGTTTCCTTTGTCTTCGATCAGTTCGTCGTTAACGTACACCTCGATGTGGTTTACATTCCCGGCTTTAGAAGAAGCCTCCACTTGGAAGCCAACCTCGTCGCCAACAGAAATGGTCTCGGATGTAACGGAGAGTTTGACTGTTACACCTTTGGCTGCCTGGCCTACACAGAGAGGACTTTTGGCGTTAATAGCCGCATCAGATCTCATATATTGCTCAAGCCAAGTGAAAGCAGAACGTTTCTGGCAGTTCCTCACAAGGCCAGAAGCTCCGTTATCTCCGCCGTCCTTTACCCAAGTGTGACCGTAAATCCAACCCCAAAGAGTTACACCTGCCACATAGTCGGCTTCCCACATTACAGGGAATTGTTCTTTGTAACGGGTCTCGAAAGTGGCGTCGTTTTTCTTTGCTATGTCGTACTCGGTAATGTACTGTGGCAACTGGGTTTTGTTGTGGATATCTTCCAAGGCACTTTTGAACTGGGATCCGCTCATGTCGTTCAAGTCGTGAGCCTGGTTTCCAGCAGCGTCAATTGGGGCGCCGCAGGCTTTCAAACCGTTGATGAGGTTGATGAACTCGGTCTTCTGCCACTGGAAGGTGTTGTAGTCGTTGTAAAT
>DGTD01000103.1 GCA_002396385.1 Bacteroidales bacterium UBA4345
TCGACAGCTTCATCTGCGCCAAGACTCCTGCCGGACGCTGGCTCGATCCCTCTGAACTCGGTGGTCCAGCCGTATTCCTGGCTTCACATGCTTCTGACGCAGTCAATGGCCATGTGCTCTATGTGGACGGCGGTATTCTTGCCTATATCGGTAAACAGCCCAAGTAAACAGAAAACAAAATGGGATTCCTTTCGCAGGAATCCCATTTAAATTTTGTTTACAAATTACTATTAGAGTGCGTCTGCGAGGTCAGCACCAGCCTTAAACTTGGCAACCTTCTTGGCAGCAATCTTGATCTTCTCCTTTGTTGCGGGGTTGATACCCTCACGAGCGGGGCGCTCGCTAACACTGAAAGTACCGAAACCAACGAGGGCAATCTTGTCACCTGCTACGAGAGCATCCTTAATGGCTGCAACCGTTGCGTCAAGAGCTTTCTTTGCATCAACCTTTGAGAGACCAGCACCTGCTGCAATCTTCTCTACCAATTCTGTTTTGTTCATAATGTTGTTAATTTGATTAATTATTGTTATTAAAACTGATTATACTATGAAATTCTTCGCAAATATAAGAGAAAGTTATTAAAAAAACAACAAAAAAACCGAAAAAATAACATTTTTATCGAAAAATAGTTGTTTCCGCCCCATTTTTCAGCAAAAAAAGAGATATTTTTCGTAATTTTGCACCCGAAAGGCGTAAAAAGGTGCAGACACCCACCGCCAGGTTTTTATATTCGTAAATCGTTTAGAATAAATAGTATCGTGTTTCGAATACCTACCATCACCAAGAATCTGTTGATTATCAACGGACTCGCTTTTTTAGCGACTTTAGTTCTCCAAATGAGGGGAATTGATCTTGCCGACATCGGCGGACTTCATTTCTTTATGGCAAATGATTTCCACTTGTACCAACTTGTGACATATCTGTTCCTACATGCTAATTTCATGCACATCCTGAGTAACATGTTCGGCCTTTGGATGTTTGGCTGTGTCATTGAGAATGTATGGGGCCCCAAGAAGTTCCTTTTTTATTACATTACTTGCGGCATCGGAGCTGGAATTCTGCAGGAGGTCGCTCAGTTTGGGTCATTCTATTATACTGTCATTTCACAGGTACCGGGAGCTGGATTATCCACTGTTCTCCAATATGGCGCACAGTATGCCAGCGTACTCAATAGCTGGACTACCATCGGAGCTTCTGGAGCTGTCTACGCCGTCATCCTTGCCTTCGGAATGACATTTCCCAATGAACGACTGTTTATCATACCTTTCCCCTTCCCCATCAAGGCTAAATGGTTTGTCATGGGATACGTGGCCATTGAGTTCTTCTCATCCATCACCTCTGCCGGCGACGGTGTGGCCCATACGGCCCACTTGGGTGGCATGCTCTTCGGTTTCCTGATGATACGCTACTGGAACAAACACCCCAACGCCCGTTTCGACAAAAGCCGTGGGCAACAGTTCTTCGAGAACTTGAAACGCAACTTCGACCAACGTCAGCAAAATCAACACCACAATCCAAATATGCATGCAGAGCGCGGAGGCTCCAAAGAGGCTGACATGGAGTACAATGCCCGTAAAAAAGCTAATCAAGACGAAATTGACGCCATATTAGACAAGATACGCAAGAGTGGTTACGACAGCTTATCGAAAGAGGAGAAACAAAAACTCTTTGATGCCAGCAACCGATGATTAAGCAACTCAAATCATTCACGCTTAACATGGTGGCCGGAGCCAATATTGCCACCATCATCCTGCTGGTGTTAGCCGGTTACTCAGACCGTCTAAACCCTGTGGAGCACCCTATTCTTTCCTGCATGGGCATGACTTTTCCCATTTTCATGATCTTCAATCTGCTGTTCCTCTTCTTCTGGCTCACATTCAAGTGGCGAAGGGCCTGGATTCCCATCGCCGGTTTTGCAGCGATCTACATTCCACTGACAGTATATATGCCTCTGAACATGAGGCAGGAACTGCCCGACGGGACCATTAAGGTCCTTTCATACAACGTGTGCTCCTATGGTGGCAACTACAAATATGAAAATGGCTTCGACACAGTCTACAATTATCTGAAGCGTCAGGATGCAGACATCGTATGTCTCCAAGAAGATGTTGACGCTTGGCGCAGATTTGTCTTCCTGCGCTATTCCAAGATTTACCCGTACAACGACACAACAGTCTTCTACAACAATGCACGAGGAATGAATGGCATGGGCATTCACACCCGCTTTCCCATTATCCGCAGGGAACGTATTCCCTACCAGTCGACAGGCAACGGCTCGATGGCCTGGTACCTCAAGGTTGGCAAGGACACCTTGCTGGTGATCAACAACCACTTGGAGGGCACTCATCTCTCCGATGAAGACCGTGACAACTACAAGCGCCTCATCAAAGGAAACATGAGACGCGACACAGCACGCCAAGAATCGGTGCTGCTCCTGAATAAGTTGGGAAAGGCTGCAGCCAAACGTGCCCCTGAGGCAGAGGCAGTGCATCAGTACATCAAGACCCACAGCCAGTATCCCATCATCGTATGTGGTGACTTCAACGACAATCCCATTTCCTACTCACGCCGCACTATCAGCGAGGACCTTACCGACTGCTTTGCGGCATCGGGCAGAGGCATCGGTTTGTCATATAATCAGAAAGGCTTCTTCTTTCGAATCGACCACATTTTGTGCTCAGATCAGTTCCAGCCATATAATTGTCAGATTGACGACAAAATGGACGCCAGCGACCATTATCCCATCATTTGTTGGCTAAAAAAGAAGGATAAACCATAAAAAATGAACGTTTTTTGGCAAGAAATTTTTTCCTTCCAAAAAAAAGGTCTATATTTGCACGCTAAAATGTACGCGAATAGAATATATAATAAATAAATAACATCAAAAATCAAAATGCAAAACAAAGGAATTGTACTTGTAACCGCCGTACTTCTGACGCTTGCAAGCATCTTCTACCTGTCGTTCTCAGTGGCTACAAGCTACTATGACGGTCAGGCTGCTAAGATTAAGGAT
>DGTD01000049.1 GCA_002396385.1 Bacteroidales bacterium UBA4345
TAGCTCAGTTGGTAGAGCAAAGGACTGAAAATCCTTGTGTCACCGGTTCGATTCCTGTTGGTACCACTCCTAACAAAAAATCCGAAACAGTATTTGTTTCGGATTTTTTTGTTGGCATCCACTTAAAAACACTCTCAAAAAATATCCAAATTCACCCTTTTAAACCTATCTTTGTACAAATCAAAAAAAAGAAAAAGACAAGACATAAACTAATTTATAAACATATTAAGCATTAACTATTATTCGCGTTCAAAAAGAAAAAGCCTAGGAAACTGATTCGTTTTGAAACGGACATGTTACTGCTGTTCACGGTCGCCAAGACTGAGACTGTTCAATCATCATATAATGTTGATGCTCGCACCTTTTGGTGCGGGCTGCATCTATGATGATTGGCGGGTTTCTTCCTAGGCTTCCCGTGAACGCGAATAGAAAGGCCTGCACCTTTCTTTTGTCTGTTGGTGATTGATGGTTTTTGCGAAAAAACTTCAATCAGAATATGGCAAAAAAAGATTTACAAAATGCATCAAAATCAAAAAATGATGAATTCTATACTCAGTTATCTGACATAGAAAAAGAGGTAAACAACTACAAAGAACAATTTAAGGGGAAAATAGTATTCTGCAACTGTGACGATCCCTATGAAAGCAATTTCTTCAAATACTTCGCTTTAAATTTCAACGCCCTCCAATTAAAAAAGCTAATTGCCACTTGCTACTTTCCATCACCAATCGCAGGATACCAATTGAGCCTATTCGAAGATAACCCCCATAAGAAAGAACCTGTAAAACACGCTTTTAAAATCGAGATTAAAGAAGTTAAGGATTTAAATGGAGATGGCAGTATAGATTTGGCAGATGTAAAAGAACTTTTAAGAAACGACAAGAACGTGCTATCACAACTGAAAGGAGATGGAGACTTTCGTTCTGACGAATGTATTAAATTACTTAAAGAATCAGACATAGTTGTAACCAATCCTCCATTTTCACTTTTTAGGGAATATGTAGCACAATTAGTAAAATATGGGAAACACTTTATCATCATGGGAAATACAAACGCACTAACCTATAAGGAGATTTTCCATATGTTTCAGTACGACCAAATAAGAACTGGCTATACAAATTTTAACGTAGGAATGTACTTCTATGTGCCAGACTATTACGAAAAGTTTCACAAAATAGAAAACGGGAGGAAAATGGTGAGAGTTTCTACATCTTGTTGGTACACTAACCTAAAGGTAAAAAGACATTCAGAGGAGATCATCCTATACAAAAGATACTCACCTGCAGAATATCCCAAATACGATAACTTCAACGGCATTAATGTGAACAAATATATAGACATTCCATACGATTATGATGGTATAATGGGGGTACCTATTACTTTTTTAGACAAATACAATCCGAAACAATTTGAAATCATAAAATTCCGGAAAGGTGATGATGATAAAGACCTTCGCATCAATGGGAAAAGTACGTATTTCCGCATTCTTATCCGCCGCAGGCAACAACAAACTTCTGAAGACGCCAACATAGCGGCCGATTCTGGAACACAATATGGAGTTGACGAATAAAACACTAAAAAAACAGACAATGAGAATAACTTTACATAAAGTAACCGTACGTGACCTCACTAACGGATATAAAGACAATGAAGAGAACGGCATTGTGGCCTATGGCGGCAATCTTGACGTTCGGCCTCCCTACCAACGTGAATTTATTTACAAAGAAAAACAGAGGGAGGCTGTTATTGACACTCTTACACAAGGGTTTCCGCTTAATGTGATGTACTGGGCTGACCATGGAGACGGTTCCTACGAGATTATTGACGGGCAACAACGTACTATTAGCATCTGCCAATACGTGAATGGTGATTTCGCCTTCGACATGAGGTATTTTCATAACCTGCAAATGGACGAACAAGAACAGATTCTAAATTACGAGTTGAATATCTATATCTGTGAAGGTAGCGACAGCGAAAAACTCAAATGGTTTCAAACCATTAATATCGCCGGCGAAAAGCTTTCTGACCAAGAATTACGCAATGCCGTGTATTCAGGCTCATGGGTAAGCGATGCCAAACGCTACTTCAGCAAAAGCAACTGTCCGGCATACGGCATTGCCAATAAATATCTTAGTGGTTCTCCCATTCGGCAAGATTATTTGGAAACGGCTATTGACTGGATATCGAAAGGGAACATCGAGGTTTATATGGGAAACCATCAACGCGATGCCAACGCTGTTGCCCTGTGGAACTATTTCACCAATGTCATCAACTGGGTGACAGCCACCTTCACCAAATACAGGAAGGAAATGAAAGGCGTTGCATGGGGAACTCTCTACAACAAGTATAAGGACGAAAGCCTCGACCAAAACAAACTGGAAGAGAAGATTGCCACTCTGATGAAGGACAGCGATGTTCAGAAAAAATCTGGCATTTATGAGTATGTTCTAGACGGTGACGAAAAGCATCTGAGCATTCGCTTATTCGACGACAACACCAAGCGCGAAGTCTACGAACGGCAATTCGGTGTTTGCCCGATATGTGGCAAACATTTCGAGATTGAGCAGATGGAGGCGGACCACATAACACCATGGAAAGAAGGCGGACGCACAATTGCCGATAACTGCCAGATGCTCTGCAGAGAGTGCAACAGAAGGAAGGGCTGTTCTTAACGGCAAACGGGGCGGCAGTGCTGGTTTCACACTGCCGCCCCGTTTTTCCTCAAATCCTCTATGGCTACCTGAGCAACGTAAAATGCCCCGTATAGTACTTTGCCAGCTCCTCCACCCATATCTCATACCAATAGTCGGTTGAAGGTAGCGACACGCCGTTATAGATACCGTCCCAACCAGCATATTCAGAAGACCTTGTTTCTAACAATTTCTTTCCCCAGCGGTCGTAGATACGTATTTTGGCGTCGGGATACTTGCCTAAATTCTCGATTTCGAAAAAGTCGTTTTGTCCGTCACCGTTCGGAGAGAAGGAAAGGGGCACTTTCAAGTCATACGTTTTTGTGCGGAATGTGGTGTCGGCTCTGCACCCCATCGCATCGCGCACTCCAATAGTATATTGTGTTGAGAAACGGAAACCGGAGAACAGATTTTCTTTTGTCCACTCTCCGCCGTAGTTATATTCATAACTGTCGCCTCCACCTTCTACCATCACTTCTATCTCACGGACATCACGGTCTTCTAAAGCCACAATCTTCGGATTGTCCATCACTTCTACCATAGCTTGCAATTCTTCCTTACACTTACCGTTTGTCACCTGCAAGTAATAGGTGGTAGACGCACTTGGCGAAACTTTCAATCTTGCCGACACGCCTTCCAATTCGGTGTAGTCGGCGTCGCTATACCACGCATACTGGTAAGCGCCATCGCCACGAGCCTGCAACTGCGCCACGCCACCTTCACACATAAAGGTATCGGCAACCGATGCAGAAACCTTTGCGCTTACATTAACATGCACTTCGTTTGTTTTAGACGCGCAACCATGTTCGGTTGAATACTGCGCACTGTAGACCACCGTTTCCAATGGAGCAACCGTCACATTCGCGGTTGTGCCAGGCAGGTTGGTAAGGACACCACCCTTTGGCGCATAGGCCCAATTCAAAGTCACCTTTTCGGCATTATCTGCAACCAGTTCAATGCTTTCGCCCTCACAAATAGAGTCGGCAGACGCGCTGATCAACACTGCAGGAACTTCTTCTACATTTACTGTCGTGCTGGCCTGCACAAACGGACATGCCTTTGCTTTTGCAGTAAGCGTGTAGGTGGTAGTTTCTGTAGGTGTCGCCGAAAGCGATGATGTTGAGCCCGCCACATCCACGCTATTGGCCTGCCATTCATACTGGATAGGCTGGCCGGTTACAGTGGCAACAATAGAAACACCAGCACCAGAACAGATATACGAATCTTCAGGCAACGATACCGTCAAAGGTTGCTCAACCTCTACTTTCAGTTCCTTAGTCGCTACATTCTTGCACACAACAGCCCCAGTTGTTGACACCTGGTAGTATGCGGTTTCCGACATAACATCAGAAATCTTCAGTTCATTTGCGTCAGACAGTGTGGTTGTTCCTGCTGCTGTTCGTTTGGTCCATACAAGTCCCTTTGCATTTTGTACGTTTACCGACAAGTCTACACTCGAGCCAGCACAAATAACTTCGCAACACGACTCTATTTCGCCTATGGTTGGTTGTTGTTCAACAGCCACAGTAAACGACTTGCTAACGGCAGGACAAACGGTACCAGACACAATAGCCGTATAAAGGTTGCTGTCTTCAGTTGGCACATCGTTCAGACTTACAACCTCGGCAATCTTCACATCATTCTTCTTCCACTCAACAGACGATGGAGTGCCCGACTGTATTGTAATGACCGACGACACTGGTTCGCCGCTACAAACAGCCGCACCTGGTTCGCTTATAGAATAACGGACAGAATCTTCAACGGTCACTGCCACTATGTTTGACTCTGCCCCCGGACACATCTCAGAACCGACTGCAGTCACCTTATACCAAGTGTCGGACTGTGGCAACAGATTGGTTCCGTCGCCATCGAACTTCACATAATTGACACCATCGGCAGAAGACCACCATTGGGTAGACAATGCGTTGACTGCTGTCAACTCTATGCTTACAGGTGTGTTTACACATACCGAAGTCTGATTTGAAGAAATACTCAACGATGCAGGTTGCTGAACCTTTATCTCTATTGACTTTTCCACCTTCGGACAAACTTCGCCCGCCAAACTTGCCGTATAAACTTTGCTTTCCGGATTTTCAATGTTTATCTGGGTTTGAACCAGCCTCAAAGCACCGTCGAACATAAACTTATAGTCTTTGTGAGTTGCGGGAATGCCGACTGTGAAGGTAACGCCTGCACCCTCGCAAAGGGCTGTCTTGTCAGCAGAGAATTCAAATTTTGCAGAGTCTTCCACTTCTACACAAACAATATTCGACTCAGAAGCCAAGCAGACATCACCGGCACCGCTTACCAACTTATAGCAGCGTGGCGAAGCGCTTGCTGTTTGCACATATGAGTTTTCTACAGCCATTTCAGTAAAATCTGTGTTATTGGTGTTCACCATCAGTTTATACGGAGCATCAGCCGGTTCTACGGTATAGCTGAAAGTAACAGCCGAATTTTCACACACTTTTGTTTCCGACACCTTCAGTTCAGAGAATGTTGTTGGAACCTCTACGGTAACCGTCACATCCTTTTCTACTTTTGTAGCACAAAGCTTGCCTGTAATGCCTAATGTGTAGGTAGTTGTCTCTGTCGGATTAACCAACAACGATCCGGTAGTCATCACATCGGCAGCGTTGCCCTCTACCAAAGCGGCAGTACCCGAAATCAAATTAGCGTTCAGTGTCACAGCCGCATCATCAGCACCCTTACAAACCATATCCTTGTCTGCTTTCAAAGTAAAGTCTACGGGTTGTTCAACTGTTACCGTAAAGACTTCAGACTGAGCCGCAGCACAGCCCTCGCTTGGCGTCTGCACCAAATACTGTGTTGACACCTCAGGAGCGACAATTTCAGAAGTTTTTGTATCGGTTTCGCTGTAAGTTCCCTCCTTGAAAACAGAAAAGGCCGTTTCTCCTTCCGCCTTCCGCATCCACCTCAACGAGGTAACATGGTCAAGCGCCACACTTATAGTGGAAGTGCCACCGACACAATATTCCGTTTCATCTATCGAAGCCTCCATCACGGCTGGGTATTTAACTGTAACATCTACACTCAGTTCCTTGCTCGGACACTTCAAACCGCTTGCCACAACCTTGTAGATACGGTTACTGTCGGGCGAACAAGCGAGAATAGCATTTGTACCTCCATCAATCTTTGTAAAGACCATTTTCCCAGAATAACTCTGATACCATTGTATGTCCTCAGCAACAGCCTTTGAGTCTAACGAGATCTCATCGAAAGCGCAAACCTCTTGTGGTGCGATAGATGTTGCTATTTCCACCTTTTTTTCCACTTTTACTGTTGCATCCTTTTCTTCCGATGTACAAACGGCGCCCTTGGCAACGAGCGTCACAACTGCATCCGTTGCAATGTTTGAGATTGTATACTCATCATTAGCACTTGTTGTGCCGTTCCAAACATAAGAAAGAGGGTATCCACTTGTTACAACCGCCTTATAGGTGGTATCTGAACCCTCGCAAAGTACGGTTGAAGCCAAATGCTCCAACTCAATTGGTTTGTCTACATTAACCGTAAAGATGATAGAGTCGGAAACACAAGCCTCGCTATAAGCAAGAAACAGATACCTGACGCTGTCGGTAGGAACAACTTTAAAGTGTAGATTTTCTGCACCCACATCGTTTCCTACAGACTCCTGTTCCAACTTCCAATCTTTTGAGCCCATTGTTTGAGAGAACCAACGAACCGTATCAATTGCAACGGTGTTTGTCTGTTGGACATTTATCTCTATAGGTTCTTCGCTCATACAGACATCAAACTTGTTGGCAACATAGTCGAATTCTGGTTCCTTACACTCGCACCGCACCGTCATTACATTTGAAATGCGATAGAGGTAACACCCATCGTCTGGGTAGCCTTGCGTGGCAATCTGTTCGGTAACTTCCGATTTCGGGCCTGCAACAATCACACGGTAGCGTATACCCACATTCACAAGGGTGTCGTTTACCAACTGCATATTACGGAGTGCCGTAACGGTCAAAACACCCTTTTCGCTCGCCAGTCCGCTCTCTTCCGTCAAGTTTTCCCAACTTTCGCCACCGTCCTCCGACTTTTGCCACAAGCAGTAGACATCGTCATTATAAATTTTGTTCCAACCCTTCAAATCGCCTACTTTAAGGGTATATTCGTCTACACCGCAAAGGCCAGAGACGTCATCCTTACCATCTACGGCCAATTCTACATTCGGAGCAGTCACGTCGCAAGCGATAAGCGAAATATCGTCAAGTGCCAAATCGTTGCCCTTGTCGCCATTCCCTGCGTGGTCGTAAATACGCAATTTTACTTTCTCACCTGTGCTGACGAAACTAACGCCATAGTTTTTCCAGGGGATTTCCCCGTCTATCGATTCGGCATTAGGCATATCGCCAGTTTCAATAGAAGCAAGCACCTCATTGTTTTCTGCATTCACAATTTCCAAGGTCAGGTTACAGAGAACTCCGGTTTTGTCTCCATTAGCCACACGCTTCGAAATTGAAGACGCCCACAACGAGAAATAGTATGAAGTGTTTTCGCAAGTGGTAAAACCGAGTTCCTGCTCATATATCATCTTGTCTTTGTAACTCTTGCTTATATTTATCACCAAGAAACCACCATCGGCATCCCCAGTGTGGTCCGTTCCATCCATAGCGGCAAACCAGTTTCCGGCGTCCTGCATACGGCTAACTACGGCATATTCGCCATCGTCCACACTCTTTTTCATATCCTTCAGAAACTTGTGTCCTTTTAAATAAGGACACTCTTTTCGGGTATTCGCAGGAACTGACCCAAAGTCGTCTTTCCAAAGCACCAGCATCTCATCGTTGAAGTGGCATTGGGCCGTACATTCAAGCGTCACCGTATTGGTAACGAGGTATACGCCACAGCCTTCTGTAGCAGCTCCTTCGGCCACTCCATTGGCCACTTCCCCATTTTCTGCAAGGACAGCCCTATACATAACGGCACCACCGCCATCAGAGTCAAATGCCACCGAACGGCCTTTTTCAGAAAGCGATGTCCACGTCAGACCGCCGTCGAGGCTAGTCTGCCATACTGCCACAGCCGCCGGATAGAGTTTTTCCCAGCCAGACATGCTACTCAAATTTACTGTAGGAACAGGTTTATCGGCACAATCAAAGCCAGTCAGCGACGTCTGTGAAGGGATATTGTTAATATAGATAGAGTCTTGAGGGATATGCATTCCACAGACACGCAACGAGACATCGTCAATCACAATTTGAGTGCCATACGACTCAGTGCCAGGGTCAGTACTCACAATCTTGAAGATAAGGTTTCCAGTTCCAGCCGCAGGCGAGAAATCTATCTGATAGCGATGCCAGACGGCATCTGAACCACCATTCCCTTGTGCAATTGGCAACGAAGCCAAGATGTTTCCTTTCGTATCCAAGACCTGTCCCTCCATATAAAGAGTACTCCACGAGCCCAATGCCGCCGCATTAAATGAAAATATGTAGCTCTTACATTCACAGAATGGTCCCGGAACAATACGTTCATAAATGGTGCCGGTCGTGTTGTTCACACGGCAGTAAAGCATACCACCATTGGCATTACCCGTATGGTCTGCAAACTCTGGAACTCCATCCCACGAATTTTCCTGTGTATTCTTCGGATTGGCGGTAACCGCATAGTCTCCAACAGAAAGACCTTTTTCCAAGAAAGAGAATGGGCAATATGGAGTTTCGGCGGAAGCGCCATCTGACACAGTGCCAAAATCATCGGTAAACAGTGCCAGCAAGTCATCGGAATAAGTACAGTCTGCCTTGGGCAAAGCACTCAGTGTATTCGATATCGAATAGTAGGCACAACCGCCCTTCGGACCGCCATAGGATGCAATATAGAGGGCTTGTTCTTCTGCCATTGCGTTAGAAGAGCCACCTGTTATAATAACACGGAAGATGGTGTTTTTACTTTTATCCATCTCTATTTCCGCATCGGTTTTGTCAATACCGCTCACTTCCGCCACATTTGTCCATGTAACACCGTCATCGGTTGACTGTTGCCACAAGAAATAGACCTTGTCGTATATTTTATGCCAGTCTTCCAGCACCGATTCCTCGACAGAGAATTGGGCCAGATACGAGCATTCGTTTTTCGAGTCGGAAGTTTGTGAGACCGAAGTTGCAGAAACAACCGGATTGGGTATTACTTCCGTATCGTTTCTATATAGAGAGATGTCGTCAATCACAAAATCGTTATAGCCACTACCCCAGTTCACGACTTGCAGTTCAAGCACATCACCATCGTTCGCTTTAAAAGTACAAGAATACTCCGACCAGTTGCGTTCGCAGTTCACACAGTCGTTAGGGTTAGGAGTTCCCCAACCTCCGGCCTCCCAGAAAGGAATCTCCTTGGTTCTAATATTACGTATTTCTTCTCCGTTTTTGGCATTGATAACCTTCAGTTCCAAATCGGCATTACCACCATCGTCCTGGTAAGCGGTAATGCTGGCCGCATATACAACAAATTTGTATTCGCGGCTATCGCACAGGTCAAAATTTATCTGTTGGGTGTAGATAGGCAGTCCGGTTCCCACTTCGGAATTAACAATCAGCATAGCACCGTTCTTATTGCCAGTATGGTCACGTCCGCCAATAAAGTGACCTGCGCCAGTTCCACACTTCGAGAAACGGTTATAGGCCCACCAAGTGCTGTTGGCTATACCGTACTGGCCGTCGTCAATGAATCCGCAATCACCGACCCAATCGCCCTGCTCATGGTATTCTATATAACCGGCGCTTCCATAATGCGCCTTCGACTCGTAACCGGCAAACGAATGGCGGGGCACCGTCATACTTGCATTCGGAAAATCCTTGATAACAGTGTCTTCGGCCACCCCAAAATCTTCACGCCAGACTAGGTTCCACGACTGACCCGAAACATTTTGAGCTACAGCACACAGCATAGCTGCAGAAAGCAGTTTCTTGAAAAAAGAATTGCCCATATTTGTATAAATGTAGTTAGTTACGCTAAATTACAGATTTTTAATCGACCCTTTACCGCACTATTGTTTCAAAAACTTGTAACATGGTTCCAGATTTGGCATCTACCTTCTTTTAAAAGCGGTGCAGATAACGTATTTTTGCACTAACACAGCGTACATAATGGAAAACGAAGAAAACAGCATAGAACTTTTTTTCGACAATGTCGAAATCAACACCGGTAACAATGCGCATATGCAAAAAAAAGACTCTTTTTCGGGTCAACTCTGCAAAAAAGGCTACAATGTGGCATTAATCGGTGTTTCCGACCACAACCAGAAAAACGGTTGTGTGGCCGACGCCATCCGCAAAGAACTCTATACCCTGAAAGGCGGTTTCAAACACCTGAAAATAGCCGATTTGGGTAACATAAAACAGGGCACCAGGAAAAACAACTCTTTTTTTGGGCTACAGTGCGTTATCGAGCAACTGACTGCTAAAGGAGTCGTCTGCATCGTGATGGGCAATAACCAGAATTTCACTTGCGCTATGGTGGAAGGGCTGCGCCAACACCACGACGATATTTCCCTTTCGTTACTCGACTCGCGTTTCGACTTGGGAACCAGTCTGAACGTTTCCTCTAAAACGAACGAGAACAACTTTCTGCTACCGCTGACTATTCACCCCGCTATCAGTTTTTGCAATGTGATCGGATTCCAACAATACTATTGTTCCGATGCCCAGCTCCAATACATGGAACAGCACAATGCCATCGACACTTTTCACAGAAACGTCAACAGCATCGACTACACGACCCGGATTGGAAGACTGCGCCAGGACCTGTTCAGGGCAGAGCCTATTTTACGCGACACAGACATTCTCAGCATCGATATGAACGTTGTACGCCAAGCCGACGCCCCTGCTGCCACACACCCTTCGCCTAACGGCTTCTGGGGAGAGGAAGCGTGCCAACTTCTACAATATGCGGGGACAAGCGACAGAATAGCCGTTGCCGGGCTTTTCGGCATGGAAAACAAATACGACCAACGCGGACAGACTGCCGCTTTAGCCGCACAAATGCTGTGGCACTTTATTGAGGGACTCGACAACCGGGCCGGCGACTATCCGGCCTCAAGCATAGACAAATGCAAAAAACTAATCATTCCAGGTGAAGACGAAAACGAACTTCACTTCTTCTTCAGCGACAAGCTGAAGCACTGGTGGGTTGAGGTTCCGACCAAAAGAGGCAAACGCATTATGGCCTGTCTGGCTAAAGACTACGAAGAGGCCAAGTCGGGTATCAAGCCTAACGTCTGGTTCAGACATTTCCTCAAATAAGAAAACAAGCCTATGAAGATTGATGCCTACATCAAACAGCCTATCATAAAGGAATACGACACTTACCTGCGTCTGGAACGCTCGTTGTCCGACAACACGCGCTCCGCCTATCTGGAAGACCTTGCCAAACTGTTAGGTTATCTGGAAGGTACTAACATCGATATACAGAAAGTGCGGCGGGAACAGCTCGAGGACTTTCTGATCGACCTTAGCGATGTAGGGATAACTCCACGTTCACGGGCACGCATTATTTCCGGCATAAAGTCTTTCTACCAGTTCCTACTTATGACCGACAAACGGGAAGACGACCCGACCGAGCTACTCGAAATGCCGCAAATAGGCAAGCATCTTCCCGAAGTGCTTTCCATTGAAGAAATCGACGCATTGGAAAGCAAGATAGATTTAAGCCAACCGCAGGGGCACCGCAACAAAGCCATCATTGAAGTGCTATACAGCTGCGGACTTCGGGTTTCCGAAATGCTGAACCTGAAAATTTCCGACATTTTCTTCGACGAACAGTTCATCACGGTGGTCGGAAAGGGGAACAAACAGCGCTTGGTGCCTATCTCGCAATCGGCCATAAAATACATCAACTTCTGGTTGGAAGACCGCGACAAGCTAAACATTAAGAAAGGCTGCGAAGACTTTGTATTTTTGAACCACCGGGGGGGACAACTCAGCCGTATAATGGTATTTAACATCATAAAGGATTTGGCAGCAAAAGCGGAAATAAACAAAACAATCAGTCCGCACACCCTCCGCCATTCCTTTGCCACCCACTTGCTTGAGGGAGGGGCCAATCTGCGCGACATTCAGGAAATGCTGGGACACAAATCAATTCTTACAACAGAAATCTACACCCATATTGGTCAGAACCATCTACGGGAGGCTATCGAGAAATTTCATCCATTCAACAAAAAAGGTTAAAAAAAACGACCCCAAACAATTTCTGCTGGAGTCGTTTTTTGTTTTCAGTACTGCACCGGAGGGTAAAGACGGTCTATTTCTGCCCAAATCACATTTGCCAGATATCGGTTAAAGGCATCAATATCGCTATACCTCAAAGTCCGTTGGTGTTTCCGGTAATTCAATTCGTTGAAGCGGTCGTAAACGGCACGCATATTTAGCGAATGTTTCAAGTAGTTTTTAGCTTCCTGGTTGGTCACCAACACGTCGGCATACCACGAACTCAGCGACCCCCAAGAGGTATCCCAACCCTCGTTGGTAAAATAGTTGTAATTCGATTCCTGAATCTGACGAATGCCGTTGTTTACGAACTGCTCGTCAAGATAGTCATTTTGGGCTTGGGCTGCGAAAGATACCAACAGCATCAAGCAAGCTAATACTTTTCTCATATTATAAATTCATTTACTTTACTTATTATCGCTTATAAACAACAATAGGCAAAAACAGTGCCACAACATAGTGGACATTACCCATAAAAAAACCGCACACGTTGGGTGTGCGGCTAGTTTTACTTATTCAGTAAAACTCAACTTAGAACTAAACTACAAATTATATAAAACTACAATTGAAGTTTCCCAACTTCACATAAATTTTATGCAATTTCTGTGCCAAACAGAGAATTTGCATCTGTTAATACAAAAATTTGACAGATATATTGCAGTTTTTCTTTAGCGAGTTTTACCTTTCCAAAAACGCCTTAATTCTTGCTTTTTCATCAACAACAAAGGCTAAGCCCAAAGAAATGACGACAAAGACAAAGAAAGACAATATGAAAGTCGGAATATATTTGTTCTGAACTTTAACCAATACGAAATCGCGGATAAATACGGCACTGTTCGAATACACCGCACGCGCATATTGCTTCTCATTCCGGAGTTTTTCCAGCGATAAGATATCGTTATAGTAAAGTTCCTTGTTCTTTTCTGAAACAATCAACGGGCCATTCAATTTCATTTCGGTCGCTGCCTTTTTAAAATACTCGTATTTACGAAGGCTGTCGAGCATCAGCAGTTCATTATCAATACTTAGTATTTGGTCATCAATTTGGGAAACACGTTCTCCGTTACTCTTGCACACATACGGGTTCTTATTGAAATACCTGATAATGCCGTTGCTTATTGAATCGATGAAAGCAGTATCGGAAATAACCAGGCTGACCAACAAGCGGTCTTTCATTATCACCTTGGTGGTATCGGCCTTATAAGTGTCATAACAGACTTCGTCTGGAGTCCCATCACACATTTTGTCGACTATGTAGAACGCATTCGACGAACTCAACTTTTTTGCCACATCAAGACCAACACCTAACGATTTCGCCAGGCTTGTCCGGTCTTCATTTTGGCACATATGGTTCAAATTGGCCAACATGTCGCTAAAGAAATATGCGTCAAGCACATTTATGCGCAACTCGTTCTCCATCTGATAACCACGGTGGGTCGGGCGTGCCCAATAGGCCGTAAAGGCAATTGCACACACCATTGCGCCTACCATATACTTCCGGTGTTGGTATGCAGAACGCAAACACCAAACAAGCCATCGGCCCATTTTTGCAAAAAAGTTCACAATGTGTTTGACACACAACGAAAATACTTTCAGCAAATCAATTTCTTGACCTTCCTGTTGATTTCCCATTTGACTACTATTTAAACTTAACTACTTGAATTTCACTTAAGAGGTCTCAACCATAATTCCGGATTCTGGATAATTTTCTCCTTATAAATCTGAAAAAACAATTGCGACTTCGTATTATTATCCGGGTCGGTATAAATCCGGCCTAACTTATCACCTTGATTTACCGACTGGCCCACACTGACAAAAATAGACGTCAGATTCGCATAAACAGTCAGGTAATTACCATGCCTTACAACCACTGCATTGTTTGAACCCGGCACCGAAAATATGTTGGTCACTTTCCCTTTTGAAACAGCCAGTGCCTCTATACCAGCCGGAGAAGTGATGTACACACCTTTATTGTTGACGGTCAGATTACTCAAGACCGGATGGGGTTGCAACCCGTAGTGTCCGGTAATACTGCCCCTTCGCACCGGCCAGTGGATGCGGCCCTTCTGTTTTTCAAAGAATAGAGTCTCATTATCAGCCGTCGATTCTGCCTTCTGTTGCTGAGTTGTGTTTTTCGCTGGTGTGGCGGTATTTGGCTTCGCCGTAGTATTAGAAGCAGGCTTTTTCTGCGCATTAGAAGCCGTTGCCCGACCCTTAGACGGAGTTGCAGGCTTTGTTTTTTTTGCGGCTTTGCGCTTAGCCTTCGCAGCTTTTTCCGCCTCCTCGGCAATCAGCTTTTGGATGCGCTGGTTCAACCGTTCAGCAGCCACCTGCTGTTCCTTCAGTTTTTGTCGTAACTCTTTTTCTTCCTTCCTCAACGAATTGACCAGAGCCTTCTGCTCCTGCTTTTCCTTGACTATTTTCTGCATCTCGGTCTCGCGTTCCGACAAAAGCACCTCCGTCCGTTTCTTCGCAGTCTGCAATTCACGGCGCTTCGCCACCAAGTCTTCACGTGTATCCTTTATATCGGCAGCCTGCCGGCGACGCATCTTAGCGAATTCCCTTATATATTGGAACCTTAAGTAAGACTCTTGGATAGAGTTCGCAGAGAATAAGAATAGTAAACGGTCGTATACCGAATTTTTCTCATAAGCATGGTAGATGAGTTCCACATACTTGCGTTTCGAGACGTTGTAATCCATTTCCATGCCCAATATCTCGTCGTTCATCTGGTCAATACGGGCAACCAGATAATTCAACTCGATATTCTGCGAGTCAATCAAGGCGTTACGCTGTCTGATGTCTTCATTCAGCTGTTCAATCTGGTTAAGTCTCTCCTCAACATTCTTCTTGTTAGCGTTAAGCTTGTTGTCAATCTGCTTGACGTTGTTCTTCACCTGCGACTGTTCGTCCTTCAAATTCTTGATTCGGTCGTTACCCTTTGCGCCAGTCTTTACCGTTGTTTTTCCACCCTGAGCCCACACAGGGGCAGACGGACACACCCAAAGCGACAGCAATATCGCGACAACCGAGACAAAACGAACCGAGCTACTCCGCATTTTTCTCTTACAGTTCTTTTAGCAATTCATCAAGTGAAACCAACTTATACGACGAAGGAACCTTGAACTCGAAACTACGGTCACGGTCCAATTCAACATCTTTGTACTGCACATTCACCTGGCGGTGGAAATCGGGTCCGGCAATCTTCAACGCGAAACGCTTAGGAAAGTTCACATGGTTATATTCTGCAAACTCAGAGTAATTCCAACGCATTGAATAGCGGTTGCCAGACGATATCATACCTCCCACCATATTCTTGACAGCGTCAAAGTAGAACTCTTGCGACACCTTGTTGTCTGAATATGCCAACAGGACCTGGTCTCCAAGCGTAGTCACATTAAAATCAGACACCATTGGTATATAGGGTTTGTCGTAAATAAACACCCGGTCGGTGAATATCGATTCAAACGCATTATAGTTCATTGCCATTCCCAACTGGCTTTGGGCATCGGCAAACGACAAGACAAAGTACCGCTTGTTTATACGGTCAAGAATGGTAATACCCTCTTTGTTTATACCTATACGTGCGAACTCCATATTCACCCCGGCAAATGGGGTAATGGAACAGATGATGATACTGTCGCGGGCTATTCTGATTGAGCCATTCAGACTTGTCTGGTTGCCATAGGCGTTCACGAGGGTGAAAGTAGCCTTATCCATACTTAGAGTACGGAAGGTACTCACATCGTCAATCTTACGTTCCTGTTTGGCCGTTTCCCCAGTTGCAGTAGCCGATTTCTTGCTTGAGCAGCCCCCCAATAAAAGAGCCGCGAACACTATCGGCATTATTTTCTTTATCGTGTTTTTCACCATTCTTTTCAATTTACGTAGTTTTACTCAGTTAATTTACCAGTTTCAGCCTTTCTTTTCAGCGTTTCAGAAGGTTTGGAAGAAAGATTCAGAGCTTTTTTCCAGTTTTCCCATGCACCCTCCTTCTCTCCACTCTCATAAAGAATATCTCCATAATGGTCTAACAAGTCAGGCTCTTTATCACCACCCAGCATTATTGCTTGTTCCATATAAAGACGGGCAGTTGAGAATTTACCCATTTTATAGAAAATCCACGCATAAGTGTCTAAAAAAGTGATGTTCTTCGGTGCTACCGCTATCGTCTTACCACTCATACGTTCGGCTCTTTCAAGGTCTTTTCCAGCCTCTGAAAGGAAGTAGGCGTAATTGTTTAAAACTTCGATGTTGTTCGAATTATAAACCAACGCAGAATCAAACGCGACAAAAGCCCCGATTGTATCCTTGTCTTCTATACACATATTTCCGATCACACTATAAACGACAGAAGTACGCATATTCTGGCTTTTTTCCTTCGATAGGCTTCTTGCCGACTTTTTCCAATAAGACAGTGCTTTCTCGCGGTTACCCGCTGCCATACTTGCAGTTCCCATATAGAATTGCAGTTGTCCGCTTTCTGGGTTCTCCGCATAGGCCTTGTCTAAAGTTTCACGGTACAATTTATCTTCACCGACATTTTCGTAATACGTCAGCAAAGCAATCCATGCCAATTCGTTTTTCGGATTTACCTCTGTCGCTTTCCGGACGTAATCGACACCCCTCTTATCCTTATTCGCCAACAAAAAGTCGGAATAAATCAAATAAGCCTGATCGTTTTTCGGATATTGTTTGACCAACGATTCGAAATCAGAGTTACCAAAATAGGGGCTTAAAGCAGAATCAGACACAGCGCTGATAAGAACAGAACGCTTCACTTCGAAGGTCACATCTGCCGCTCCCAGCATATTCTTTATACAGGCAACCGCTTTCTTGCTTTGTCCCGACTCCAAATAAACCAACGACAACTCTTGCTCGATGATGCTTTTCGAATCAGGGAACTTTTTCCTTAAAGGCAACAAAACCTTTTCCGCCTTTTTATAGTCGTTCCTATAGGCATAAGCATTTGCCTTTGCTATATAGTAACTTGGAGTTGTGGGGTCGGTGGCCACCAACGAGTCCACAACGGCTTCCGCACGTTTTTTCTCTCCCAACTGGTATAACAAGTCGAATTTCGACATCGACACCTGCTCCGTGAGACCGACCTGCTGTTCATAGCGGTTCCACATTGCCAGAGCCTCGCGTTTCCGTCCCACCCGTGTGTACAGAGTAGCCAGAGACGCGATATCTTCCACTTTGTCAGGATGAGTTTTAATGAGGTTTTCATACACCGTGAGTCCCTCATCCGTCTTGCCGTTCTGAATCAACAACAAAGCTTCCGACCGAAGAATCCAATAATTGTTTGGTTCCAACTGGGCCGCTTTCTGCATATTAACCAACGACTCTCTGTAATTTCCAGCAGAAATGTACATATTGGCAATATCCATATACACCGCACCATTGGTTGTGTCACGCTCAACATACTTGTTAAGCAAGATCATCGCAGAATCGGCACGCCCCTTCTTCTTAAAACAAAGTGCCTGCAAATACAGGCTACGAAGTTCCATGTCGCCAGGCAGTGTCTTTAAAGTATCGGTCACATATATGTCCTCAACACCATAGGCAGCACCTGTAAACAGAGAAGATAACAGAAATATGGATAATAAACGTTTCAGCATTCCTCAATTGAATAACAATTATCGACCCGTATGGCCAAAGCCGCCTTCTCCGCGTTCGGTCGTATCAAGCGTTTCAACTTGTTCCCACTCCGCCTGTTCACATTTTGCGACAACCATTTGGGCTATACGCTCTCCGTTGTTGATGGTAAAAGCCTCTTTCGACAAATTAACCAGCACAACCTTTATTTCGCCACGGTAATCAGCGTCTATGGTACCCGGCGAGTTTAGAACCGTAATACCATGTTTGGCGGCCAATCCGCTTCTCGGCCTTATCTGGGCTTCATACCCTTCGGGCAATGCAATAAACAAACCTGTTGGCACCATTACCCTCTCTAACGAACCGATGGTAATGGGGTCCTCTATATTTGCTTGAAGGTCTAAACCTGCCGATTGCAAAGTCGCATAACGGGGAAGTGCATTTCCCGATTTGTTTATTACTTTTATCTTCATAACGATAACATCATCTAGATATGCGAAAATACGATTTTTTATTCATATTTCCGGTAAAAACACTCCTATTTTAGATTTTGAGAAATAGACAAATTCTGCATAACAAGTGTCTACTCACCGCAAGTTGCTCGCTTTGTCTATTAAAAACAGACAACAAAGCTCACCTATCAAACAAATATAAACAAAAAAAGCCCCCGATTTTTCGAGGGCTTGAAAATAATATATATGTTTATTTGTTTTTTAACAAATCACGTATTTCTGTAAGCAGTTTTTCTTCGGCACTTGGTGCAGGAGGTGCAGCCGGAGCTTCTTCCTTCTTTTTATTGAGCGAACTGATCAACTTAATAAACAAAAAAATACAGAAGGCAACAATCAAGAAATCGAACACATTCTGCAAGAACTGTCCATAGTTGAGTGTAACAGCTGCCGCCTCTTCCACACCTTCCGATGCTGGAACAGCCTCTTTAAGCGTTACCTTAAGGTCTGTGAAATTAACACCACCGACAACAAGGCCAATCAACGGCATGAACACATCGGCTACCAACGACGATACAATTTTGCCAAATGCACCACCAATGATTACACCGACAGCCATATCAACCACGTTTCCTTTCATGGCGAATGCCTTAAATTCTTGTAAAAAACCCATTTTTCAATAAATTTTAAGTTAAACACTATGCAAAGATACAAAAGAAAGAAAAAACACGAATCAAAAAACCAAAATAATTCAAAGCACAATTTTTCTATTGACGTTCCTATTTTTATGTTCGAAATATGAGTTTGATATTATAGGCGTTCTGTTTTTTCGTTCAATCAAAAAATTCCAATTATGTGTCCGACACCTCCAAAACAAAAAAGTCCCCGACTAT
>DGTD01000030.1 GCA_002396385.1 Bacteroidales bacterium UBA4345
AAAAGTACTCCATAGTCGACGTGCGATGCAAGGACGACCATGGCCGCCAGTTCATTGTGGAGATGCAGATGTACTGGACCGACGAGTTCAAGCAGCGTGTACTATTTAATGCTTCGAAAGCCTACGTCAAGCAGGCGGACAAGGGCTACAGCTACAGCAGTCTGCAACCGGTCTACTCGCTCAGCATTGTGAACGACAACGCCTTCAGCGGCACCGAGCACTACCACCTCTTCCAGATGGCGGAGCAAGGCAATCCGGAGCGGGTTATAGAGGGAATAGAGATGGTGTTTGTGGAACTGCCCAAGTTCGTACCGCAGTCGGCCGCAGTGGGAAAGATGCACCGTCTGTGGCTACGCTTCCTGACCGAAATCAACGAGAGGACACAAGATGCACCGCAAGAATTACTTGACGATCCCGAAATCAGCAAGGCCATCTCCATCGTAGAGCGTGGCGCTTATTCCGATGAGCAGCTCGCCACTTACGACAAGTACAGGGACATGGCCGCCACCGAGAAAGCCCTGATGGACGGCTCTTTCAACAAAGGCCGTGAGGAAGGTCGTGCAGAAGGTGAGGCAATCGGCTTGGTAAAAGGACGTGCAGAAGGTGAGGTTATCGGCTTGGAAAAAGGTGTGAAAAAAGAAAAAATTGACAACGCCCGCAAGATGAAAGAATGCGGTGTTGCTACCAACATCATCTCCATCGTTACAGGGCTATCCGCCGATGAAATTGAAAAACTCTGATAAACGTCATATAAAAAAACAGCTGGCTAACCGCCAGCTATTTTTTATACTCAATGGATAGTGTGTATTTGGCATATATGACTCATCAATACTAAAAACCAATATACAATTTCCTTTAACCCAAGAAAGGCACATCATCTAAGTCAATAAAGGCGTTGGTCGACGGTCCATCGGTAACCACAAGTCCGTCTGCCTCATACTGCCGCAAGATTTGGCGCAATGCTTCCAGATTCCGCAGCCGCAAATATTCACATGGTCCCTGGTATTTGAACAGATCGGTATAGGCCACATAAACCAATTTCTTGTGGTCACCAATAGGAGAATCACGTACAAAAACCTCGTGTGTATTCTTATCGCACAACACGAAAAGAGAGTCGTGCCCGTCTAATTGGAATGAGATGGCGGCCGCATACAACTGTTGTAATTGCCCGAAATAGGACACCATATTCTGATCGTTCCTTTGGATAGCCATCGGAAGATATTTAGCCCTGAGCAACATTTGCGAGAAACAGTTCTCGTGAAGCGTATTATCATGAAGGCTTTCCAACACCTCGTCGGTAGTTGAACCCTTCGGACTGAAAATAGCATTGTTCAATTCTTCTTTCCTTTCATCGTCAATAACAAACGGATTGCTATAGTTGTATATATCAACCGGATTGAAACGTACCGGCACATTAAAAGAATTTGTCTGTAAGGCGGCCGACTCTTGTGACGTGAGGCGCACACAGAACTGATTCTCTCCGGTAACGCCTACACACTTTAAGAACCAACCGGTAGGAAAATAATAAGAGCCGTCGAGTACCACTTTTTCAACACCAAGTGCATCGGCAATCGCAAGCATATTCTTCAAGTTTGTAAACTTGTCGCCTTTTTCCAACACTCCAACAGGATAAACCTTGTCGAAACGGTCGATTCCGTTCTGGTCAATATATTCTTTTGCATCCTCATAGTTGCGGAAAATGACGATTTCATCTGTCGGGAACGCGTGTCCTTCCGCCATAAAGGCCTTGTGGGTGTCGAGCAGGATAAAGACATTTTCACGCGCATCCAAGTCAAGCGCTACCTCAGTGTCGTCGACCAGTTGGAGAGCCTTCGGCTCAACATGAGATTTCACAGTTTCCACCATCGTTTCCAAATCTTCCCCCTTATGGGCACAAACCCTAACAATTTGGCCCCTGTTATTATAAACATACATCATATCGTACTCGTCAGTTTTCCCGAAATAGGAGGTACAAACAGATTTTTTGCGTCCACAGAAAATTTTTACAAAATCAGCCAAAGCGGGCGTATGGTCGGTAATGTTAATAGTGTCGACACCTTCAAACGCACCTTCTCCAATAAATGTTACACTTTCGGGAATGGTTATTTCCGTTATATCGGTGGCAGAGAACGCATATTCACCAATTTTCTGCAAACCATTCGGAAGAACAATATGTGACAATCTGGAATGGCAGAATGCATAGTTACAAATTTCCGTAACACTTCCCGGCAAGACCACATATTCGCAACTCTGGCTACTTCCTGCCCATCCGTAACACTTGGTGTCGTGATCGAAAAGGATAAGCCCTGGAGTGATACAACAACTTTCGAATGCCTGCTCACCTATTTCCCGAACATTCTCCAAAGAACTTATGCGTTCTAAATAGATACAGCTTCGGAACGCTTCCGAACCAATTTTTTCGACGGAATCAGGCAAAGTGACGCTTTCAACAGAATAGTTGTCGGCAAACGCACCATCGCCAATTTCGGTAACAGGAAGTTCTGAACCGTTAACACTGAGGACACCGGGGATGACCACATCTCCACCCTCTCCATTGTATTTCACAATTGTGCATCCATTAGCATTAGCACAAACTTTAAACTCGATTTTTCTACTTTTCATACATTTTAGTTTTGAACATTTATACTCGACAAACAGGCATCATTGTTGCAGACCGCCCATTGGTAACATGATAGAAATAGATCATCTTTACAAACACAAAGTTGTCATATTCACAGTTATCCATCAATAGCAAAACAGGCATATAAATGAGCAAAAATGACGAAAATAAGGGCAACCGTAATAAAAAAGCCCCCGGCGTTTTGTTCCGGGGGCATTCTTTAATAATTTAGAACCAAGAATTAAGGTTCAAAGCCCTTCTTTTTCGCTTCGGCAGCATATTGCTGAGCCTTCTGCCCATCGGCGGCAACGCCAAGTCCATTCTTATAACATTCGCTGAGGTAGTATGCCGCTTCACCCGTTTCGTCGGTTTGAGAAGCTCCATTCAGCACTTCCGCCGCTTCCTCATAGCTCTGCGTCTTATATAGGAGTACGCCCAACCTTACCTTCGCAGCAGGGAACATAGAGGCACACTGCCTATACCATTTAATAGCTTTTCCGTAGTCCACCTCTACCCCACACATTCCTGTTTCATATCGCATAGCCAGCGGGAACATCGCAGAAACGTAACCTCCTTCGGCACTCTTTGTATACCACTCCATCGCCTTCTCGAAATCTTGCTCTCCATCGCAGAACGTAGCCAGATAGAATTGTGAAGTAGCATGTCCCATCTCGGCCGCCTTGGTAAAGAAGAATTTAGCCTTTTTGCGGTTGCTGTTAAAGAATTGGCAGGCTTTGGCATAATACTCGTCAACTGTGCATTGTACGTTAGAATAGTCTTCTTCAGATTCGTCTTCGGCATCATCGTCTCCTACAAACTGTTTGTAGTATTCCAGATGTTTGCTAGCCTCGGCAAATCCGTTTTCAGCCGATTTTTCGAGCCATTCCACCGCTTTTCGGTAGTTTTGGTCAACCCCCTCGCCGTTTCCATAGCACCAACCAATGTAGAACTGGGCTTGTGCGTTGCCCTGTTCGGCGGCAGCGGCATAGAGTTCTGCGGCCCGTTCCTTATCTTCATCAACCCCTTCACCATTCATGTAAAGCCATGCCAGTTGCAATTGGGCCAAAGCATATCCCTGTTCGGCAGACTTTTCAAACCATTCGGCCGCCTCTTCTTCATCTTTGTCAACACCCTGTCCGTTCAGGAAACAAGTACCTACATAATATTGTGCTTCAGCATCCAGGCACTCCTCGGCAGCACGTTTGAACCATCCGAAAGCCGCCTCCAGATAATCATCACCACCAAAGCCGAAGAGGACCAATCCATATTTCACCTGTGCTTTCGAGTGCCCGTTTTCAGCCGCCTTGTGATAGTATTCAGCCGCCTTATTAATATCGGTTACAACCCCGACGCCCTTTTCGTAGCACCTTCCTAACTCGTACATGGCTATAGCAGCACCATTTTCAGCCGCCTTTTTATACCAGGTTACGGCCTCTTTCTGGTCTTTATCTATTCCACGGCCTGTCATATAGCAAAAACCCAGACGGAATTGGGCGGGAGTACTACCATTTACAGCAGCATTCTGGAACCATTCGGCAGCCTCTGCTTCGTTTTGTTCCGTTCCACGTCCATAGAAGTAACAAATGCCCACGTTATACTGTCCGTCAGCATCGCCGTTTTCAGCCGCTCTTTTAAACCACTCAAACATCAGTTCGTCACTCTGGTCAACACCGTTACCTGATGCATAGAACGCTGCCAACCTGTTTTGTGCAGGCGCATAATCGTTTTCAGCCGCTTCCCTAACCAGAGAAACCGCCCTTTTTTCGTCTCTTTCAACGCCATAGCCATTCTCATAGAACAGAGACAGATAGTATGTGGCTTCATAATTGCCATTGTTATGGGCAGCAATAAGGCAATTGGCCGTCTGTTGGAACTCGGCAATTTTTACCAACTGTTCCATTTCTGACATTTGGCTGTGGTCATTAATCAATTCTTCGGCTTTCTCTGTACAGTTATCTTCCGTAATGCCAAGTTCATCTAACCGGATTTCAATAACCTTTTCGCGGGTCTCGTCATCGTCATCTTCCGCCATTACCCCGTTTTCTTCAGTGGCAACCAATGCCGTATGGTTCTGGCTTTCCACGTTAGCAGTTTCAACGGATTCCTGTCCCGACTGCTCGTCAGCTTCGGTCTCCTCTTCTTCCGAACCATCGAGTTTAGGACAATCTAAGAAGACATCTTCCCCAAACTCGGGGCTACCAGAAATATTCACTTCGGCAAGATTCGTACAGAAGGCAAAAGCCCGGTCACCTACTTTCTCAACCGACTCTGGAAGGTCGACACGCTCTAACAGGCAACAGTTACTGAACGCAGCTTCCCCTATTTCCCTCAAACCGTTTGGCCAGACCACCTCTTTGAGTTCCTGGCAATCGGAAAAAGCATATTTTTCAATCACTTCCAGAGTGTCGGGCAAGACCACTTTCTCGAATACCATATAGGCAAGCGCCCGATCCTTGATGGAAACTACCCTGTAAGCTTTCCCGTCCATCACCACTTCGGCGGGCACTTCTGCCACACCAACCGCACCATAGCGGACAACGGCACACGAATCTCCGCCCAACACCTCGAAGCGCCTGCATGTTTTATCGATAGGCGTGTCGTCGAACGCAGACTCGGCTATCTGGTAGATACAGTCGGCCAAATTTATCTCTTTCAAACTCTCACAACGGCGGAAAGCGGTATCTTCAATCTTGACCACAGACGAAGGCAGCTGCACTTCAACCAACTTGCCACAGCCCGAGAAGGTTCCCTTTGCAATGGTGGTAATACCTTCGGGTATAGCAACCGACGGCAGATTTTCACAGCCCGAGAACGCACCAGCACCCAGTTTTTCCAAACCTTCCGACAAGGTCACCTTTACCAATTGCTTGCAGTCGTCGAACGCCGCATTCCTTATTTCTTTTACCGAAGACGGAACAACAATTTTGGTGAGCGACGATTCTGAGAACGCATAATCGCCTATGAACTCAACGGTGTCGGGCAGAACCACTTTACCAAGCTTCTTGCTTTTAGCAAAGGCGTATTCTTTAATCTTCACCACCCGATAGGCTTTACCATCTTTCTGCATCTCGGCAGGAACATCGACATCGCCCTCACCCTTAAAGCCCGATATGGCACAAGTGCTACCATCGATAGGCTTCATTTCCAGCATAACGACCGATGCGCCAGCTCCCTGTCCCGAATTACTGCCCGCCGACGAGGAGAAGTCAAGCTCTTTACAGTTGATAAAGGCCTCTTCACCCATAGTCACGTTACTCTGCAGACCAGATAAAGTCTTCAACCGGCTACAATTAGCAAAAGCACGCTTTTTGAACTCTGTTACACCCGGAACAGCAGCCACTTCGAGGTTCGAACAACCACTGAACGCTTTGTCCATAATCACCGTCACACTTTCTGGAAGGCTGATTTCCTTTAATGCCTCGCACGAGGCAAAAGCCAACTCGCCCACTGTCTTCAATGTAGACGGTATAGTTATTTTCGAAAGATTCTTGCAGTTGCTGAATGCCGACCTTCCGATATTCTCTAAATAATCGGGCAGTTTCACCGATTCTATCTTCCTTTCAGAAAAAGCATAATCGCCGATGGTCAGCACCTTGTGTAGAGAACCGTTGATGTAGACTTCGTTTTGCAGTTCCACCGAGGTGCCTTTAGACTGGTAGCGGATCAATGCACAAGTGTCGTCGGTCAAGACCATGAACTCACGGTCGTCGACCTCGCATTTCGAGTCGGCAAAAGCATTAGAGGCAATCTTACCCACATATTTCGGCAATTCGATGTGCTCGAGACTTGTGCAGTTGGCAAAGGCTCCGCTTTCAATCGACTCGAGGTTCTCAGGGAGTTCGACCTGCTGGAGAGCGGTACACTTGAAGAAGGTGCTGGCAGGAATCGACTTAATGCTGTCTGGAATACGCACCGACTTTAACGAAGAGCAACCCGAGAACACATTCTTACCCAGAACCGACAAACCGTCGGCCAATGTTAATCTTTCTAGTTGCGCACACCCGTCGAAGGCATAATTTTTTATTTCCCTTACCGAAGACGGTATTTCTATTTCTGTAATCGACGACTCAGAAAAAGCATAGTCTGCAATAGATTCCACCGTTTCTGGCAGCACCACCTTCTGTAACTTCTTTTTCTTAGCGAAAGCATAGCCCGCAATAGTCACCACTTTATAGCTTTCGCCGTTTTTCTGCATTTCATCTGGAACGACAATCACGTCGCCCTCGCCCTCAAAACCAGTAATGGCACAGCCACCATCGACCTTTTTCATTTGGAACATGGCCATAGCAGCCTCATCGGCAGCGGCAACCTTGTTTTTCTGCATATAGTCACATGCAAGAAAGGCATCGCCCTCTATAGTCACGTTCTGTGGTAACGAGAGGCTCTTCAGATTACGGCAGCAAGTAAATGCGTTTCGCTTGATTTCGGTTACGCCCATGCCGGAGAAAGAGGCCAAATTCTCACAATTCTCGAATGCGTGTTCTGGTATAATGGTCACTCCATTTGGCAGACTAACCGACTTGAGGCGTGTACAGAAAGAGAAAGCACCTTCTTCCAACTTTTCGAGCGATTGAGGCAGACTTATCTTCTCCAGACCCTCACAACCATAGAAAGCCGCTTTCGAAATAGTCTTCACACCATCAGGCACTATAATCTCGCGAATGGTTTGGTAACCCTTGTAATCTGGATTGACCACTTCAGGCAAAATGGTAATGGTAATTTCATCGGTATGGTTAACACGCTCTTCCTTCCATGCAATCCTTCCCGGAATCTTCTTTTTAGCAAAAGCCAACTGTCCGATTTCGACAACTTTGTACGACTTATTACCCTTTTCCACTTCCGAAGGGATTTTCACAACAGTTTCATCACCCTTGTATTCAACAATAACACAGGTGGTGTCGGACAACACTTCGACGTGGTAGTTTCCCTGGCTTGAAACTGCGGCAGCAGGGGCCGTTTCTTCCGTCTGTCCGGCATCAGGCTGCTCGGTATCCCAAGAAATAGGGTCAGCACCCGTAACCAGTTCGACCGACGAACAACCCGAGAACACACTGCTATCGAGTCCCGATTTCAATTCCTCGTTCAAAAGCACCTTCTTCAGTTTTGAACAACGGCAGAAAGCCTTCTTCCCTATTTTTGTTACAGAACACGGTATTGTCAATTCCGTCAGCGCACACTCGTTAAAAGCGCTATCCTGTATCTCTTCCACACCTTCGGCAATGGTCAGCTGCTCCAGACTCTCACAATTGGTGAAGGCCTTGCTGGCAACCACCTTCAAACTGGCTGGCAGGGCTATTGCACTCAGTTTCTTACAATACTCGAAACAATGTTCCCCTACAACCGTCAAAGACGCAGGCAACACAACGCCGTCGAGCTTGAAACACCCCTTAAAGGCATTGTCTTTGATTTCAGAAACCGAAGAAGGCAACACCACCGTTTCCAACTGATCGCAACCGTTAAAGGCTTCGTCGCGTATAACGGTCACACCCTCGGGAAGCGATACATTCTTCAACTTTCTGTTCTGCTTGAAGGCGCAAACTCCGATTTCAATAACTTGATAGTTTTTTCCATCCTTCTCTATTGCAGAAGGTATTTCGACAGTCTCTTCCGAACCTGAATACTTCTTTATAGAACAGGTAGAATCTGACAAGACATTAATTTGGATTTGTGTGATGTCCATATTTTTTTGATTAGATTAATAGATTATTCTAGAAACAAACAATAGCAAATTTTCAGGTCTGATTTCCCAAAAGTCGGCTAAAACTTATATTAATAAAAATAAATACAATGTAAAAATAAAAAAAAATTCTTTAACAGAACACTTTTTTACAAGTTTGACTAAGCTGAATGTGAGAACCTGATAATGTTGTTTGCCAAGAGCAGCCAAACATCCACAAGAAGGAAAAAGAGCGCTGACGCAAAAACAAGTATGCCAGCCACCATTTTCTTCAGAATGCCTCCCTTCTGGACTATCAGAATGTGAACAATTTCTACCAAACCATAAATCAGATATCCGAGGAAGAGAAAAACTGCAAGATCCTCATTATCGGCCAGCTGACTGACCGCAATAACAGCCGTAACTACAAGAAGCTCGCGAATAAGTCCTGTTAAAAGAGGTTTTACCATAATTTCTTTTGTTTTAATTTTGGAACAAAGGTAAGCGAGTATACAAATTGCAAAAAGAGCAACTATGAGCCAAAAGTGAGCAAATGTGCATAAAATGGCTTATGTACGTGAAAACGACTACCAACATTCACGTTTTAAGTGACCATGACAGCCCCAAAACCAGTTTCTATTTGTAATAAACTATTATCTTTGCACAATAAAAAAGGAAATACGCATAATTCTTCACATGAGAAAAGCCCGTCTTTTTGTCGACCTTTTTTCAAGGCCGGCATGTGGATGCAAAACCGTTTCCTCATTACCGGTTTAGATATTAAATACACAAATTTATATAAACATATGAAAACAATTGGATACCCACTTGCCATGCTGGCATGCCTTGCCTTTAGTTTCAACAGTTCCGCACAAACCGTAAGCGGACAAATAGACGGCTACGACTACGTAGACCTCGGATTGGGCGTAAAATGGGCCACCTACAACGTTGGAGGTGAAAAGCCTACCGACTTCGGAGGCTACTTCGCATGGGGTGAGACTGAAACTAAAACCAGCTACACCTGGGAAAACTATAAATGGTGCAACGGCTCGTTCAACAGCCTGACCCGCTACTGTACCATCAAGAAAATGGGAAAAAGGGACAAAACCACCGAACTTATTCCCAACGACGACGCCGCTACCGCCAACTGGGGTCCCGCATGGCGCATGCCAAGCGCTGACGAGCTACAGGCCCTGGTCGACAGCTGCAAATGGGAATGGACCAACAACTACAACAAAAGCGGTGTTGCAGGTTCGGTCGGCACTTCGAAAATTAACGGCAACACCATATTCCTACCAGCTGCCGGCTTCTTTGAAGGCGACAGCGTGAAAAACGTAGGCATCCGCGGTCAGTACATCTCGAACAAAATAGCCGACTACGATAAATTCGAAGTGTTCAACCTCTGGTTCGGCAACACCTCGATTGAGAACGACTTCATTGGCCGGCAATATGGTAACAGCATACGTGCGGTTACCAAGGGAATCGTTCCCAAAGCGAAAAACTCAAAAAAAAGATAGTCTAAACAAATTGAGACTCCTCCGGACCAATACCTTATGAATTTTAGGAAATATGGCATGCGGAAAGCCTGTTTCCATTATTCCTTTTTATAGATATGCGCAAATTTATAGTCAATGCTTTTTTGCTTTTTGTGATCGCTCTGACGGGCTGCAATGAAACTAAAACTTTTGAGTTCCGCTATGTTAGTGGCACAGTGCAGCATGGAGAATTCGGAAATGCATTGATTACCATTGGTGAGGAGGTGGTAAGGACCGACGATAGCGGACGCTATGTTTGTCCTGTTTTTCCTTACAGTGAATTGGGCAACGCTTGCATCAAGTGCGCAGGATACAGCGACGTCTATATGTCTGTGTCTGAACTGCTGGCGCCCCCCGACGAGAAGCCTATAAAATTGAGCTGGGAAACACGTTCGGCAAATTTCGGGGAGCCGCTGTGGCTTGCGTACGGAAGGGTTTCGGCAGAATTAGATTCTGCAACCGTATTTCGTAATAAAAACAACCAGATTGTTAGGTCTTTCGATGTCTCGCTGGCTGAGGATTCGAAAGTGGAAGGAGTATTTAATGATATGCTGCCGGGTGGCCGGATCTTGAAGAATTCGATAAAATTTTACCATGAAGATTATTGTGCGGGCCTTGCCGAACTGAGGGTTTACGAAAAACATGGCGGGCTGGTCTCTTTGGGCAAGGGTAGTTCGATAACGTTGAGTTTCGATGCAAGTGAGAGTTTTTACCCTAAAAATGTTTGGTTTTGGTGGTACGATGAGGAGTTAGGCTGCTGGGTGGCAGAAAAACGCGTCTCGAAAGAATATGGTAAGTATACAGCCAAGGTGGACAAACTGGGGTGGTGGTGCGCCTATGCCTTCAGACCCAGTAGAAACTTGCTGGGGGAAGACGCCGATTTTAAGGCCTTCACTTCCACCCTGACCGACTATGCCGGTGTGCCTGTTCCGTATGCATTATTGACAGTAAGTAACGGGGGGCAAGTGTTGGGAACGTGCCGAACTGACAGGAACGGCAGATTCCTATTCTATTCATACGTGGATGTTGATGTCACCTTCGAAGGTTACCATATATGCGAGCCAACTCCCTACTATCCGTTCGTTAAAGATGTTTTTCACCCTTACTGCATTCCTATAGAAAAGAAAGAGAAGGTTTTCCCAAAAAAGATAAGGCTGACAAACTGCATGCTAGGTAAGGACAAAAAACGCTTGACCGACTCTGAATTCATTAAAAAGGGAACCTACCTTTCTAGAGACAGCATGTCACGCCCTCTAGCGTTAGACCACCCCGATATGCGTAGAGAGAATTCACCTATTTCCTGGCAATCGTTCCAACTGGAGTTTTTGGAACCCTCTGGTATAAAAAGAAAGTCCTTATTGAAACATGGAGATCTTGGCGGATTATTGGATATTGATGCGTCTAAACCCATTAAATTGATTGTAGCCACTGAAGACGAGTTCCAACTGAACATAAAGCGTGTGACCGATGCCTATGGCAGGGAGGCGATGATTGATCTGTACAACGACTACGTCAATCCTAGAGCACTGCTGACAGGAAAGCTTAATGTTGAATTTTTCGGTGCCGACTCTGTGTTTAACCAAACTGTCAACTTCAACCGTTTTAGCAAGTCGACATTCATGAAGCCCCAAACTTCAACTGATGGAAACGTATTGGTAAACATATTATTGACAGTGCTGTACTGTGTACTTTCCTTTGTGATGGTTTATTTGTGGAAGAATAAAAAGGAATACAACGAGCTTTCATTCAAGGACAGTTTAAAAAAGTGGTGGAACGGAAAAGACTCCACAGCAGATGCACAGGTTCGCCTCATAGCCTGTGTTTTGCAACTGCATCTGGTGTTTACCAACCGGCAAAAACAGCTTATTGGCCAATATGCCGATAAACTTGGATTCTATAACTTCCTTCCAATGGTAGAGGTTGCCGTTAAAGGGGATAATAGTATTTCTGACGGTGACTATCAGGAGTTGAACAAGCGGCTCAGTCTTTCCGAGCGGCGTGAACTGGTACACCTCCTGTTCAAACTGGCGGCGGAAGACGACGGCATCAAAAACGACGAGTGGCATCTGGTTTCGCAGATAATGTCCAATCTGAAGTTGAACAAGGCTAATGTTGTGTATATGCAGCGCCGCTATTCGCCGCTCCGTAGCGAGTTTGGCGACTATTCGAGCTACTATTCGTCGTCAGGCGACAAGGGCAGTGGCTCGACGAACAGTGGTGGCGACCCCGCTAAGAATAGCGCCTATGCGTCAGACTATGCCGAACTGGGCCTTACTTCTAGTGCAACCAAGGAGGAAGTGCAGCAGGCCTATCATAAGTTGGCGATGGAATACCACCCCGACCTGCCGAAAAACGCAGGCCGGCACAACGAGTGCGTCCGCAAAATGGCGGCAGTGAATGTGGCCTACAAACGGCTGACGCAGCATTTGTGAGGAAATGACTGAGGCAGAACCGCAAAGGTAATTATGCTGAATTAATCATAATTATTTTGGCAGTACTCATCATGGGGTTGCGGTGCTACCTTCTTTTTGAAGATTTGGACGAACCGATTGAATACTTCTTTTGTTAACTTGTCAAAAAAATTGCAGAAAAAGTCTGCCAAACAGAAAATTTCAATATTTTTGTTTTCAGAATTGGGCGTTTTTCTTTAGACTTTACTAGATTGAAAAAAGGAATACTATGTGGATAAAAAAGATTTTCGAGCGTTCTGTCGAGTTCAAATTCAAAGGTATCACCTATGAGCATATCAATTCGAAGGCCAATTTGAAGAAGCCGGGTTGCTACTTCATTGGGGGAAACAACTATAAAGGCGAATTGAGCAAATACTCGTTTGAATTTGAGTTGGATAGGTTTTTAGGGAGATTCAATAACAATCCCTCTCCCTATGTTTCTGGCAGTTTTACGTTCCAAGACCAAAGCCCGGTTTTAGAATTAAAAATTTCAAAGCCAAACAGACAGGTTGTTGGGCACGCTGTATCAGCCATCCCGCTGTGTTTCGTTCCGGTGTTCCTAATAGGAATATGCTGTGACGCATATGATGTTTCTAAAATTTTGGCAATCGGTTTTATACTTGTGTTTACTTTTATAATTAATGTTGGTTTATTCGCATTTTTTTACTTCGACTATACCGATATTGAAAACGATTTCAAGATATTGGAGAGGCAGGTAAAAAAACGTCCAGTTACCGATAAAGAACCGTAGAAGTAGATACACTAACGCCTTTCATAACGTCTGTAGTTGTTGATTGTGGTCCTATGCGGCATTGACCCCAAATTTACGCATTTCGTTATACACTACCATTTATCCTAAAAACATCCTTTATACCGAATTTCTTGATTTTTATGCTGTATAACATAAAAATGGGGGGGTGATTTGGGAGAATCATGCTATATTTGCATATTAACTAGACTTTGAAACGTGATTTCTGCAGTCTGAACGATTCTATAAAGAGTTTTTCAAAAGTTACCTATATCAAAACATTAGCCCATGAAAAAACGCTTGATATTCATTTTTTTCGCAATGTTCGGCTATGGCTACGCACTAGCTAACACCGAAAACACACCTGAGGCTAGCGAAAAAGACTCCGATTATGTTTACGTACGCATTGAACAGAAACCTCAATTCGAAGGAGGTCAACAGGCATTATTGGACTATATAAACAAGAATCTAGTATACCCTAAAGAAGCCATCGAACAGAAAATAGAAGGAAAAGTTTTAGTTTCCTTTATTGTTAACACCGACGGTTCTATAAGCGATGTAGAAGTTGTAAAGTCTGCCGGCAAACTCCTTGATGACGAAGCCATAAGGCTTGTCAACGAAATGCCAAAATGGATACCTGCCTCAAACAAAGGAAAGAAATTCCGCACGAAGCTGACATTACCCTTTAATTTCAAATTTAATTAAGGCTGCTAGATTTAGAAATTAACCTAAAGGTCAAAAAAAACATCCACCAAGACTGAATATCTGGTGGATGTTGAACCGGTAGAAAAAGGCCGAAACGTTATTTCTTTGTCTCTTTCTTCTTGTCTGCCGTGTTTTCGATGACCGAAATTGTATAGCCAATTTTCTGGAAGGCTTTCTCGAAGTCTGCTACTGTGCTTTTATTGGCGTCGTATGAGATGGAGACCTGTTGTTTTTCAACGCTGGTCTGAATATCTTTCACCCCCTTAACAAAGCGGATGTTGCTCTTGATTTTGTTCTCGCACTTTTGGCAGTGCATTTGTGGAGTGGTGGTCACTACCAGAGTGGCCAGTTCCCCTGCATGTAGGCAAACTGTTGTAAACAGTGTTGCGAGCGATGTCATTAAAAATCTTTTCATATCTATAATCAGTATTTGTTAAACTTGAATCTTAATCCTATGTAGCCCATTATACCGTCGGTAGGGGCCCATATCTGGGTAGCATCAAAATTCGTACCCCAAGGGGTATCTGCCCCCATAATCGGATTCTTTTGTTTGTAATTTGTCAGGTTCTCGCCTCCTATATAGACGCTAAACAGGCGGAACTCACGTGTTACCTGTATGTTCAGCAGACCGTAGGCCGGAGTTTTGTCGGTATTGCCAACAGCTTTGTAGAGCCGCATCGGGCCGATCAGCTGCCCTGTCACATCGAACTGCCAAATTTCAAGCGGAGTTTTATAAGAGAGGGTCAACATGCCCTTATATCTTGAGGTGAGTGGCCGCTCTTTCAAGCATCCGTCATAAGTCGATTTTGCCGACTGCCACCTGTAGGCTGCAGTCATTTCAAATCCTTTGGTAAAAGGGTAGGTGGCGTCAACCTGTATGGTGTGCGAGTAGCTGCGCCCGTCCAGGTTCTCAAAGATTAACAGACTGTCTTGTTCCCGGTTGACGACAAGTTGTTGCAAGAAGTCGGTATAGTAGTATTCTGCATTTAACAGCAGTGTTTTTTCTGCAACCGGTATGCTGAACGCAGCCGATATTCCATGGTTCCAGGCCTCTTCTTGGTTGAGGTTTGGCGTTATGTATATCGCTCTTCCTGTTGCTAACAAGGGCGAGTTCTCGGCAAGGGCGTGAGGGGTGCGGTAGCCTTTGCCTGATGAGGCGCGCAACGACAGTAGCTTGCTGGGACTGTATTTCAGGTGGACGCGTGGGGTGAAGAAGGCACCGTAGGCCTCGTTATAGTCTTCACGTAGACCCGCCATTGCTGTAAGTTTGTCACTCAGTTTCAGTGTGTATTGTGCGTATGCGCCAACTGTCGCCTCGGTTAGCCGGTGGCGTCCGTTACAGTTGCTGGTGGCAGGGTTCGCCAGCTCCACGTCTTCTTTATAGTAGTCGTAATTGTAGCTGATGCCCGCTGCCAAGTTGTGCATCGGCGTTAGGTCGGTTTCAAACAGTAGTTGTGCGTAACCAGTGTTGTTATTCACGTCGTAGACCGATTTCCCGATATTGTTGTCGGCATCGTGCAATTGTCCTGCTAAAATCAGTGCTATGCTGGTGTTGTGCTCGTCAAGAAACATATAGGCATTTTTCCATTGTCCCTCGTAGCGGTCAGTATTCACCATAATGCCGTATCGGTCAGAGGTTGACTGGTGCTTGTCTTGTCCGCCGTCCCTCTCTTCGTGTAGCATTTTTACCATAAACTGGCTTAACACGTGCTTGTAGCGATAGCCCCAACGGTTGGCCAGGCTCAGTTGTTTTACTTTAGGCATGTCCAAAAATCCGTCGTTGTTCTCATCGTGGGCCATGCTGGCGTTCTCGGCATGCAGTAAAAGGGCGGTGCTTACTTTGTTTGTCAGGCGGATAGCTCCAGCGGCATTGGCCTCTGTCTTTAATTTGGAATTGATGTATATATTGCCCAGCACACCGTCTATTAGGTGGGGTTTCAGCATTTCCACATTAATTTGTCCCGTAATGCTCTCCGGACCGTTTTTTACAGACGACGCTCCTTTCGAAACCTGTATGCTCTGCATCCAAGTTCCAGGAATGTAGTTGAGCGAATAGGGAATGGCCGCCCCCCTCAGGTTGGGAAAGTTCTCGGTGAGCATCTGCACGTATGTCCCGCTTAGTCCAAGCAGTTTTATTTGACGTGCTCCGGTGGTCGCATCGCTGTAGTTAACGTCGACCGACGGATTGTTGGTAAAACTTTCGCCTAAATTGCAGCATGCGGCACGCAGCAGGTCGGTTGAACCAATGGTTTCCTTATTTTCAACCGAGAGCTTTTTGCGGAATTCAAATTTACCGCCTTTGACTTCCACAGCCTCCAGGTTGTTTACGTTTGTAGAGTCGGTCTGCGCGAAAACGTTGGCCGCACAAAGTATGCTTAAGAGGGAAATGGTGTTTTTAGTGCTCATATTGAACTTTCGTTAACTGCAACTTTTTGAATAATTGCACAAAATTAAGAAAATACAGCATATTGATGGTGTATAAATTAGAAGATGACGAATGTGGAGACATTGAACCACTGTTCGTTGTGCTTGTCGGGCATGGTCTGTATCATTGGGCAGGCGGCATAGTAGCCGACGGGTTTGTCGAACCCGACGTCTTTCAACCTTTCTCCTGTAATGTTCATATACTTTACTTTCGCCCCAATGCCACACTTCTTTAAGAAATAGGTGTAAGAGATTTCTGCAACTGTTTGCGTGTACTCTGCGGCATAGTAGGCATACGGCGCGAAGCAGGTTTGGAAGTCGAGGTGGCTGATGCTGCTGGCTGTTATGTCCACATCGTAAGTATGGTTCCTGACCGATTGAATCCCCGACTGTACCGATGTGGAAAACTCAAACTTCTTCTTGGTAAGTTTATAGTCGGCGCGTCCATAAGGCATGACGTTGAGATTGTCTACTTCGAAATGGTAGAAGGTGTTTTGTTCGTTCCTGTGCAGGTAGTTGGCGCCTCCTTGCAATCCGAATGTGCTGTGTCTGCCCAATGCAAATTCCGCTCTCAGTGCGTTCGCACCCTGCTGGGTGGTCAGCTTGTAGTTTTGGTATTCTGCAATCTGCCTATAGTCGTAGGTCGATTTTGCGATGTTGGTCATATACCTTTCGAATACACGCTCGTAGCCCAACCGTTTCATTAGTTCGTGCTCGGAGAGCAGATGGATGCTGATGGTTTTCCCGCATTGCCACTTGAAATGCAGTTGCGGTGTAAAGACAGATGTCGTGCTGGCATAGAGGTCGTAATACTCGTTCTCTTCCACTGTCAGCTTGTTTCTTTGGTAGCCGATGTTCGCCGTGACGCATACCTTCTTCTGGACCGGAGATGTGTATGAAAAGTCGGTGAGGAAACCGTTTAAATAGTGCATTCTTGATGTCCCCATAAACACACCGCTCTCTTTGTTGTCGTAGAGGCCGAATCCGTGCACGACGAAGAAGCGCTGTTGCTCGCCAGGTCTCCAATAGCGGTCGTGTTCATATTGTTTGTTCCTTAGGTATCCGCCACCCAACATCAGTTGCTGTCCTTTTGGGGTGACGTAGCCCAAATCGAGTCCGAATTGTAGGAAAGTGGTGTTGTTCAGCAACCGGGGGTCTGTCATTCGGTGGGCTTGCTCGCCCTTGAACTTTGCGGAGGCTCCCAACCATATACTGCCTAAATTCACGCCGTATTGTCCCTCAATGTCGTAGGTCTCGAACTGGCTGTTTCCTCCAGTGGTGTCGGTCAATATAAACGGCCAGTAGAGATTGGGAAACCTTGTGGTGCTCCAGCCAATGTTGCGGTGTTTGCCTCGCGCATACGCCACGGTTCCGCTTAGTGTTCCCGCCTTCCCGTAGTTATGGCTTCCATGTCCGTAAAGTCGCCAGTCGTAACTGCCGTTACCCTCGTAGGGTAGGAAGTCGCCTTCTGCCTTGCCCGCCGAATAGCCAGTCAGTACAATGTTTTGGTAACTGTGCAAAGGTTGCGCGTGTGTGGCGGTGGTATCGGTGTCGGCAGAGTCGCGTCTTCTCAGGTCGTTGTCTATTGCATGGAAGACCGGGTGTTTGCTTAGCCTGAGTTCCCTATTGGCCGAAATGTCGGTATTGAAACTGTTAGCTCGGCTCTCAGAGGGAGATAAACTGTAGTCGGGACAGTGTGTTAATCCGTGGTTCTGGGAAAAACTGCACATGACACCGCAACATTCAAAAATAAGTAGTGCGGTTAAAATGTATTTCATTTCTTATCTCCTTTCTTGTTGTTTCCAATGTTCAAAATCAGTTCCATACCAAAGAATGGCTGGCTCCACTTCCTTTGGGTGTAGTTGTCTTTTTTGCTTATGTATTTCGGGTGAACATCCAATATGCCGTTGACAAAGAACGACAGCTTTATCCAGTCGTTCAGCTCTTTGGTCGACTTGATGTTCCACAAAAGGTAGACTGGTTGCTCGTCTTTCGCATATGCAGAGGCCGTAGTCTGCCTTTTCAGTTGGTACCAGCTGATGTCCTCGTTTCCCTTTATCTTTTCCAAAACCTCCGGCGTGACGATATGCGTCTTGTTTTGTGTGTCAATGTAGGCAAATGGCGTCTTTTTATAAATGCCGTCGAAGTTGTCGGAATACTGCTTTGTCTGCATCCAAACCAGTTGGAAGAAGTTGGTAAAGATGAGTCTGAAACGCGGTATGTGCGTGTTGAACCAGAAATTGGAGTTGAAGCGTTTCTCGGTCGTGTGCGCATCCAAGTCGTAAACACCTACGTAGGGGTACATATTGTCTCCCACTTTGCTGTTGGGGTAGAAGTAGTCTGGTTGTGAACTGCCGTAGGTGGTTTCGTAGTATGCACCGTTAATCTCTATGTTTGTCTGCAGGGGCTTGATTTTCGGGAAAATCAGTCTGTATTCCAAACCGTCTTTAGTGGTTTTCTTGCTGTTCATTACCTTGCTGTAATGAACAAATTCGCTGAACGACTGTTCCACGTAGTCTGTTTTTTCTGGCCGGCGGTTGCTGATGTCGGTATCTTCTTTAAGTGTAGTATACAACGGGTAGGTTACGGGCTCATACAGTTTGAAGTACTCGAAACCTGTTTTTGAGAATTCGTGGAAGAGGGTGACAGACAGTTCGAAGCCCTTTATGCTGGCATCGTAACCGAACTCTATTTTATGGTTTTTGTTTTCCCGCAGTTCGGTGTTGGTGGCATCGTAAATCTTTGTATAGGTGATGAGATGCCTGTTTGCCAGATTGTTGGTGTAGGCGTTGAGCATCCAAAAATCCTTGTATGTTTTTTCGGGATAGAGGTAGTCCATTGTTGGCAGTTTGTTCTCCTCTCCGTAACCAAACCTGATGTTGCTGCTCAGCTTTTTCCCGAACGCATAATTGGCGTTGATGCGGGGCTCGGTCAGCAGCTTGTTGCAGAGGGCGTAGTCAGATGGAAGGTTGAACATCTCTGTTAGGCGTCCACCGGCGTCTATTTTCGCTGTCTGGTTCTCGGTGGCTTTAAAGCATAAAATGCCGTGCAGGTAGGCCCCCCCCACCTCTATGGCCGGTATCTCCCAGTTTTTGCGTGGACGCATGTACGAATTGTCATTTGGAAACGGAGGGCGTTCGGGGTCTTCAATAACAGCACCGTCGCCCCAGTTTTTTGTGGAATGAAAGTCTGCTCCGTATTCCACATTCAGAATCCATCTTTTCCCAAATGTGAAACGGCTGTCGAGGTTGAGTTGGCTGTAATAGTTGACTGGTGTGTTCTCAACGTAAAAGTCGCTGTAATACATGGTTGGCAGGTAGTAGCCCTCGTGTTCTCCCTCCTCGTTTGCTTTGGGCATGCTGCGTGGATTGGCTGTGATGACGCAGTAGTGTCTGTCTACCCTGTCTTCTGTCCGGTCAAGCGAGTTGGTCCACTCAATGTTGTCAATCCATTTTTTCCCGAGGTTAAGTTTCATTTTTGCCATGAAGTCCGTCTTACTGTAATCAGCCTTGTAAGTCTCGTTATATTCGTAAGTGAGTTCGTCCTTCTTCATTTTGTTTACCGAAATGGTTTGGGCCACTTTGGCGTCGAAGTCAAGCGTATAACCGCCAATCCTGAACTTGTTGTTATAATAGGCTTGCCCGGTTAGGCGTTGGAACTTGTCCATCTCCTCCCTGACATCGTCAATAGCGTTCAGGTAGTCTGCGCCTACATACAGCGTTCCAACTTTCGGACCCAGCGAGAATCCTTTGCCGGCATAGACCAGTTTGTTCTTCAAATCGATTTTCGTTCTTATCCTTAGGGGAGAAACTCCATATTTAGAGTTGATTTTAACGTGCCCGCTCGACAGGTTGCCGTAACGTGGCGAACTGATTCCTTTGGTGTATTCCACACTCTGTATGTGGTCGGTAGAGATGTAGCGCATATCTGTTCCAGAATTGATGCTGCTTCTTCCCTTTGTCAGATCATCGCCTCTGTTGTTGTCGTTATCGCTGTCTTTGCTCCACCTGTAACTGTTCGCTGTCAGACCTATCATCTGTGTTCTGTTACCGTCGGAAGATTGTGGAACACCGTCTGTTGTCACACCTATGCCTAACGAGGTGTTTTGGTCGCTACCAACCTGACGGTTAGTGTTCAGCGAAAATTTGGTCATTGCGTTGTTCTGATAGACGTTTCCTGGCAATAAGACCATAACGTCGGCAAGCGAGACGGGCTGCACATACTCTATAGCAGTTTCCTTAATCTCCAGTTTGTTGCGTACGTCCCTCTTCGCCATAACCTGAATCTGGTCAATCTCGTAAACCAGTGGTGACATGTATATTTTCACATTAACGTCTTTATCTGACACTGTGATCCACTTTTCAGCGTCGTTGTAGCCCATTGAACTGGTTTGGACCTTGTGCTTGCCTTGTGGAATGCGGGTAAGGACAAATTTGCCATCTTCATCGGCCAGCACGTTTGTACGCAGGTCTTCAATGTAGACATCAGCATAGGGAATCGGTGTGCCTGACGACAAAACCACGCCCGAAATGTTGTAAAGCCTTTTCGTTTGTGCGAAAAGTTCAAAAGGAATGGTTAGGAACAGACCCACTGTTAGAGCAACGCTGATTGCAATATATTTTTGCATTGTCATTTTCTTATAAGCATAAGAAGTCCGGAACAAGAGGTTCTCCAGTCCCGGACTCTCATAGATACATTAAAAAGTGCTAATTGTTGTTTAATTTAGAAATTAGTGTCTCCAACCACTTGGGAAAGCGTGGTGCTCTTCAACAATCTCACAGTCTTCTGAAGAGTTGTTAGTGTCGGCATAGCCTTTTTCGTCAGAACCTTTTCTTCTAACCAACAGACCGCTGTGGCAACCTTTTACAAGCTGTTCGCCACGGTCGACAGTCAATGGTAGCGGATTGGTCACAATACCACTTGGTATATGTCCGGTAGTAATGCCGTCGAGAATCATTTTTTCAGGTACACTCAACATCTGTATCTCAACGTTATTGCCATCTTCATCCTTTACGTTTGCCACAGAAGAATGCTCCTTGAAAAAGGCGTCGAGCGTGCTCTGTTCGCCATTCTCGAGTTTGAAGATGAACGGGCAGTTGAAGCCGCGCGGATGCTGGTAGAAGCCGCCAAAACCGCCAAGGTCGCTTTCTGCCGGATAAATTTCCCGCACGTTCGGAACCTCTGGATTGTCGACGTCGCTGGTGTAAAGTTGCGGGTCGTAAATTTCGAAATCGGCTCCCGAAAGATCAACAGCATTCTCATACTTAAAGCTAACCCACGTCGTGTCTCCCTTTTCGTTCACATCGGCATACTTGCCCTCTGTCTCGTGATGGTTGATTGCAGTGAAAGCGATAACGATTTTGTCGTGAGGTTTTACCGGGTGTTCGTAACCAGAACCCGGAATAACAATGATGCCGTGTACAGGCACATTCCCCTGGCCATAGTACTGGTCGAACCAACTCTTCTTCTCTCCATTGGAATTCTGCATAGTGCAACCTACAGCCAAGCCATCGGCATAGAGGACCTTATCGGTCGGATTGTAAAGGACCATATACTGGTCGGGGTGCATCATACGACCGGCGTTTCGCTCACCGTTGAAAAACACCTCCGAGAAGATGAACTGGTAGTCGGAAGAGTTGGCGACAGTGGCAATAATCTTAGCGTCGATCTGTTGGTTTTCAGACTTAACCGTCACATTCTGTTTTCTGATGAAAATAGTCTTGCCATCGACTGTCTTCTCCATACTGATGTCGTATATACCTACTGGCACCTGCACCAGAACAGACCCCTCTCCATCGTTCAGGTTAGCAGGCAGTTTGAAGGTATACACGTCCTTCGAACGGGTATTGGTGAAGGTAACTGTTGCACCGGCTAAATCGGAAGCCTCCACACTACCCTCTACATCAGCACTTACATTAAGGTACGACTTGAGCAGAGCCACTTCGTCGCCATTGTTCTCATCGTCGCACGCATTCAGCAGCAAACCCATGGCTGCAAGTCCGGCAATAGAAGCTGTTTTGAAAAAATTTTTATTCATCTCAATTCTGTTTTTATAAAGTAACATTCTATTTTTCGGTAAAAAAATCCTCCCTCTCGGAGTTCCATATCGGAACTCCGAGATAAAACATTAACACATTATGTAACGGGAAGAGTATCCTTTGTTCTTAGGCGGCAAAAACAGAACGAAAGGACAGGGGAGGATTTTAGTTTCTTTTATTTGCCTGAACAGCAGCTAGCCTTTTCACCAGAGGCATTCTGCTTGCAAACTTCACCCAGTTTCACAGTCTCGACATAATAATCGGCAACGAAATCTTTGCCATTGTCGTTCAACCACTGGATTTTCTCTTCAATAGCCTTCTTTCTTTGCTCTAGTCCGCCATTGTGACAACCCTTTTCCTTGTGTTCAACCTCTTTTTCCGCTACACCGTCTTTTGCTGTAGCAATGAGAGAGTCGACAGAGGCAAGTTGGCTTTCCAGATCGCCTTTCGCTATTTTATTTAACCGGAAGACACCTTGAACCTTAACTTTCGCCCCCTTCAGGTCCTTCGATAAAGTGTCGACATCGCCGCCGGCCAAAACCCTTAGTGGAGCAACGGTAGAGTCAGCCTCGTCGGCAACCATCATTTTCTTCTTGCTACAACACACTTTCTTCACGTTGCCCGAAAACCAGACTGTATCGTCAACCAGGGCTTCCGCACCCGATAAGAGGTCTGCAATACTGTACACTTTAACTTCTTCCTGTACTTTCTCAGCAGTCTGAGTGCCACACGATGCCATTAAAATAGCCAGTGAACCGACCAGTAGTAATTGCTTTTTCATAAAATTTGTTCATTACGTTTTTCACAACGCAAAATTAGACTTGTTGCTTAAACGCTTCAATCATCAAAAATGGGGATTTTCAGCTACCCATTCACCAAAAACAATTACGAAAGACAAAACATTTACAGAAATAATCTTTTAATTTATAATATATAACAATTGGTGATTTTTACGGTAAAAATCATCATTAATGGGGATTTCCATCCCACCGTCAATACCCTATTTTTGCGGTATCAAACAAACGTAACAGAGATGAAAAAATCATTATTGTCTTGGATTTTCACTTTTTCCGAAAATAGGAAATGGATGTACTGTCTCAGTGTCCTTTTTGCAATTTTAAGTGTAGTCTGCGCCATAGCTCCCTACTTCCTGATTGCCGACATAGTCAACAGTTTGCTAGAAGGGATTCGCGATTGGAGCCATTACACGAAACGTTGCTCGATAATTGCGCTATTCTGGCTTGGCAACGCGCTTTTTCATATGATTTCAACATCCATTAGCCATCTTGCCACCTTTAACCTGCTGGCCGACATCAGGAAAACGCTATGCGACAAACTAGCCCGCATGCCGTTAGGGGCGGTTCTCAACATTCCTTCAGGAGCACTAAAAAATATCATTATAGAACGCATCGACAGTATGGAAACCACGTTGGCCCACATCGTTCCAGAGTACACATCGAACCTGCTTGCCCCCTTTTTTATGTTTGTATACCTTTTCTTCGTCGACTGGCGGCTGGCGCTCGCTTCGCTGGCCACTCTGCCATTGGCGGCAGTCTGTATAACATTTGTGATGAAAGATGCTGAACAGCGTTTCGCACTTGCCATAGAAAAGACAAAAGTGCTTAACGACACCGCTGTAGAATTTATCAATGGTATTGAGGTCATTAAGGCATTCGGTAAATCGAAGAAATCGTACGAAAAATTCGTTGTAGCCGCCAAAGAGGGTTCCGATTGTTTTGTAGAGTGGATGCGCAGCTGCATCTGGCCGTTTTCCATCGCTATCGTCATAGCTTCGTCCACCTTGCTGCCTGTTTTGCCCATAGGCGGCTACCTCTTCTGGAACGGTTCACTCCCAGCCGCCGACTTTATAATGGTTATTATACTTTCAATGAGCCTCATTCAGCCAATTCTAACCCTTTTCTCCTATCACGACGACATTGCAAAAGCTACCGTTATATTCGAGGAGGTGGGTGGCCTGCTTAACATGAAGGAACTTATACGCCCCCAACAGGCCTCCTTTCCGCTTTCCAATTATACAATCAGGCTGAACGACGTGCACTTCAGTTACCAGAAAGAAGACAACAAAGGAACCGAAGAGGTATTGCGGGGTGTGACTCTGGAAATACCGCAAGGGGCATACGTTGCCTTTGTAGGTCCGAGTGGAAGCGGAAAATCGACCATCGCACGACTTATCGCCTCGCTTTGGGATGCCGATAAAGGAAACATTGAGATGGGAGGAATAGACATCAGGAACATACCGCTTGCCGACTACAACAAGAGTGTAGCATTTGTCAGTCAAGACAACTTCCTTTTCGACATGACGGTCCGTGAGAATATAAGGGTTGGCAATCTTAACGCCACAGACGAGGAAGTAGAGGCCATTGCAAAAGAAGCCGGTTGCTACGACTTTATTATGAGTCTGGCCAACGGTTTCGACACCATTGTTGGCGGTAGCGGCACCCATTTGAGCGGCGGTGAACGGCAACGGATAGCCATTGCCCGAGCAATGATGAAGAACGCCCCAGTTGTTATACTTGACGAAGCCACCTCGTATACCGACCCTGAAAGCGAAGCCGTTATACAGGAAAGTGTGGCGCGACTCGTTAAAGGAAAAACGCTCATCGTCATCGCCCACAGACTATCGACAATATGCGATGCCGATAAAATTTATGTAATTGAACATGGACGCATCCATTCTTCGGGTACTCACAATGAACTTCTGGCCGAAAACGGCCTCTATAGAAAAATGTGGAACGCGCACATCAGCGCAAAAGATACAGAAAAGGAGGAACTGTAAATGTATAATACGCTACGACGCTTTTTTTCGTTTTGCGATAACGAAAACCGAAAGAAATTCTACTATGCAATTGCCATAGGTCTCGTCAACTCGTTCTTCATTGCCCTGAAGATTGTGGCGGTATCGATTATGTTCGATGCCGTTATAACATCAGCAACCGAAAACGCTCCGTTCAACCCTAACGCAATTTGGCAATCGCTACTGGTTATGCTGATCAGTGTTATCGGTGCCACGGTAACAAAAAAGTCGATGACCATGTTGCAGACAGAAGGCGGATACCGCACTTGCGCCAATAAACGCATCGAGATAGCCGAACATCTCCGTTATCTGCCAATGGGCTACTTTAACAAGAACAGCCTTGGCGAAATAACCGCTGTAACCACAAACACAATGGAACTGCTGGGTGACGTGGCTACGCGTGCCGTGATGATGGTGCTGCAAGGCATTCTCGACTCGGTATTCATCATCGTGATGATTGCTCTTTTCAATTGGAAAATTGCGCTAGTGGCTTCAGCCGGTTTCCTTCTCTTTTTGTTTGTGAATGTGTTTATGCGTGTTGCCGTCAAGGGTATCTCGAAAAGCAAACACGAGGTCGACACAAAGCAAGTTAACTCTATCTTGGAATATATTCAGGGAATTGCCGAAGTGAAGGCCTACAATCTGACTGGAGGCAGATGCCATGAACTTAACCAGGTGATAGACCTCTGCAGGAAAGTAAATACAGGTATGGAACTCCGCTGTATTCCTATTGCGGCTATACAGTCGATTGTAGCAAAAATTACGGGAGTTGCCATTATGCTTTTCTCTATACATCTGTTTCTTGCGGACTCCCTGCCATTAGCCCATTGCGCAGTCATGCTCGTCTGCTCGTTCATGCTGTTCAGCGCCCTTGAGGCAGGCGGCAACTATTCTGCCTTGCTGCGCATTATTGACCTCTCGGTCGGGAAAGCCAGTAAAATTCTCGCTCTACCCACTATGGATATTGAGGGAAGCGAAATTACACCCGACGACCACAACATAGGAGCGCATAACATTCGCTTCGCTTATGATAAGACCACCGTCATCGACGGAATTTCGCTAAACATTCCCGCAAACTCTACAGTTGCCTTTGTCGGACCATCGGGAAGCGGAAAAACAACACTGTGCCACCTGCTCGCACGCTTTTGGGACACCAACAGTGGAAACGTTACACTGGGCGGGACAGACGTGAAGGAATACAGTATGGACGCACTGATGAAAAACTATAGTTTCGTTTTCCAAAACGTCTATCTGTTTCACGACACCATTGCCAACAACATCAGGTTCGGCAATCCCGACACCCCTCTCGAAAAGGTGATAATTGCAGCCAAAAGAGCTTGCTGCCACGATTTTATTGAACAACTTCCTAACGGCTACGATACCATTATAGGAGAAGGGGGTGCTTCTCTCTCAGGTGGCGAGAAACAACGTATTTCAATAGCCCGCGCCATACTAAAAGATGCTCCAGTCATCATTCTTGACGAAGCAACGGCAAACGTAGACCCTGAGAACGAAGACAAACTGATAAATGCCGTCAACGAACTTACTAAAGATAAAACGGTGATAATGATTGCACACCGATTGAAAACCGTCAGACATGCCGACACAATATTTGTTGTGGACAAAGGCAAAATCGTTGAACAAGGAAACCATAACACTCTGATGGCTTTAAACGGAATCTACACCCGCTTTGTAGAAGGACGTAAAAAAGCCGTAAGCTGGAAATTATAAGACAATTAACTTAAAATACACTTTTTGTTATGGATATTACTCTAAAACTGGGCGACGTGGAAACCACAGCTCTTATTCCCGTCGCTGTAAAAGCGAACGAATCGTTACGTCCAAATGCCAGAATATACGACGATGTGGCCGTAAAAATGGTGCAAACCCTGAACATCGACACCAACAAATTCGACAAATTCCTATCGCACGAGGGCGTTATTGCCCGCACCATTATGCTTGACCGAATGGTTAAGGATTTTTTGTCAAACAATCCAAATGCCGTTATTGTAAATCTGGCAGCCGGATTCGACAACCGCTTTTCACGGGTCGACAACGGACGCATAGCATGGTTCGACCTTGACCTGCCCGACTGCATTGAACTAAGGAAAAAAGTTTTTGAAGAGAAGGAAAGAGTGAAAATGCTTCCAGGCAGCGTCACCGACGACAACTGGTGCCAAACCGTCAGACAAGCAGTTGACATGAGGCACTCGAAGGTTCTCTTTATTGCGGAAGGACTCTTAATGTACCTTACTATGGAAGAAATAGGAAAAATGCTGAATGTGCTGAAGAATAACTTCAATGACGCTACCCTCTTCGCTGAAATGAACAACACGCTGATGGTAAAGAGGAACAAATACCACGATACCGTTAAAAACACGAAGGCAGTATTCAAGAGCGGGACTAAAAACGGGAAGGAACTTTGTGCCTTATGCGACGGACTGCACTTTGTGGAAGAGCACAGTTTTAACGAAGAGATGAAAAAACATTCTGTCAGAGCAAAAATTTTCGCCTTGCTCTTCCCTTCATTAAACGACAGATGGGCAACCTATACTTGGTGATACCATGCCTGGAGAACAATAAAAAAAGTAGGGTGTATCGAAACGATATGCCCTACATTCTTTTTCTATCTATGCCCCCTAAATAAGGTGTTTACCTGCTTGGTAATATGGAGACTAACAAGAAGACTGGATTACTCCGGCCCCCCATTCAAAATCAATAAACACTACCATTCACTTGTTTCCCATAAAAGCTATAAACCCGTCTCCCGGCCAAATTCAACCCATTACCCGCATGCCACGTCAAGCACCATCATCAGCACAAAACCAATGGCAAAGCCTATAGTGCTGTGGTTAGAGTGTATTCCGGCAGAAGCCTCAGGTATCAACTCTTCAATAACCACATAGAACATGGCGCCGGCAGCAAAAGCCAACAAATAGGGAAGCACCGGCACAGCCACAGCGGCCAACATCAGTATAGCAACCGATCCTAACGGCTCGATAATTCCACTCAACGAACCAATGGCAAACGAACGCCAACGGCTGTTTCCTTCTGCACGCATCGGCACAGAAATAATAGCTCCCTCGGGTATGTTTTGTATGGCTATGCCAATCGACACCGCCAACGCACTAGCCAGCGAGATGTTGGAAACACCGTTTTCTGCACCAGCGAAAACAACGCCTACAGCCATTCCTTCGGGTAAGTTATGGATAGATACCGCCAACGCCAGCATGGTCGTCCGCGACAAACGAGAGCGGACACCCTCTGGCTGATCAGTCCCTAAATGAAGATGGGGTGTCAGAACATCAATTACCAGTAAAAAACCTATTCCCAACAAAAAACCTACAGCAGCTGGTATTACTGACAAACGACCTGAAGCCGACTCCAACTCGATAGCCGGATCTAAAAGCGACCAGAAACAGGCAGCCACCATTACCCCAGAAGCAAAACCGAGCAACGATTTTTGCAAAGTTGGAGACATATGTTCCTTAACAAAAAAAACGAACGACGCCCCCAACAATGTTCCAAGAAACGGAATTAGAATAGCTATTAAAAAAACCGACATAGCAATCAGTGTTTATTTAAATTCTTAGTTCAGAAAAATCTGTTCACTCATTCATACAAATATAATATATAATTTTCTAATATACAACTTTTTACACTAATCAAAAAGCCTTTTCTCCTACAAAAAGAGGAGGCCATACCTTCACAGCATGACCTCCCCAAGTATTAACCTTAATATAACAATTATTCTGCTACCGAAAACTGGTCCTTTCCAACACCACAAAGTGGGCATTCGAAATCTTCTGGCAGTTCTTCAAACGGAGTACCTGGTTCAATTCCTGCTTCAGGAACACCTATTGCTGGATCGTATTCCCAGCCACATACGTCACATACATACTTTTGCATAATTTTATAGTATTTGTTAGTAAATAAATCTTGTATTTGACACAAAGATATAAAATTTTGTAATCATTCCAAATTTGAAATCAATTTAATTTTATTTCTTTCGAATAATCCAGATTTTCCTACTTCTATAGCGCTGTTAAAATCCAGTAACAATTGATAGAATCTATTATTAGATAGAAGAATTCATTTGTTTATCTATTAAAAAAGAAGAATCTTTGCACAAGTAACAAACAAAAATTAAAGCGTATGGAAAACTTTAGCAACATTGTAAACAGTGACCAACTGACTCTAGTCGACTTCTTTGCCACCTGGTGCGGTCCATGTAAAATGATGCACCCTGTTTTGGAACAACTGAAGGAAGAACTCGGCGACAAGATCCGTATTATCAAGTTGGATGTTGAAAAGAATGAAAGTTTGTCAGACTTGTACCGCATTCAATCTGTTCCAACTCTAATGCTTTTCAAAAAAGGAGATGTTATATGGCGCCAAAGCGGAACCACTAGCCCTGGTGCGCTGAAAGCTGTAATCGAGAAATTCAGCTAAAAATTATCAAATGTGCACAAGGCTTATTGAAAAAAAACAGATTACAGTATAGCAGACTCCAACCCAGCACTATGACAGCGACATACACCTGCGAAAACTCCGATTGGAGCATACAGTGTGTATGTTTGTCGTGTTTTAGTAAAAAAAGGAACTTGGGAAGTCGCATTAGAATACTAGATTTGTCAATCTTCAGGAAGAAATGAATATACAACAGTTACGCTACATTGTAGCCATCGACCGTTTTAGGAATTTTGCAAAAGCTGCTGAATCGTGCAATGTTTCACAACCCACACTAAGCGCCATGCTATTCAAACTGGAAGAAGAGCTCGATATAAAACTATTTGACCGTACCAACAAGTCAGTGACACCAACTAAAGTCGGTAGCAAAATAATTAGTCAAGCCAAGCGGGCACTTATGGAGTTCAACCAGATCGGGCAAATAGTGTTAGAAGAAAAAGGTGAGATAGGCGGAAAATTCCTACTATCGGTAAGTCCTGCCATTGCACCATACATCTTGCCGAAATTCATTAAGAACTACCGTGCACACTACCCTGCAGTCGATCTTTCTATCATAGAACTGAAATCTGATAAAATGCAGGAAGCATTGCTGAATGGTGAAATAGACGCTGGCATAAGTACATCGGGCAACATAAACGACGGAGTGTTAGAGATACCCTTGTACAAAGAACAGTTCTACGTATATCTGTCGGAAAACTGTTGGCGCAAACTTCGTGTATTCAATCCGGCAGACCTTGAACACGAATCAATGTGGGTTATGAAAGATGCCCAATGTTTACGTGAAAGCGCTTTCAGTTTCTGCAAATCCAGTAGCAAAGGCCAACACATATACGAAGCAGGAAGCATTGAGACCCTTATACGTATAGTAGACGAAAACAGCGGTTTCACCATCATTCCCGAAATGCACCTCGGCTTCTTGAACGAATCACAGCGCAAACACATTCGCCCTATCGAAGGCGAATATAAATCGATGCGTAGCGTATCCATCTACATAAAGGCAGACTACATCCGCCAACAAATGCTCAACACCATCACCGACACTCTAAAGATATTTATGCCAAAAGGTATGCTCCACGAAGGCATTGTAAAATATGGCATTAAACTGTAATTGTTTTTTCGAAATAGACTAGCAGCGGCAAAATAGACCTTTTAAGTTGATTATCAGCAAAAATAAAGCCTATTTTAAGGGCATAGCTTTCTTAAAGTAATGGCAATAATACTAATAGTAGACTCTTACAAGATACTTTACGTATAGTAGTAATCAAATAAACTCTATTTGTATTCTTCTAAAAAAGCTAAACCTATGTACACAAAAAATTGAAAGCCGCAGAAATAAACTTTTCAGCGGCTTTCTTAATCCTAATAACGAAAAACTTTATTTTGCGACTAGATGAATGGGTTATTTTATATTTTCTATATATACACGGTCTTCAACATCGGTTCCTGCTGAAAGATCAATTTCAGTATTAGCATAATAATCCATATTTTTTAGAGATAAAGTGTATATATCTCTTCTGAATCCTTGTAAAACAATAGTGTCGCTATAAGTGCATAAGCATTTGGCCATTACACCATCTCCATCAAGTGGTATGTCGATACTAAATGAATTTCTTCCTAAATTGACTTCAGGAACACCATCGTACTCACAATTACGAACAATATTATTAATAACCAATTTTAAGGTTCCGTTATTTGCTGAATAAATATAATCACAATAAGCTGGTGGTAAAAGAGTTGGATCATCCTTTCCAGCTAACTCATACGGAGAACCTAGACATTGGCTTAGAGATGTACTTACAACTTTGCATTTAGCTTCTTCAATTGGGGTGACATTTGAATTGTTGTCGTCATCGTCGTCACAAGCAACGAAACCTGCTACTGGTAGTAATGCCATAGCAACAAATAGTAAATTTTTCTTCATTTTTCTATTTTAATTTGTTAAACATTCCTATGAAGGCATAATAACTATATCTGTTTTACCCTTACAAAACAAATATATAAAAAAAACAAAACTTTCGTAATCTTGCAATGATGTTATTTAGCACTTTTTAATGTGTTGATTTTTATTTGTAACATAAGAATTGATCCTGTTATTTGATAAGCAACAATAATACAAGTAGTAAGTAATACTAACACTATATAAGAGTTTATTACTTTCAGTAAAGTCGCAGTTTAGTTAGATAAGAACAGAATTAATGAGAACTGCTACAGACCTTTAAACTCTAACATGTCAACAGGATAATTGAACTACTCAAATAAATATAGTGTGCGAGATAAGTCTAGCTGACTTTCGTGCAGACTGCTGTCACCATTGCGTAGATAGATTATATTGCCCATGTGTGGGTATTCTAGACCTGATACTATCTGGTGTGGATAGAATAATTTGAAGTAATTCGGTAAAACCCAGTATCAGAATGTTGTTTTACTATTTATTTAATTGATATTCAATAATAATATAAGTAGTAAGTAATACTAACACTATGTAAGAATTTATTACTTTCGGTAAAGTCGCAGTTTAGTTAGATAAGAACAGAACTAATGAGAACTGCTACAGACCTTTAAACTCTACCCTATCAACAAGATAATTTAACTACACGAAAAATATGGTGTGCAAAATAAGTCTAGCTGACTTTCTTGCAGACTGCTGTCAGCATTGTGTAGACAGATTATATTGCCCATGGGGTGGGTACTCTAGACCTGATACTATCTGGAGTGGGATAGAATAATTTGAAGTAATTCGGTAAAACCCAGTATCAGAATGTTGTTTTACTATTTATTTGATTGATATTCAATTATAATACTAGTAGTAAGTAACACTAACACTATGTAAGAATTTGTTATTTTCGGTAAGATCATGGTTTAATAAGATAAGATAAGAATTAATGAAAGCTGCTATGCTCTTAAAACTCTACCCTATCATCTGAATAATTGAACGACTGGATTAAATATAGTGTGCGAGATAAGTGTGGCTGCCGTTCTTGCAGACTGCTGTCACCGATGAGAAAATATATTTTTTCCCATAGAGCGTTATACTAGACCTGATACTATCTGGTGTGGGTAGAATAATTTGAAGTAATTCGGTAAAACCCAGTATCAGAATGCTGGCTTTACTATTTATTTGATTGATATTCAATAATAATATAAGTAGTAAGTAATACTAACACTATGTAAGAATTTGTTACTTTCGGTAAAGTCGCGCTTTATTTAGATAAGAACAGAACTAATGAAAACTGCTATAGTTTTAAAACTCTACCCCGTCATCTGAATAATTAAACGACTGGATTAAATATAGTGTGCGAGATAAGTGGGGCTGCCTTTCTTGCAGACCGTTTTCAGTATTGTGTACATAGATTATATTGCGCATAGAGTGGGTATTTTAGACTTGATACTATCTGGTGTGGATAGAATAATTTAAAGTAACTCGTTAAACCCAGTATCAGAATGCTGGTTTTACTCGTTATTTGTTTGATATTCAATAATAATACAAGTAGTAAGTAACGCTAACACTATGTAAGAGTTTGTTACTTTCAGTAAAGTCGCAGATTAGTATGATAAAAACAGATCTAATGAGACGTGTTATCGTTCTTTAAACTATACCCAACCTGTAGAAATATGAACAACTCAACTTATTAATGCATGAGATAGAACTGTAAGCTGACTTTCGTGTAGATTGATGTCACCGATATAAAGATAGATTATATTGACCATGAGAGGGGATTGTGGACCTGATACTACCTGGAGTGGCTAGAATAATTTAAAGTAATTCGGTAAAACTCTCTATCATACTGCTGATTTTACTATTTATTTAATTGATATTCAATAATAATACAAGTAGTAATTAACACTAACACTATGTAAGAGTTTGTTACTTTCAGTAAAGTCGCAGATTAGTATGATAAGAACAGATCTAATGAGAACTGCTATGGTTCTTAAAACTATATACAACCGGTGGAGAATTGAACAACTCAACTAATTAATACATTAGATAGAACTGTTAGCTAGCTTTCGTGCATAACTGCTGTCATTGATGTGAAGATAGATTACATAGATCATGGGGTGGGTATTCTAGACCTGATACTATCTGGTGCGGATAGAATAATTTAAAGTAATTCGGTAAAAATCTTTATCATACTGATGGTTTTACCATTTATTTGATTGATATTCAATAATAATACAAGTAGTAAGTAATACTAACACTATGTAAGAATTTGTTACTTTCGGTAAAGTCGCAGTTTAGTTAGATAAGAACAGAACTAATGAAAACTGCTATAGACCTTAAACTCTAACTTGTCAACAAATTGAACTACTCGAATAAATAAGGCGTGCGAGATAAGTCTTGCTGGTTTTCGTGCAGACTGCTGTCAGCATTGTGTAGATAGATTATATTGCCCATGGGGTGGGTATTCTAGACCTGATACTATCGGGAGTGGGTAGAATAATTTGAAGTAATTCGGTAAAACCCGAGAATCAGAATGTTGTTTTACTCTTTATTTAATTGATATTCAATAATAATATAAGTAGTAAGTAATACTAACACTATGTAAGAATTTGTTACTTTCGGTAAAGCAGCAGTTTAGTTAGATAAGAACAGAACTAATGAAAACTGCTATGGTTCTTAAAACTATACCCAACCGGTAGAAAATTGAAGAACACAACTGATTAATGCATGAGATAGAACTGTAAGCTGACTTTCGTGAGACTGCTTTCACCGATGAGAAGATAGATTTTTTTGCTCATGGTATGGTTATTCTAGAAATGATACTATCTGGTGTGGATAGAATAATTTAAAGTAACTCGGTAAAACCCAGTATCAGAATGCTGGTTTTACTCGTTATTTGTTTGATATTCAATAATAATACAAGTAGTAAGTAACTCTAACACTATGTAAGAATTTATTACTTTCGGTAAAGTCGCAGTTTAGTTAGATAAGAACAGAATTAATGAGAACTGTTATAGACCTTTATACTCTACCCTATCAACAGGATAATTTACTAGACGAAAAATATGGTGTGCAAAATAAGTGTGGATGCCTTTCTTGCAGACTGCTGTCAGCATTGCGTAGATAGATTATATTGCCCATGGGGTGGGTATTCTAGACCTGATACTATCTGGTGTGGATAGAATAATTTAAAGTAATTCGGTAAAACCCAGTATCAGAATGCTGGCTTTACTATTTATTTGATTGATATTCAATAATAATATAAGTAGTAAGTAATACTAACACTATGTAAGAATTTGTTACTTTCGGTAAAGTCGCGGTTAATTTAGATAAGAACAGAACTAATAAGAACTGCTACTTACCTTTAAACTTTACCCTATCATCAGAATAATTGAAAGACAGGAATAATATGGTGTGCAAAATAAGTGTGGCTGCCATTCTTGCAGACTGCTGTCACCATTGCGTAGACAGATTATATTGCCCATACTGTGGGTATTGTAGACTTGATACTATCTGGAGTGGGTAGAATAATTTAAAATAATTCGGTAAAACAGGAAAATAAAATTGGTAGTTTTACTATCTATTAAATTGATATTTCTATAAAATATAAGTAGTAAATACTACTGATATTATGTAAGAAACTGTTACTTTCGGTAAAATCAGAGTCTTATGATGTAAACAGGTAAAACTGAACTTTGTAAGAAGATTTAAAAATAACCTACCGCAAGACTAATTAAACAAATACAGTTATTTTGAATGAAACAGATGTGTAACAGACGACCATGAAAAGTTTAGTCAATGAAGGGATTTCTAAATTCATTGAATAGTGTGAGTAATTTATAGAGTTAGAATACCGGTGTATGTGGAAACGTAACAGGCTCACCCTGTAACAGAACAACAGCAGAAATCTACAAAATACTACAAGTAGTATATAAGGATTTATTACTTATAGTATAAACACAGCGATTAAAAAGATTTATGACATAAAATAACAAAACTCGATTAACCACTACTCCACTTTTAATATAACAGGAAATTATGAGTTCCGATATCTCAAAATCCATAGAGCAAGAAAGGAGAATTGAACCAACATAAGTTGCTTTAATAAATAGATTAACAAAACGAACGAAAGACTCGATATAAAATGTGAACTTGACAAAAAAATATGGGGTAAAATGAAATAATTAGAAAAATAAATCTATATATAATGTGATTTATTGTAAATTATTGTATTTTTGTCGTTAAAAAATATAGACCAAATCTATCAAAAATGAGTGACAAAAAAGATATCTCTTTTGAAAGACCAGACACATCAGGAATAAAACTTTGTTATAGACATGGTATAACATACGTCAATATGCTGTACATAACCATTGTTTTGCTTTGCTTGATCTTCAATAAGAAAAACATTAATGATTTCATAGGTGACCAAAACATAGTCTACAAAATTTTCACCTGTCTTTCATGTTTTTTTATGCTTAGTGGAGTAGTATACTCTTACGTTAAAGTACTAAAAACACATAAATACTATGTACCTTGGGATACCATCTTGTTTTCATGGGCAGGAATTATAGTATTATTATTTATTATAACCTGCTTATAATTATTCTGCAAAGCCTTTGGGAATAATTAATATAAATTAAAAAGGCGCCTCATCGATATTATTTAAAGAATCGAAATCTTCCCCTTCTCCATACATCTCTTTTTCATGAGCCCTTAACTCATCATGAGAATTCGCAATTGAGGCTTCTGGAAGTGGATCTGGAATTTGGATATTTATCTGATTTTCAATATCTGTAAACTTCATTAAGTCACCCTTAAATCTCAAAAGAACAGGACCAGTCTTGCCATTACGGTTTTTTGCAACGATAATTTCCGCAATACCAATCAAGGAATTGCCATTTTCATCGGTATTTAATCCGTAGTACTCAGGACGGTGGAGTAGTAACACCATGTCGGCATCTTGTTCAATAGCACCAGATTCACGAAGGTCAGACAACACAGGACGTTTGTTATCTCCAGTTCTAGCTTCAACTCCACGATTTAGCTGAGATAAGGCTATAATCGGAATATTCAGCTCTTTTGCCAACTGCTTCAAAGTCCGAGAGATAGTACTTACTTCTTGTTCGCGATTGTTTATTGTTTTTCCTTCAGCATGAATAAGTTGGAGATAATCAATGAAAATACACTCAACTCCATGCTCTTTTACTAAACGGCGAGCCTTAGTGGCTATTTCAAAAATATTGGCAGAGGCAGAGTCATCAATAAAGAGTTTCATATCATTCAACTCTTTAATCTTTTTGTTCAAGATATTCCAGTCCATTGGATCAAGTTTCCCATATCTCAGCACATTTCCTGGAATACCAGTTACATTAGTTATAAGGCGTTTCATTAATTGTTCGGTAGACATTTCGAGCGAGAAAATTGCTACTGCTCTTCCTTGTTCCAACATATTTTTAGCCATAGAAAGAGCAAATGCTGTTTTACCCATAGCCGGACGAGCTGCAACAATAATAAGGTCGCTTTTCTGCCATCCACCACCTAACTTGTCAAGTGCATTAAATCCGCTTGGGACACCACACAAACCATTCATTTGGGCCGATGCCTCAATTTCCTTCATAGTAGACATAAGCATGTCCTGCATATTACGGAAATCGCGTTTTGTACTATTTAAAGATAATTTATATAGTTCACTTTCAACATTTTGCAATAGTTCCTGAACAGGATATTGTTCTTGATACGCCACTTTCTCTGTTTCCGCACAAAATGTTATAATCTTACGGGCAACATATTTATCAAACACGAGTTGTGCATGGTATTCAATATGCGCAGAAGTATTTGCAGCTTGAGCGAGAGATGTAATTTTGAAAGGTCCACCAATTTCTTCTAATTCTCCGTTTTTTTGTAAAAAATCAGTAACCGAAATTATATCTATCGGCTTGTTTTCATGGCCTAATTGTTCGATGGCAGCATAAACAAGCCTGTTTTCTTTAGAATAAAAACAATCTGGAATCAATTTTTCGCAAACACGACTGAAAGCATTGCAATCAATCAACAAGGCTCCCAATACAGCATCTTCGATGCGCTTATCATTGGGTGGGATAATCCCATAATCCGAAATAATAACCTTATCTTCCTTACTATGTTTAGTCTTAACAGAACTGGTCATAAAATTCTAAATTTACCCTTAAAAACTATAACGCCACGTTTCATCGTCAACTCGTTCCAACTTGTACTGTTTGATGAATTCCTCAACAGAAACGCCCAAAGCCTGAGACTTTTCAATCACATCAAGATTAGAAAGATATTTATAACCAGAATCTTCTGAAATTTCGTGAACTGGTATAACATCTTGTATGTTACCAGAGAACATACGTTTAGTGCGTTCTTCGTCTCTTTTTTCTTCCGCGATTCTATCAAGTGAACCTATAAAATAGGAACTCAACGTACCTTTAAGCTGACCATTATCTTTCAAAGATTTCGCCTTAACATATAATTCCTCGATTTTATCGCAAAGACCTTTCACACCCAAATTTTTTTGAGCTCGTTTAATTTTAAGTTCAACATCGTCACGCATAGTCATACGAGGAAAATAACGGCGGATATAATTTCTTACAACATCGTTCAAAACAACCCCCTCAGCGTCTTCTTTTAGAGCCTTTAAATTACGTTCACGCATATTTTCTTTGGCCTTATCAATAACTCTGAAGGAAATATTTTTTGCTGTACGACCTTCATAACCAAGTTCATAGTCAAAATAAAAAGGGCAATCTTCCAGTTCCTTCATCTCTTTTTGAGAAGATTTTATAACCCGGTTAATGAAATCATAATTGCTGGCATATTTGTTTTCCAGACAGAACATAGTGCGAATATGCTTCAACTCGAAAGTAATAATAGTACTATTTCCGACAAGCAACTCGTAAATGCGTTCGGTATAGACACTGCGGAATTTATAAGCTACATTCGGATCAATAACTTTAAATACCTTCAGATTGTAGAACGCTTTCCAGAATTCGTTCGTCAATTTAACCCGCATGAGTCCTTTTTGCTTTGAAGACTCAATTTTTGAGAAAAGGTACATCTCCGAAAAGTCCCATCCCTCGTCAACAGGCAACCCGAAACGTTTTTCACTAAGCGTAACCAGGTTGTCTTTGATTAGTTGATAGTTATGGCTTTTACCAGCAATTTCACTGATGGGAAAAGTAACGGTGGCTTCTTCACCACTTATTCCGTTTTCAATCTCAACATTACAGTTTTTCCCGAGATACTCCTTTTTAATGAACTTTTGTCCTTTCTCTACAATCTTAAGGAAGATGTTTTTCTCTATAAGAGAAAAATCGTACCTCATCTTAGTCAGGTACCACGATTGGATAAAGCCATTTAAACTTAAGGCTTTATCAACCTTGACAGGTAAATTCAAAATTTTAGATTCGGAGTTTCCCGCATCAGTATGATTGTGGTCTTTTTTATCTTCAGCCATGTTTTTTACCTAATTTTCACAAATTTACATTTTATCTTTTAAAAAACAAACATGCAAAGTTCCCAAGAATGTCGTTCTTCTTCCCAAATTTGTCGCAGTTTATCCCAATTTTGTCTGTATATTGTCCCATATTTGTCGTTCAATTTCCCAAATTTGTCGTTTGATAATGGTGTATCAGACAGAAAACAAATAGGTTACACAGAACCCATAATATTTAATATTCATTTAATAAAAATTGCAAAAGCTAACGCTTGCTACTTTTTAGAAAAAATTAACATATGATAGTCCTTACACGCACAATTCATCAATATCTACAAATTGTACAATTTAAATCTTGTCACAAACTGGTGTCTTATAAATTTTAATGAGCTATTTCCCAAATTTGTCGTGTATTCAACGATGTATCTATCCAATTTAGTGTTTCAATTTCAGCGTAAATTCCCAAATTTGTCGTATATAATTAGCTTATATAGAATTTAAACTATTAGAAATCAGCAAGTAAAATTTGAATATGTGATTTCCCAAATTTGTCGTAGAATACATGTCCATATAGAATGTAAGTTACTAATAATCATTAACTAATTGTGAAGTTTTTATAATTCCCAAATTTGTCGTTATTAGTTTTCTCGTTTATTCTTTATTCCGCTTGTGGTGTCTTCAAAATCCCAAATTTGTCGTTAATTAATGTTTATAATGATGTATAACACGTTGTAATATAACAATATAAATATATTTAAATATATTTCCCAAATTTGTCGTTCTTTGAAGCTTTTTAAGTTCAGGCTAGAGTTCTGCCGATAAATAAAAGCGTAAAATTCCCAAATTTGTCGTTTATACAGTCATTTTCTCCTTTCTAAGCAGACAATTTACTGATTATTGTTATTACAGATCCCAAATTTGTAGTGGTGTTCACACGTATTCCAGCTCTATTCACAAATTTAGTACCTAGATTCATTTAGAAATTCCCAAATTTGTCGTTCATTTTAAGTTTGGGTGTTAGTTAACTTTCATTAAATCAACAATCTAAAATAGCTAGTATGAATTTCCCAAATTTGTCGTACTTCAACAAGAATTTTATATTGAACAAGTTTTACGACTTTTATTAAATCCCAAATTTGTCGTTGATAAAGTCAGATATGATTTTATAACTATCTATAAATCAGAAAAGAATAGGAGTATATTTATATTTCCCAAGTTTGTCGTATTTGCTCCTTTTATAAGAATTGCCCAGTAAATAAGCATCTGTATATTTCCCAAATTTGTCGTAAATTGATATAGTCGTAGTGTTTTATCATTATCAAATTACCTGTAGGGCATTAATTTTTTCCCAAATTTGTCGTATTTATGCCATATGACAGAATAAATAGTCATGAATCTCACTCTCTTTATTTAGTTTTCCTCTTCGAACCCCATTGCAAAATTGGGGTAGTATTCTTTCCCAAATTTGTCGTTGTAGATATCTATATTATTTATAAACAGACATATATAAAATAAAAGCTCAATAATAACTACAGAAAAACTACAAATTTGGGATAATAAATGGATTTTAATTGTCTTATGTCCCCCAATTTGTCTTACAGGTCTAGTAACATCTTGAAAATAAATAACACAACATAATTTACGAGGAATTAAAATTTCCCAAATTTGACGTATTTGGCAAATTTTATTCTGGTATTTCGTCTATTTGTTCTTAATTCTTATTGAAAAGTGTACGGCTTCAATTCTTTCCCAAATTTGTCGTTATAAAATTGCTAATTGGTTGATAATAAATATAATATATAGTATTGTCAGGGATTCATATAGACCAAAGGTCTTTCGTTATATTATATTTCGTATTGAATATCTTCCCAAATCTGTCGAATAACTTTCTTTTTTATTGAATATCAATCTATTAAAGTATTATAGTTAAACAACAACTTTCCCTAATCTGTCGTTTTTATGTAAAAGACCTCTAAATCCGACAGATTTGGGATATTTTTCAATTATCCCAACCGTGTCGTTACTATGTGATAAAATAAAGATTTTCAGTATTTTATTAATAAAGATTTAAAGTTATTATTTTCCCAAATTTGTCGTACTACATATATGGGAAATTTGTTGAAAATAACATTAGACCTTTCTGATATTCCTTAATTTTTCATTTTCTTTATAGTTATTGAAATGAGCCTCAAATATTAAAATCTCAGCGACATTCGTCAACCGCTTTGAATCAAAATAACAAATCTATTCAAATAATTTTTTTTCCGTTCTGTACCTTTTTGTCTCTCATTTTCCATAATTTTTTTAAATTGTTCATAACTTTCTCTGTCGGTTGCAAATCATGTCTCAATTTCAGCACTCTTTTTTTTATATTTGTAGAAATGATTTTATAGGTTTAATTTGAAAATTCTTACATATATGAGTATTCGCAAATCTGTTCTCTCTATACTATTATTACCATTGTTTGTCAGTTGTACGAAAGAGTATGTGACTGAAGAATATATAACCCGCAATTATGAGGGAGGTCCCCAAGTACGTACTTATAATTATGACGTGGTGCCTAACGATTGGCAGTTGGAACACGCAGACGATGGTAGAAATTATTTGTTTGCTCAATTTGAAAATCCTAATCTTACAGAGGGGATAATTGCCGATGGAGCTGTTACAGGTTCGGTTCTTTATACCTATAATATAGGTGAGAGTTTGCAAAGTTGGAACAACATGCCATATGTTCTACCTTACAAGACTAAGAACGATAGTGTGATAGGTGAGGTCATTAGGTTTGAGTATGAACCTAATCGTATAACATTTGTTATTGAAGACTTAACCGGAAAAGATCCGGAACCAATGGTTAATCCGATTTCGTTTGCAATAAAAGTTGTAGCGTATCAATAATAGATCTGATATCTCCATAGCTGGCATTATGAAAATACAAAAGACACTTCTTTTAATGATTGCGACCATCTTTATGGTTGTGGCATGCCATAATAATGAATCACATGTTGTGCAATCTGATTCAACTGATACTGTAGCTGTCGAGACAGCAAAATTACGAGTCGATACCAATTTCCAAATTAAGAAAATATCGGTTTTCGATGCATCAGGGAAGATTCATTATAATGACGAGTTTTCTTATGACCAAAATGGAAGACTCATATCAGTTAACGCAGGTGCGACTGCAATTAGTTATGGCACGGGTAAAGACAGTTTTGTTTGTGTAAAAACAAATGGCTGTTCCTATTCTTACGTATACGATGAAGAAGGTAGGTTGACAAAACTGCAGCAGTCTGGAGCTGATTGGAAAAATGAGATGAAAATAGAGGTGGAGCAGGGAAGACTTAAAAAACTGAGTGCCCACGATATGGATTTTCATGAAAAAGCAGACTGGAATTCAGATAATCTGCAATCTTACCAGCAGTTTGATGAAGGCGAAACAATTACGTATACTTATTCATATGGTAATATAGTAAATCGTTTTGGTTTTGATATTATCGGTTATCTCGCATGTACCGAGAACCGGTTGCCTTATATGAATGTCCGTTATTTGTTGAAGGAATCCACTAGCAAGAATTTACCTTCGGTTATAACGGTAACCCGCACCTCAGAGGGAAGTGAAACTGTAATGGAAAAGTTTAAGTTATCATATCATCTCGATAATAAGGATCGTGTACAGACCATAACAGTGGAAGGAAACAAAAAATATGAAATTACATATTCTGACTAAATAGAATAAAAATGTGTGTTGGGTTGGCCCGTGCTTTCGGGTCAACCTTTTTAATTCAATACTAGTCGTAAATTCTTATTTACGACTTTACTATTAGTAGTAGTATTAACGACACTTCGCTACTTTCATTAATCATCTCAAAAAATAGAGTACTGGCTAGAACTTGTTGAAGTATAAAATATTCAATATCTGGTTGTTTAAAAAGTAGTGATTATACTGAAAGTAGTAGGATAGTATCACATATAGTAGTATAGTAATAATTACTACTATCGGTATTTGCTATCTGGAGTTAATTCCTTATGTTCATGAACGAGTTGGCGAAGTTTCTATTAAAGAACAACGGACTCGCCGCATGAAAGGTATTCTATTTGTTCACCCATCAGTTTGTGGAGCAACTGAAATTGTTCGGTTCCTGTGCAGTGCATGGTAAAGAACTTTGTATGGTTGTAATTCTTAAGTTCACGGGCGAATGATTGTAAAAAGGCGATTTCTTCCGCTTGGTTGAGTCCGCTTTTAAGCAAATGAAATCCGGCAAAAACGTGGGAGGGTTTAATAGCGGTGTGTAAATACACACGTTTCAGTATATTGAGAATTCCTGTATGGGCGCATCCGGCAAATAAGACGGTTTTATCTTTTTCCCTTATCAGTAGGCTTTGCTCGTGGCAAAAGTCATCGTTATCATTACCGTTAGGCCCGTATAGCAAGCGGTTTCCTTTTGGAGTTGGCAGAGAGCCTTTCACGTTTCCGTAAAGTTGTAAATTGTCGTTTATCAGGGTCGTTCCTTCGCAGAAGAACAGTTGCGGATGTTTTTGCAGTTCTGTTTCCAAACCGATGTCGGTCATTCCCGTTTCCCGTAGCGAGTAATGTTTATCGAAAGCGTTTATATGAACGTAGACTTTTGCCTTTTGATTGTGTTGCAGAAATGTTCGCAGCCCTCCGCCGTGGTCGTAGTGACCATGTGAGATGACGGCAATATTTACCATTGAAATGTCTATGTGCAGCTTCTCGGCATTTTGCATAAAGAGGGGACCCTGACCCATATCGAACAGGATTTTTGTGCCGTTATCGAGTCCGATGTGCAGGCTCAGTCCGTGCTCGACAGGCATATTGCAGTGCGAGGTGTTTTCTACAAGAGCAGAAATCTTCATTTTCTCAATAAGTTTTCAACTATAGGAAGAACAGCAATGTCGGCAGGCAGCCAATCTACAGAGAGAAGAGTCGTGGCATCGAGCCAACGGCAGTCTTCGTGTTCAAGTAGTTGCAGATTCCCACTCACAACGGAACAAAGAAAACAGTGCATGGTCAGGTGGAAAGTGGGGTAGTCGTGCTCGACGGTCGTTAGGAATTTGTCGACCGAGACCGTGGTTGCCAGTTCTTCGCGTATTTCGCGCACAACTGCCAGTTCACGGCTTTCGCCAGATTCTATTTTTCCACCAGGGAATTCCCAACCGTCTTTATAGTCTCCATATCCGCGTTGTGTCGCGAACACCTTACCATCTTGCAGAATAACGGCTGCAACAACTTCTATTCTTTTCATATCGGAAATTTTTTGTAAAATTATGGAAAAACACTAACAGAGGAAAATGTACGCAGAAACAATGGGTAAGAGGAAAGGAAGAAATACTGTAAACCATGTGAAGAGTGGGAAATAAAACAAGGGGCTGTACTGTTGCCAGTACGCCCCTTGTCTATATAATAAGGTATGTGTTATTATTTTTTGATGATCTTAGCAAAAAGAACCCCCTCGGCAGTAAAGGCCTTAATAACATAAACACCTTTAGCAAGCGAAGCCACATTTACCTCATTGCCCACAGCGCTAGCGACTACGCTGCCAGCTGCGTTCAACACCTCAACCTTTTCAACCCCCTCGTTGTTGACAGTTACCACATCGGTAGCAGGAACAGGAGAAACAGAGATAGCGGCGTCAGAAGCCACATTCTTAACATCGGCAACCATGCTGTATGCAACAACACCTACTGGGTGCGGCTCAACAACTGCACTACCCAAATTGAGATTGTTGGTAGCTGCAATACGAATGTTGTCGACGCAATAAGAGAAGAAGTTTGGTCTGTCGAAAATAAGGGCGATGTACTTCTTAGAGCCTATTTCGTTAGGAATAGTAACGTGGTATGGAGTCCAAATCTGGCTCAGGAGGTCACCTTGGTTAAAACCAGGCTTCATTTCACAAGTGTTGGCCTCAACAGCGTCGTCAACAAAAGCGTAGAACACCTTCATTTCCAGAGAGTCGGCTGGTGTATCGTCAGTGAAAAACTCTTTTGCGGCTTTTGAACCATCCCACTTGCAAATATAGTCCAAAGTGAAGGCTTCAGCCTGTTCAAGTCCGGCAGTAGGAATCAAGAAGAAGGTACGTCCGTTACGTCCAGTACGCGCTTCCGCTTTTTCTATACTGATAGCGTGCAGAATTTCAGGATCGAAATAGCCACTACCGTCGGTACCTTCATCTTCATACAAGCGTCTGTACGAAACTTTGCTCTGGGCTTTTCTTGCACCATCTATAAATCCAGAATAAATAGGCAGGCCGCTATGCTGGTTGGCAAAGATATCGAAGTTTTCAGAATAATCTTCGTCAAGGGCCACCGGGTCGTCGTATTGTGGAGAATTTACCACATAAGTCTGTACATTATCGAAAGTTTGTGCGTAAGCGGCTTGGGTATTAAAGTCTTCCGCAAAGAACGGACGGCTTCCCTCTCCATAGAATTTGAGGTTTTTAATATAAACAGGGCCAATAGAGTCTTGTCTGAGGATCTGACGCTGCCAACCAAGCACAAAACACTTGAACTCAGTTTGGGAAACAGGAGCGTAAATCATCTGTCTTTCAACATTCCATACGTCAGGCTTATTCTTGATTTTAACGTCGAAACTGTTCTGGCAGAACGAGTCATCGAGCCTGTCATTGGTTTTCTTCCCAACAGTAACAGTGTCAGCAATATAGCCCATGTTAATGGCTGGCCACTTAAGACCATTGTCAGAACCCCTGTGACCGATAACATCCAAGTCGCCATCCTTAAAATAGAACTCGATTTCTACATTCCAGTACTTAGAGAGGTCAATACCTTCTGGGAAGTAGAAACGGGTATCTTTATAACGGGTTTGACCTTTCAAATAGAAAGCAGGAGTTCCGTCAGGAGCAGTGGTTTCCTTAAAGAAGGTGTTTTCAGTTGGTTCTACGTACTCCATGATTTCAACACCCTCGTGGAGTTTACCGTCTTTAATAAGGTAATACTCGGCAGCGTTGGTAGAGCTGAGAGCAGCACTTGCCAACATTGATAGAGATAGTAATTTTTTTATCATATAAAAGTGTCTTAAATGTTTTCCAATTGTTGCGGAACATACATATAATCTCCAAAAATACTCATTTTCCTTATAAAAGCAAAATTAAGGAGGAAAGGTTAAAAAGTGTTTCTGTCTGGTTTACACCAGAAACGTCATTTTTTATGTTCTTCGGCATAGTCTGGAAGATACTTCTCTATAAATTTTGTTTGGTAATTTGTTTTTGTCTACATTTGCAGAGTTGTATAGCTAGTTCTAATGTTTTGAAAATACACATATGAAAAAACTTTTACTTTCAGCGTTGGCACTTGCCTCTTTCATGCAAGTCAGCGCATTAGACTATTCAAGCGAGAGCGCTTGTTTGAGTAACAATTACGTCCAGCAGTGGGGAAAGCTGAAACTGGTAGGCAACCAGTTGTCTTCTGAGAGAGGAGAGCCTGTTCAACTTCGTGGTTGGAGCACACACGGCTACCAGTGGAGTGGTAGGTCTTGTTTCGATGACAAGGGCGACTTCGAGGGTATGAAGAAGTTTGGTGCGAACATCGCGCGTATTGCCATGTATATCACCGAAGGTGGTAGCGTGAACGACGAGTGGGTTAAGAACTGTATGGACTGGACTGCCGAACTGGGTATGTACTGCTTGGTAGACTGGCACATCCTAAATCCGGGTCTCCCTACACAATACGAACAGTATAACCCTAAGGGCTTCTTCCAGAGAATGGTGCAGTATGCGAAAGACAAGGACTATAAGCACGTGCTTTGGGAAATATGTAACGAGCCTAATGAAGACACCGAGGGAAACATCTACCGCCCATATATTTGGGAAGACATCCGCGATTATGCAGATGAAATCCTCCCTGCTATCGCAGAAGTTGATCCAGATGCAGTGGTTATTGTAGGTACCCCACAGTGGGACCAGGCTGTTGTTTTCCCAATGGAATATCCGCTTGAAGACACCTATGGTTTGAACGTGATGTACACATTCCACTATTACGCATGCTCACACGAAGTATATTTGGGCGGTTTCCAGGCTGCAGCCGGTAACATTCCGCTCTTCGTTACCGAGTGGGGTACAACTGAGCACAAGGGACAGCAGGGTATGTGCAAGGACGAGTCAGATTTGTTGATGAACGCTTGTAACGGTGCGAATCTGGGTAACCAGATAATCAGCTGGTGTAACTGGAGTTTCTCTACCGAAGGTGGTGAGTCAAAATCTCTGAATAGCGCTAACAACTATAACGAAGGCAATTTGAGCAACTCTGGTAAATACATTGTACAGCAGTTGCGTAAAGGCGACGTTACCTCTATGCCTAAAGCTTCAACCCCATACAAGGGCGAGGCTCAGAAAATCACCCGTTCTGGTGTTTCTATCCTCAACCCAGAGTTGTATGACGAAGGTGGAGAGGGTGTAGCTTATCACGAATTCGACGCACAGTGGTTGTGGGACCAGTTCAACATGTGTCAGGCTTCAATTGGTGAAGGCAAGATGGATAAGAACTTCCGTTCTGACGATTGTGTCGACGTTGCTTATGTAGACGATGACCACACTTACTGCAACATTGGTTACATTGTAGAAGGTGAATGGGTAAAATATACTGTAGATGTAGAAGAACCTGGTTATTACGAGATGGTTCCTCTTGCTAACGCACACAAGTCTGAAAACGTTATTGCAATTTCTGTTGATGGCCAAAATGCTATCCGTGATTTGAACGATAAAGAAAATACAAAAATTGGTGCTATTCGTTTGAAAATTAACGGTACTCCACAGAACGATGGCGGTTATAACGACTGGGGTGAGACCAAGTTCTACTCTAAGTACGATGGTAAGAAGGAAGAAGCTGCTAACTATGGTATCTACTTCCCTAAAGCTGGCAAGCAGGTATTGTCAATCGCATTCATGACCGAATGTGCAGGTCTTAGCCAAATCAAGTTCATTCCTGAAGACCACGCTGGTGTAGAAGAAGTTGAGGCAGAAGCTGTTGCAAGCATCTATCCTAACCCATCTGTAGACGGTAACTTCACCGTAGAGGCAGAGGGCAAGGCCGATGTAGTTGTTTACGACCTCGTTGGCAACACTGTTTACTCTACTACTGTTAACGGTGGCGAGGAAGTAAAGGCTAACCTCAAGTCTGGTGTTTACGCTGTAAAGGTTACTACTAACGGTGCAACTAACGTTTCTAAGTTGGTTGTTCGTTAATCGGTAACCTCCTTTATAAATATAGCGGGCAGACTCTTGGTAGTCTGTCCGCTTTTTTATGTCTGTATCTGTTTTATTCAGAAATGGAGTGGTTGGTCTAGAAGAAAACATCTCGTTTCTTTCTTCCTAACAGTTTTCAGTAATTGTTACTAGTCTCAAAACATTTTTTTTGGTGTGCCATCTTTTCTGCAAAAAGGCGTTATCTTGCACATTCTGTACCGAAGGTTTTGTAGCTTTTGATAGTCTGAAATGCACTGGTTGAAAAAAGGCGTATCGTTTTTTCGATACGCCTTAGTTCCGGTTAGAGAGTTTTAGGTCAGATTACCAAGTCACCTCCCATGTTTTCAATATCTTTTCTGTTTTCCAGAAAACTATTATTGTTTTCGTCGTAACCTTCCGGATTTCCGTATTTGTTTGGCAGCGGATCCGATTTTACAAGCATCAGGTATAATACATAGAAAATTCCGATAATGGTGAAAACCCATAAGTAGTTTTTACCACTTTTGCCCGAGTCGTGCATGCGTCTTACAGCCACCGCCAGACTAGGTAACAGGATAGCAATGCTGTAAATTCTACTAAATACATCTTTGTCCACTCCGAAAATAGCAACGTCTAGCAATGCTAGAGCAAAGCTGACCACTAAGTTAAAGAGAACAAAGTACCAATACTCTGAACGACTTGCGCGGCCTTCAAATTTTGCATACTTTGAGAAGACCGATTTAACAGATTCTGTAAATGTCATAATTGTGTTTGATTATTAAGTTTTTGTTATTGATGTGATATCATTTAGTTGTTCTTCTGTCCAATTAGGGTTAGCCCAAACAATCAAAATCTATATAGCAGGCAGGTAGCCAGACAGAAATTGTGGAGGTGTGCGTTGTTGTAGAACTGGTATTCCCCTTTTTTACTCATATCGGGGACTTTCACTTCCTGTTTACCAATGTTGAGCAGTCCGAAATCGGCACCTAAAGCAACCGACCAATGTTTGATGAGTTCCAGTCCGAAACGGAAACCAAGTCCGAAGTCGGCTTTCTTGTAGATTTTATTGTCAAAAGCATTGTGGTTGTCGTGTATACCGTATGACACATAGGGTCCCAGGTCGGTAAAGAACCGGGCATCGTCTGTCAGCGTGTAGCGATAGCCGAGGTGGACAGGTAGCGTGAGATAGTAAAGGCGGAGGTCAAGTCCGGTAGTGTCGTCAGAATATCCCTTCATATCGAATATAACACCAGAGTTCAGGTAAAAATCTCTACCGAAAACACGTTCGACTCGTATGCCGACGTTAGCTCCGGTAATTGGGCTGACCGTGTTGCCTATAGTTTTCACATCGACAAGTTTGCAGTTCTGCCTTGCGAAGTTGGCACCTGCCTGTAACTGGAACGACAAAGTGTCGCTGGCATTGGCTTTGAAAACCAATACCGAAAAAAACATGCCGATAAACGAAACGAAATTACGCTTTGACCAAAATAGTGTCATACTCTTTAATTCTTATCTTTTGCTAAAATACTAATTTATGGTTAAAGTTACAAAAAAGAAGGTTGAAGCAATTATCAGGAAATAGTGTTCGTTCTGTTTTTGAGCATGGAAACATCAAAAAAAATGGATTTACATATAATTGCGAAAAATGCGTTAAATTTGTTTTATGAATGGTAAAATACCAAAAACGGAAGGCATTAAGTATACGGGAAGCAAGCTGCTGCTGCTGCCATACATTCTCGGCACAGTTTCAGAATTGCCGGTACAAACAGTTCTCGATGCTTTTAGCGGCACAACGCGTGTGGCACAGGCATTTGCCCAAATGGGTTACGACACAACAGCCAACGATCTGTCAGTATGGTCAGAAGTTTTTGCCAATTGTTTCCTGGTAGCCAGACAGCCTGCAGCCTTCTACAAGGAGATTATAGACGAGTTAAATGCCTTGCAAGGGTACCGAGGCTGGTTTTCAGAAAATTACGGTGGAGGAGTGACGTCTGTAGAAAAGCGTCCGTTCCAGTTGCACAATACCATGAAACTCGATGCCATACGCGACAAGATAGACAGTTACGGGCTGGCATGGCCAGACAAGTGCGTACTGCTCACCAGCCTCATTTATGCGCTCGATAAAGTCGACAATACGTTGGGACACTATTGTTCATACCTTAAAGAATGGTCGCCGCGTTCATATGCGACCATGAAACTTCTCGTTCCCCACAAATTTCCAATCACAACAAAAAACAAGGCACAACGGAGCGATGTATTCGATGCTGTAAAGGAGTATCACGATTTGGTGTACCTAGATCCTCCCTATGGGTCGAACAACGAAAAAATGCCTCCAAGTAGGGTTCGCTACGCCTCGTACTACCATATATGGAAGACGGTGATACTGAACGACCATCCCTTATTGTTCGGAAAGGCCAACCGCCGGGAAGACAGCCGTGACACGGTATCGTCGTCTGTATTTGAAGAGTATCGCAGGGGCAAGTCTGGCCGATTCTTGGCTATGGAGGCTATAGAGCGCTTGATAAAGGAAGCAAATGCCCATTACCTGCTGTTGTCGTATAGTAGCGGTGGGCGTGCCACCAAAAGCGAGTTGAACGATATTCTGAACAGTAATGGGAAACTTTTAAAATCTGTAGAAATCGACTACAAGAAGAACGTAATGGCGAATATGAAGTGGACCAACCAGTGGACGACCAGTCAAGACAAATATAAAGAATACCTTTTCCTGATAGAGAAGTAGAGCAGGTGTTGGGTAAAATGGGTTTAGAAAGAAAAGTTGCGTAAATTTCGTGTTACAGTTTTCGCCTAAAGTGTCCGAAATCAGAACTATTTATTCTTTTTCGGTAAGTAGAGTGGTGTGGATTCGAGAAAAGTTTTTAATTTTGACATGTGAAACTTATGAGCCAGCTGCTAACTACCGGCAGATTTAGAAATGTGATAGAAGCTGATAATTGTAATGATCTGAATGTAAATGCAACTTCATTGTGCTAATCACACGACATCTAAATATAAAGTATAGAAATGCCTGTTCGGTAACTGGTTTTTCAAGTTTTATTGTGAAGTTTTTCCTCAGCGGAGGGATGTGTCTATGCAAAAATAGACTTTTTTGCTAAAATGGCATAAAAACGGCACATAAATGGTACAGTTTTTGTATCTTTTTAAACAGATAGTTTTTCTTCATAAATAATTGCGTGGGGATTATTGGCCGTGAGGTTAGTGTTCCCAATCTATGCAAACGTGTTTTTATACAAAATGGGTTTATCCCATTTTTGATTTAATTGGTTAAATAAGGCAAGTGTTATTAGGGCAGCTCGTGAGAGCCGTCCTAATTTTTTTTGAGGTAACGAAAACTTTAATTAGAGGTCTTTCTAAATGAATGAAGAACCGTGATGCGTGTAACCTTTATGAATTCAGAGAAAAGGGAAGAAGAAAAATGATGACCCATTTTCGTGGAACGAATCGCTTTGATTTGCCAATAATGCCACTTTTTTTGAAAAAAAAGAAAAAAACAGGCGCAGACTTTTGAGAATCCAAACAGATTAATTATATTTGTGGTGTAAATAACTAATTGACGTTTTCTTAAACTCTACAAACGGATATAGAAGCAATTCTTTATAGTCCTATCTGAACTTATTTACTAGAATGATCTTTTACCACTGGACTATTGGTAAATCTTATACTCAAATGGTTTTTTAAACCCCTAATTACAATTACTATGAGATACATTATTACACGAACAACTACAAGTGGAAACAGTTATGTAAGCAAAGCTCCAACTAAGGACCAGGCTATGGTTTTGGCCGATTATGAAGCGGGAGAATTGGGTACTGCCTCGGTTATTATAACTGATACGCTCACGGGGTTTACCACAAGAGTTAAATAAGAAAAAACTACAGTCTTTATAATATATGGGGGGATAGAGAAAAAAACTCTATCCCCTTATTATTTTTTTTCTCGCTTGTGTAGGTTATATTTAATTTTTTAACTACTTTTGTGTGCGATGTTTATAGATCGCAGTGGCCGGTTAAGTTTACCATTTGGTTAAAAACAGTCCATTATTTGTTTGTCTTCTAGTTTAATAGCGTTATGAGAAAAAAAATGTTTTGGATGGGTTTGCTTTGTTATTCAATCCAGTCTTTTGCTCAAACTTATTCGTCAGACAGTCTTGGCGGACACACTTATGTTGACCTTGGGCTTGCCAGCGGAACACTTTGGGCAACCTGCAACGTAGGAGCCGAACGCCCTGAAGAATATGGCGGCTACTTCGCTTGGGGTGAGACAACGCAAAAGGACTCTTGCAATTGGGATCGTTATGCGCTTTCCAATGGAGGTCCCGCTAATTTAACCAAATACTGTACAGATGAGTTTTTTGGAGTTTCTGACGGACGTACCACGCTACTTCCCGAAGACGATGCCGCTACCGCCAATTGGGGGCCGGGCTGGCGCATGCCAACCTATAAGGAAATGCAGGAGCTTTTGAACGGCTGTATTTGGGTTTGGACCGATAATTATGCCGGTACCGGTATAAGTGGACGGATGGGAACCTCTATTACAACCGGCCAGGTAATTTTCTTGCCAGCTGCCGGTTATAAGGGTTCGGGCCGTTTTTATAGTGTGGGAGATTATGGCGAGTATTGGTCGTCGAGTCTCGACTCTTCGAGTAGCGATAGCGCGCTTGACATCAGTTTTGTGTCTGGCAACTTCAATGCGTATGGCAACAGCCGTTATAACGGTCAGTCGGTCCGAGCTGTGGTTGCCCGGTAAACTGTGCGGTTTTTTTGATATAAATCTATCTATTCGATCAGGTTAAAGAACTTACTTTTTTCTACGGATGCAACGAAAGTTACATCCGTGGACTGTTATGCATGAAGTGTTCCATTTTCTGTTAAAATAAACTACCAAAGTTCCACAAAACCACGTTATCGCTATAAAAGTAAAACGGTTGGTGACGATAGTCTGTTGTAAAATAAAGTTTTTATTAATTTTCCACTTCCATTTAAAAGCGGTAAAGATTGTGCAAAGAGGGATAGAAAAAAATTAAAAAGCCAAATAACAAGGTGTTTGGCACGGATATTGCACATTTTATGTTTGTTTATGTTGTTAAGTATATTTATATAACATTTTTTTAGAGATTACACTTTTATGCGAAAATTGATTTTTCTCGTGTTCCTTGTCGTAGATTTGATGGGTACATCGCTTAGCGCTCAAGTAAAGGAAATCATGAAAAAACCGTGTGGTAGCGGAACCGAAGAATGTCCCTACCATATAAGTAATGCTGGCGAGATGCTTTATTTTGCAGCTGTCGTTAACGGGAGTAACAGCAGTGTCAAGCAAAATGTTGCAGCTCATGCAGTGTTAGATAACGATATTGATATGTCGACTGTTTGCAGTGCTAGTTTGGGTTCGTGGGTTTCTATTGGCAATAAGTCAAACGTTTTCACTGGGGTATTTGACGGACGCAACCATACCATAAACAATCTCTATATATCTGATGCCCCTTACGAAGGAGTTGGTTTGTTTGGAATAGTATCGAAGGCAGAAATCAGCAACGTCACTATCGGTTCGGGTGTTGTTTCCAGTAAAACAGTGTCTACGGGCGCATTAGTAGGTGTAGGTAGCGGGAAAATCACCAATTGTCATAATTATGCTAACATTACGTCATCCAATAAATTCTGTGGGGGTCTCATCGGATACGCAGGTCAGAACATTTATATATATGGATGCCATAACGAGGGGAATATAACGGGAACCAGTAGTGCCAGTTCGTTATTTGGTGTTGGTGGCATAGCTGGGGCTGTCAGTACCGATGGTAAGGTCTCCAACTGCTATAACTTGGGAAATATTACAGGCAATTCGTCGCGTGTGGGCGGTATTGTTGGAAGTGCGGAAAACTGCATTGTTACAAATTGTTTTTCCTTCGCTGATGTGGAAAGCACGAAAGATGACTTCGGAGGAGGGTTGTGTGCCATAGCCTCCGATTACTATAAAACGAAGGTTGAACACTCTTTCTTTTATAATGGACTGGGGAAAACCGGACAGCAACCAGATATGGCGCATCCGAAATCTGAATTTACAGACGGTACCATTTTCAATTTGCTCAACGAACACACACCAGACTTGTGGCGCCAGGATAATGGGAAGTTGCCTTTTATTGTTGAACCGGTGATTACGGTTCCTTCCTATTCTTTTACTCAGGAAACCATCTGTCCCGGTGAAAGTTTCTTTTTTGACGGGAAACTCTTGACTAAGTCCGGATTGTACATTTCCGGAAACTGTGAATGTGGTGGTGACACATTGAAATTGGTTGTTATCCAGCCGGGGGAAAAGGAGGTAAAGAACATTTGTTATGGCGACAGTGTTTTGTTCAATGGTAAATACGTTCGTGAGTCGGGCATATATACGGTTTCCAGTTGTGGTGGCGACACGTTGGTACTGATTGTGGGCCAACCAGGTGTAAAAGAGGAAGAGACTATTTGTTATGGCGACAGTATTTTGTTTAATGGTAAATATATCCACAAAGCCGGCACATATACAGCTGGCGATTGCGACCAAGACACCTTGGTGTTGCTTGTAATTGAGCCGTCGAAAAGTGAAATAACTGAAACTATAGAAAAGGGTGGAAGTTATAACTTCGGTGGGCAGGAAGTCACGGAAAGTGGTTTATATACTTACACTATTGAGGGTGGTGCAGAGAATGGTTGCGACAGTGTTACAATTCTTCATCTGATGGTTGCAACACCGGTAGTTGACATAAATCCGAGAAAACATTTCTCACCAAACAACGATGGTATTGAAGATGTTTGGTTTATAGAAAATATTGAAATCTATCCTGAGGCTGTTGTCCGTATTTACAACCGTTGGGGGAAACTCTTGTTCGAAGCCAAGGGGTACGATAACGAAACCAATGCGTGGAAAGGCACTTATCTAGAAGCTGACTGTCCGTCAACTGACTATTGGTATGTTATTGACATAGAGAGTATTGACCAGCAAATAATAGGAAATTTGACTCTGGTGAGATAAAAATCCGTTGGTCGTAGGGGAAACGAGGGGGTAAACACCGTATAGTCGTGTTTACCCCTTTTTGTCTTCAGACACCCCCCAATAGTATTATGCTTGCCGCATTAAAAATACCGCTTGCCTTATATATAGATGGGTTTATGCCTTTGGGCCATCTGTATTACCAGACGGAAGTACCAAATACTAATTGTCAACATTCCAACTTTTTTAAGGTCACAGATGACGAACAAATCGAAAGTTTCTATATATTTGTTGCTACAATGTGTTACTGAATTATTAAAACAAACAACACTGTACCATGAATCGACTCATCCAAATACTGTTGATATTATTCGTGCCATGTGCCGTAATGGCGCAACAAAATACGGTGGTAGCTGGCGGTGACGCAAGTGGAAAGACAGGCAGTTTCTCTTATTCTGTTGGTCAGTTTGTATACCTTGGAGAAAGTAACGAAGACGAAGAGATGGTTGCTGGTTTGCAACAGGTGGAAGATGACGAGGTTTACGATTATAACAAAATGTGCGATGACGTGCAGATAACCATTACACCGAATCCCACTCCCGATTATATAACTGTATATCTGAACGACGACTTTGCCAAGTACCGTTATGTGCTGACCGATGCAATGGGAAAGTTTTGCACCGAAGGCGAGTTTAGTGATGGATATGAGAGGTTGAACCTGATGGGCTTGTCGAATGGAGTCTATGTCCTTCGGGTATTTTGCTCCAAAGACGAATCGGTAATTTTCAAAATTATTAAAAGACGATAAACTGTGTATATGAAGAAGGTACTACTACCCATAGCGCTTTGCCTCTCAATGATGGCAGCAGCAAATGCCCCACAAACTATAACCTACCAGGCTGTTGTTCGAAACGATGTACACAAGTTGGTTCGTTCGAAAGCCGTGGGTGTCCGCATCAGCATCCTTAAGGGAAGTGAAAAGGGAACGGTCGTATACAAGGAGACCCGTCGGGCTACAACCAACCCGAATGGTTTGCTCACTTTCGCTATTGGCGATGACGATGCTGTTTCTACCTACGATTTGTCTGCCATTAAATGGGAAGATGGACCGTTCTTCATCAAGTGTGAAATGGATCCCACAGGAGGAACAAAATATACGTTATCGTCTACGTCGCAGTTACTGAGTGTTCCTTACGCTCTTTATGCTGAACGAATCTCGCCAGATGCGACACCAGAATGGACACAAACGCCCGAGAAACCCGTGTACCATTATTCAGAAATAGTTGGTGCTCCTGAAATGGTTGAGATGGAAGAAAAAGATCCATTATTCAAAAAGTCGGTAGCCGCGGGCATCACTGCAAAAGACACTGCAAGGTGGAATAAGCAACAGTCGAAAGGTAAAGAGACCGACCCGCAGTTTTCAGCATCGCCAGCTGCCGGTATCACCAAAACAGACATCAGCAATTGGAATAAAAAGCTAGACAAAATTACCGAGACTGACCCTGCCTTCCAGAAATCGGTTGCTGCAGCCATTACAAAGTCCGATACCACCCGTTGGAATAAGGTGTTGAAAATGCCCGCCTCAGTAATAACGAATGTAGATATAGCCCGCTGGAACAATAAATTGGACAGTGTAAGTGAGTCAGATCCTGTCTTCACTAATTCTGTAGCATCTACTATTACTAAGGCTGACCTTGAAAAATGGAACAGTAAACTGGCTGAAGAAACCGATCCGACTTTTTCACAATCGGTTGCATCCGGCATTACAGCAGCCGATACCTCCCGTTGGAACAATACCGACAGACTACGGTTTCTAGAAAAACAGCCCGCCAATAGTATCACAACAACCGATATTGCCAATTGGAACAGTAAGTTAGATGGTTACACCGAGACCGATCCGACTTTTTCACAATCGGTTGCGTCAGGCATCACAGCCAAAGATACGATCCGCTGGAATGAGGCCGCAAACCTGTTTGCCAGCAAGATATCTGCTGACGACATTGAAAAATGGAACAATAAGTTAGATGACTACACCGAGACCGATCCGGCATTCTCCCAATCGGTTGCATCCAGTATTACGACAGCCGATACCGCCCGTTGGAACAATACCGACAGACTGCAGTTTTTAGAAAATCAACCGGCCAATAGTATCACAACAACCGATATTGCAAATTGGAACAAAAAGTTGGAATCTGAGTCTGACCCTGAGTTTGCGAAGTCGTTAGCGGCAGCTATCACAGCCACCGACACCGCCCGCTGGAACGGGTTCGATCGTTCACCTGCAAAGAGTATATCAAACAACGATATTGACAATTGGAACCGGAAATTGTCGGCAGAGTCCGATCCGGAGTTCTTTAAATCGTTGGCTGCGGGCATTACAGCCTCTGATACCGCCCGTTGGAACAAAACGCAAAAACAACCCGCCAGCAAGATAACCGATGCTGATATAGAGCGCTGGAATAACAAATTGGACAATTACACCGAATCTGATCCAGCTTTCGCCCAGTCGGTTGCGTCCGGTATCACAGCCACCGACACCGCCCGTTGGAACAAAATGCGTCAGCTCACAGAAAAACTGGCAGGTGACATTAGCGACATAGGTGGCGGCCTGACGGAAGAATCGGACCCGCATTTTGCACAATCTGTCGCATCTGCTATTACTGTGTCCGACACTGCGCGTTGGAACAAGTTCAACCAATCGGCAGCCAGCAAGATAAAGAAAGAAGACATCGACACCTGGAACAACAAACTTCAAGAAGAAAACGATCCTGTTTACAAACAGTCGGTTGCCGCTGGTATAGGTGAAGTAGACACTGCGCGTTGGAACAGGTTCGACCGTTCGGCTGCCGCTACAATTACAGAAGGTGATATAGAGTTCTGGAACGATATGTTGAACTATGTTCCAACCAACATCAGCTTCTTCGATAACGATGCTGGTTACGTTGACCAGAAAACCCTGCAGTTGAATAACAGTAACATGTACTATATGATGCTTCAGATTGAGAAGTATTATGAAGACTCTTTAAAGGCTGTTGCCAAAGTTCGCATCAAAAAGTACGTAGACTCTGTGGTTACTGCTGAAAACAAGAAGTTGGATTTATACAAGCAGTCGGTAAATGAGCAATTGCAGACTGTAACCAATATGCCGGCTTCGGGTATCACTAACGAGAATATAAACATCTGGAACAACAAACTCGATAAAGAGCAATTGCCCGAATGGGCCAAGGGCGAGAACAAACCAGTGTATAACTACACCGAGATTGCCGATGTGCCAACAAAGGTAAGCGCTTTTGAAAATGATGCACAATACATTACAAAAGCAGAATTCGACAATTATAAAGACTCAATAGGCAATGTGGTTAACAGCCTAAAGGAGGAGACCGAAGAGTTGAGAAGGCTGGTGAATGGATTACTGGCAAGGGAAACCAAGCAAAGAATCCTTCTAGACTTGACAGCCGGTGATGGGGGTAGTGTTGTCGGCAAGGGCTATTACACAATAGACTCGCTGGTAACTATTACTGCTGTTCCTGACAGTGGTTATGAGTTTGTGCGCTGGGACGATGATGTTACCACTGCCGAAAGGCAGGTGAAGGTCGACCGTGAGGGAATTCATCTCTACGCTGAATTTAAAAAGAGCAAGTTAACGCTCACTGTTAGTGCAGAGCCTGAGGAGGCAGGTACGGTAACAGGCGGAGGAAAATATGACTATATGACTGAAGTGACAGTGACTGCTATCGATAATCCAGGATACACTTTTGTAAAGTGGAGTGATGGAGGTAAACACCACAGCCATAAGGTTAAGGTAGATGCCGACAAAACCGTAACCGCCATATACACAAAGAACTAGGGAGGATGGGGCAGAACCAGATTAGGAAATGCTACTATATTTCGGTGTAAAAATCTTGTTACCCTATGTGTTCCATTAATATGTCGGTTCGTATATGCCCTGGGTGTAGAAGAGGAATTCGTTTGAAGTTGAACTTTTCGTAAAGGTGGATGGCGGCTTGAAGGTTGTGGTTCGTCTCCAAAAATATGCGGGTAGCTCCTAAATTGTGTGCACGGTCTAAACAAGCCTTCATCAGTTTCGATCCGATACCTTTGCCCTGCACATTAGGGTCGACTGCAAATTTGGCGAGTTCGTAATCGTACTTTTTGTTTATTGTTTTAACCATAGAGCAAGTGCCCACGACCTTGCCCATAAATTCGGCCATAAGAATGAAACCACCTTTGTCTATAATTTTTTCAATGGGGTGGTCTAGAACAAGTCTGTCGGCTTCTTCAATCTCAAACAGTTGTGCAATCCATTGCTCGTTCAGTGCCTTGTAACCCGGGTGGTGTCGTTCGTTGTCGTAGTCGAGAATGGTAACTTTCCCGTTTTTAACTGTCCTGACCCGTTCGAGAAGAGATTTCTCACTCAATAATTTCTGCCATTCTGCTATGGCTATCCACAAGTTTTGGGTGGTGTGCTTGTTCAGTTCGCAAACAGCGGTTTCAACGTCAGCCAACACTTGTTTCATCTGTTGCCAGGTTTTTTGTCCTTTAGGGGTAAGTTTCACCTTGTTCTGTCTTTTATCGGTGCTGTCGTCAGCTTCTTCAATCAGACTGGAAAGACTCAATTCTTTAACAATATAACTAACCGAAGGATGTGTCTGGCCTATAATTTTCGCAATTTCAGTAATCGTAGATGAACCATTTTCGGCTAGTACAGCGATGACTGGATACCATTTTGGCTGGATCTCAACATTGTAAAGGCTGTAAATCTGTTGGTTGTCCCGTGTAATCATATCGGTAAGTAGGCGAAGCCTGCTGCCTGTAGCAACCATACCGGTATGTTCGAAAAAGTTTTCCATCTCTAATTCCGTAATTGATTACGCAAAATTAAGGCTTTATTTTTGAAAATGTAAGCAAAAACCGATAAATAAGTAAGCAGTTACATATTTATAATGCAAAAATGAAGGGAAGTGTTCACTGTTTTTATTACAGTGAGACACCTCCCTCTAATTTTTTATTTACTGGAGGTAAAAATAAATCCGCATACTGCGCCACAGGCGCCTCCTATCAAATGCCCCATTTGTGAGATATTGTCTGTGAAAAACAATCCGTTTAGCACTTCTTTCCCCAAGTATAGTACAAGAACCAGAATAAAAGTCAGGGGTATTTCTCGTTCTTTAAAAGAGGTCATCGAAGCCATGATTATAAAGGCAAAAACCACCCCCGAAGCTCCTAATAATCCACTGTTGAAAAAAGTGTTATTGACAATTGCTGTAACAAAAGCCGTAACCGCAATAACTAAAAGAATTTTCAAACTACCGTATTTTTCTTCCAACATAGGTCCTAATAGAATAAATAGGAGCATATTGTTGAAATAGTGGTTGAAGTCGGCATGTCCTAGCACATGTGTAAACATGCGCAAGTAGGTAAGCGGATTAAGAAGCGACGAACTGTAAGTGACAAAGAACAGGCTGTTACTGAATCCCATTGTCAGGTAGTTGGCAATGAGCGCAATACCAGATATAATGGCAAACCAGAGGATAACTGGTGAATTGAAAGTAACCGATAAGCCCTTACTGGTCATTTCAGTATGTCTTTCACCTCGTTTGTCGTTTTTTTGGCTTCTGAAGCTACGTTGTCAGCCTCATTTTTTGTGGCGTCAGAACCCTCTTTGAAAATGTTTTTGCCTTCGTTCTTCAAGTCCTCTATCTTCTCTTTTCCTTTGTTGATAGTCTCTTTACCCTCGTCGACCTTTTCTTTTATCTCGTTAACGTCTTCCTTGAGGTCCTTTACTTTCTTTTCACCTTTTTTTATTGCATCTTTCCCGCTGTCGAGGGTTTTTTCAATCTTGTTTTTCTTGAACTTTTTCTTTGCTTGAACGTCAGTAGCGCCGAAAACGAAAACAGCCAATGCGGCTATACCTATTAGTGATCGTATACTCATAATACAAAACAAGGGGAGTTAATGAATACTATGGCATTTGGCGGTATCCCCCAATCGGCCTTCTGCCAAAAAACAATAACAAAGATATAAAATGTTCTTTGTTTTCTAATCAGATAACAAAATTTGTGCCGAAGTATTAAGCGCTCTTCTGGACCCTTATTTGTAGCAGTAGTCTGGAATGACATTTTGACGCCTTACCAACCAGCTGGCCGTTTGTGTTGACGTTTGTCTTTTTCATGCCCCCTTAATAACCATATAAATGGAATACCATTGTCTTCTACTTGATTGTCAATTAAAAAATGTCCTATTTCAATGCTATATACTGCCCGATATATGTTCAATTAAAAGACGTGGTCAAACTTTTGTTTGCGAGAGTTGCATCATAAAAACAAAATCAATATATTTGTTTTCGATAAACGAGGGGGATTAGCTCAGCTGGCTANNAGAGTTAAGAGTGAAGAGTGAAGAGTGAAGAATCCTTTCCGGGGCTTTGAACTGTGAACTCTGAACTTTGAACTATGAACTGTAACGGGGGATTAGCTCAGCTGGCTAGAGCGCTTGCATGGCATGCAAGAGGTCATCGGTTCGATTCCGATATTCTCCACAATCTGATTTAAACATTATAGAAAAATTATTCGGCCGCATTGACGGCCGTTTTTTCTGTCTGAGAAAATTGTAATATTCTGTGGCTAAAGTCCCAGTTTTTTATTAATTCAACGCACGAAAATCAAAATAGAATAAAACACGAAGCGCATGAAAGCCACAAAAAGCAATGCCGCAGGCATTGAAATTTCGTGTAGATAATATTATTTAAGACAGTTCGTTTGCATTGTTTTTTCGTGTTCAAAAAAATGAAAAAACTTCTTCGGCGTTCTCGTAGTCGCCACCAGGGTAGAACGGGCGGAGCACCTGTTTGCCGGTCATGTCGTAGACCTCGCCCACATACTGGAGCACCGCTTCGTAGACGTCTTTAGGCGTGTAGGTGTCGTCGGTGGTCTTCGGTCCTTCCCTGAACTTGGCCACGTAGCTCTCGTAATCGTGGAAGACGATGGGGTTCTGACTGCCGCCCTTCAGCCTTTTGGGCGTCTGCTCCTCTTCGGGTGCTTCGAACTGGTCCAGCGGTGTGCCGGCTTTATTTTCCTCGGTGTCGTCGAACAGCGACAACTGCCTGTATTTCTGTGCTTGCTTCATAATTTTCGATTTTATGTTTAAAAATATGGGCTGAAATTGCCCGGTAAAAAAATTGTTGCGTAACTTTGTGGTGCGGGATGAATGAGGGAGGTAAAGCCCCCGCATTCTGCACCTTCTCGGTCGGCCTATGTCGGCCGATGATTTTTTAAATCCCTTATCATAGAGAATACTTTAGGAAGTTCATCTTCTCTTCCCTTTTTTTTTGTACTTCCCGCGCTCTCTTGCAATTGCGGTTCTAATTATTACGAGTTTACTTGGATCAGAGAACAAGAAAATAACGCAATCCGCTTTTTTGGCGTCAGAATAGTATTTTCTTATTGTCCCCTCATTTGCGAAATCCACATATTTCACATCCCACGTCTTTCCGTCAAATCGTATGTCAGGTACACCTTTACCTTTGCCATTTTCGGGAAGAAATTCTACTTGTTTCCCTAGTTTTATGAGTTCTTTTCCTACAAATTTTTCAGCCCCTCCCCCCGTCAAAGTAGCGCCCTCCGCCTTAACATCAGAGAATTGATGCCTTACAGAATAAACATTATATCCCCCGTTTTTTTCTGAGAATTCGATTTTTTCCCACTCGGACTCGTCATAGGAGTCATATATATTTTTAGCTTTTTTGATTTCTTTTTTCATTCGCTCTGTGTTCAATTCTGATATATCGCTTATCTCACATTTATTGCAGTCCCCCAGGCACTTCACCCCCTCCGCATTGAAGAACCTGCCAAGCCTAGCCTCCGCGCCGCCTTTGGCAAGTTTTAGCCAGATGCACGTAGCGGGCTGTGGATAGTAGGGGTGGTTGCGGCTGTACATCTCCGCCTTCTTGCCGGAATTGCTCTCCAGTCCCTTGGACGGCTTCGGTGCGTCCTTCTCCTTCGGTATGCGCTTCTTGGGTGTTGGTTCTGCGGTGGTGGGCTCAAGGTAGCACTTGCAGTTCCACAGGTTGCCGGGGTGGTGCTTGTCCCAGAACTTGTCGTCCACGAGCAGGGTCAGCCCCATGTCCCAGAA
>DGTD01000011.1:0-2728 GCA_002396385.1 Bacteroidales bacterium UBA4345
GTGACCAGATGGCTGTGCACCTCCCATTGGGTAACGAGGCCGTGCTTGAGGCACAAATGCTGATGTTGGAGGCCCACAATATCCTTAACCCTTCGAATGGAGCCCCTATTACGGTTCCTTCACAGGATATGGTGTTGGGTTTGTACTATATATCAAAAGTGCGTAAAAATGCGAAGGGCGAGGGTCTTGTATTCTACGGACCGGAAGAGGCTACTATCGCATTTAACGAACACCGAATCGAGTTGCACTCGCTCATCAAGGTTGTTGTTGACGACCGCGATGAAGAAGGCAACCCTATTAAAGTGTTGAAGGAGACTACTTACGGTCGTCTCATGATTAACGAGCGTGTCCCAGGCGAAGTTGGTTATGTCGACTATGTCATCAACAAGAAAACCCTTCGTGACCTCATCACCAAGGTAATTAAGGCTTGTGGTGTTGACGTGACTTGTAAGTTCCTTGACGATATCAAGAACTTGGGTTATTATATGGCGTTCCGTGGCTGCTTGTCGTTCAACTTGGGTAACATTATTATTCCAGAAGGCAAGGAACAGTTGGTAAACGGTGGCTATGGCGAGGTTGAGGAAATCATGAACAACTATAACATGGGTTTCATTACCGACAACGAGCGTTATAACCAGATTATTGATACTTGGACTCACGTCAATGCCGAATTGACCAATTTGGTTATGAAGACCATCTCGAGCGATGATGAAGGCTTCAACTCTGTATATATGATGCTTGATTCTGGTGCCCGTGGTTCTAAGGAGCAGATTCGTCAGCTTTGCGGTATGCGTGGTTTGATGGCTAAACCTCAGAAGAGTGGAGCAACAGGTGGTCAGATTATTGAAAACCCAATCTTGTCGAACTTTAAGGAAGGTCTTTCGGTGTTGGAGTACTTTATCTCAACACACGGTGCACGTAAGGGTTTGGCCGATACTGCGTTGAAGACTGCCGATGCGGGTTATCTGACCCGTCGTTTGGTTGACGTTTCTCACGACGTTATCATTACCGAAGAAGACTGTGGTACACTTCGTGGCTTGGTTTGCACCGAGTTGAAGAACAACGACGAAGTTGTGGCTTCTTTGGGTGAACGTATCTTGGGCCGTGTGGCTGTGCACGATGTGGTGAACCCATCAACTGGCGAGATTATCGTTAAGGCTGGTGAGGAAATCCGTGAAAAGCAGGCCGATATTATCGAGGCTTCTCCTATCGAGAGCGTTGAAATACGTTCAGTGCTCACTTGCGAGTCGAAACATGGTGTTTGTGCCAAGTGTTATGGCCGTAACTTGTCAACCCGTAAGTTGGTTCAGAAGGGTGAGGCTGTCGGTGTCATTGCTGCTCAGTCAATCGGTGAGCCTGGTACACAGTTGACCCTCCGTACTTTCCACGTCGGTGGTGTGGCTGGTAACGTTGCTACCAACAATACCCTCACAGCCCGTTACGATGGTGTGCTCCAAATCGACGAACTCCGTACTGTTAAGGGTACAACCGAAGATGGTAAACCGGTTGATATAGTAGTTGGCCGTCTGGGTGAAGTTAAGATTTTGGACAAGAATACCAATATTGTTCTTACCGACGCACTTCTGCCTTATGGTTCTACCTTGTTCTTCAAGAATGGAGCTGAAGTTAAGAAGGGTGATGTTATCTGTGAATGGGATGCCTTCAATGCGCTCATTATTTCGGAAGTTGCCGGTACCGTTCGCTTCAACAGCATGATTGAGAACGTTACTTATAAGGCAGAGGCTGACGAAACCACAGGTATTTCTCAGAAGATTATCATTGAATCGAAGGACAAGACTATCGCTCCATCGGCTGAAATTGTTGATGCACAGGGCAACGTCTTGAAGACTTATAACTTGCCTCTTGGCGCTATCATGTCGGTAGACGAAGGTGACAGCATTAAGACTGGTGACACAATCGTTAAGATTCCTCGCGCAATGGGTGGTGGTGCTGGTGATATTACCGGTGGTCTCCCACGTGTAACAGAGTTGTTCGAGGCCCGCAATCCGTCGAACCCAGCTGTCGTTTCTGAAATCGATGGTGAGGTTACTTTTGGTAAGGTGAAACGTGGTAACCGTGAAATTTCGGTTACTTCCCGTAACGGCGAAGTGAAGAAGTATATGGTTCCATTGTCAAAACAGGTTCTGGTACAGGAAAACGACTATGTGCGTGCAGGTACTGCCCTTTCTGATGGTGCAATCACTCCTTCCGACATCTTGGCTATTATGGGTCCTACCGCTGTTCAGGAATACATTGTGAACGAGGTTCAGGATGTGTACCGTTTACAGGGTGTTAAGATTAATGACAAGCACTTCGAAGTTATCGTTCGTCAGATGATGCGCAAGGTGGAAATCATCGACTCTGGTGATACTCGTTTCTTGGAGCGTGAAATCGTTGACAAACTCGAGTTGATGGAGGAAAATGACAGAATCTACGGTATGAAGGTTGTTGTTGACGCTGGCGATTCTGAAAATCTCCGTCCTGGTCAGATGGTAACCGCCCGTAAACTCAGAGACGAGAACAGCCAGTTGAAGCGTCAAGACAAGAAGTTGGTAGAGGTTCGTGATGCCATTGCCGCTACTTCTAACCAGATACTTCAAGGTATTACCCGTGCTGCATTGCAAACAAGCAGCTTTATGTCGGCAGCTTCCTTCCAGGAAACCACTAAAGTGCTTAACGATGCCGCTATCCGTGGTAAGGTAGATACACTCGAGGGTATGAAGGAGAA
>DGTD01000011.1:2783-11789 GCA_002396385.1 Bacteroidales bacterium UBA4345
AGGAGAACGTTATCTGCGGTCACCTTATTCCTGCCGGTACCGGCTTGCGTGAGTTCGACCATATGGTAGTCGTTTCTAAAGAGGTTGCCGGAGACTTCGACGATGTTGAAGAAGAGGCACAACTTGAAAAAGTAGACTAACGTAACTTCTAAGGAAGTTTTTCCCGAAATAAGAAAGCCACCTTGAAAGGTGGCTTTCTTGTTTTATGTGGGTAGGTCAGTAATCTGTTCAAACCCTATGGTGGTGTGTAAACTATTGTGCTGTGCTTCTTTCAATGGCTTTTGCCTCTTTCCAATAGGCGGCCATTTCGTCGAGTGTCAGGTCTTCCAATTTTTTCCCGTTCTCCATAGCCCGGTCTTCTATGTGTCCGAAACGGTTTCTGAACTTGCGGTTACAGCGTTTTAACGCTTTCTCAGGGTCGATTCCGTATAGCTGTGCCGCATTAATAATGCTGAATAGGAAATCGCCAAACTCTTCCTCCATTTTGTCGGCATCGAGTTTTCTTACCTCAACAATCAGTTCTGCAAGTTCCTCTCTCACTTTGTCCCAGACATCTTCGCGTTTTTTCCAGTCGAAACCCGCATGGCGTGCCCGTTCTTGAATAGTAAGGGCTTCTTCTAATGTGTTTAATCCTTCTGGTAAGGATGATAAAAGTTGGTGTTCGTTTCCTTTGTTGACCATAATTTGTCTTTTTCTTCCTCCCTTATTGAATCCTAAAGAGCGTTTGTCTGCACCCTAAATCTTTCCGGCAATTTGCATACCCAGCCAAACCATACCCAGGCCAAGTGTGATGCTTAGTCCTGTGTAGAGGGCAAACAGCATTAAGTCACCATTGCGGAGAAGGACCAGATTTTCGTTCATAAAGGTAGAGAATGTGGTGTAGCCTCCGCACAGTCCTGTTGTGAGCAGTAGTTCGGTGTCTGCACTAATGCTTCCCTTGAGGGCAAGTGCACTGAAGAAACCGATAAACAGGCAGCCACACAAGTTGGCGGTAAATGTACCAAGAGGAAATGATATGCCGATATTTTTCAGTCCGCAGGCTGTAAGGTAGCGTAAAACACCGCCAATGCCGCTGCCAATTAGAACTAAAAGAACCTGTTTCATAGATTACCGACCATAGTATTTGACCAATGAGTATATCTTTTGGTTGAGTGGGGTAGCGGCAATCAGGTCCTCCAGACAAATGTGCATGCGGTAGTGCCAATAGTTGTCGGCGTTGGCAGGGTCGTTAATACGCTCGCCAAAGGTGTCGTTGTTTCGCAGACTGCCGTCCATAGCCATCCAGTCTTGCAGTGGAAGAATAACCCACATCGAATTGCTTTGGAGGTGGTTTTCTATAATGCGTTGGCATATCCACGGCTCACAGAACAAAGGAGCCGGACCGTATTCGTGCATAACCTGGTTATAGTAACGCTGGGTGACTTCCCGGTCTTCTTCCCACCATTGCCGCATAGTGCTCATGTCGTGAGTCGAAGAGGTCCCTACGCTCATATATGGCATGCGCTCGAGATTTCCGAATTCAAGTCCGTATTCTTTCGGCATCCGTTGTATTTCCAAACTAAGAATCTGCAGCTCGTCCATGACAGGATGGACGCAGTCAGGAACCATACCCAGGTCCTCGCCACATACCATCATGTTGCTGCTTTTGATAAGGGCAGGTAGCTTTTCCAGAGCCTTCTCGCGCCAGAAACCGTTGTTCCTGACATAGAAGAAATCGTTGTAGAGTTTGCTGAAAAGCGATTTCTCGGGTGCGGAAAGGGCTTTGAAAACAAAACTCTGCTGCATAGAAATGCGAGGGTGGAATTTGTTGGCATCGTTGGTGTCGCGAACAAAAAGGACCTGGCAGGTAAGAATTTTCAAACCTGTTCGAATATCGGCGTTTTCGAGGTCGTCAGCCGGAATAAGTCTGTTAATTTTCTGTTGGGTGTCAACCTGTTTCCTCAACTTGTAGCGGTGGTTGCCAATAGGGGTGAGGTAGTTGTCTTTCACAAACTGTGTCTTCTCTCCGAAAATCTCATCCAAAAAATCATCGTGAATGAAGGGCTCCAGCATGTCGGTGGTCAGTTCTATATTGTACTGCTTGATTTCTTCCTTTGTCATAGCCATCGCAGGAGCAAACTGTCCGAGTAATCCGTACTCCGAGTCAATTGGAATGCGGAAAATGCGGAAGAATCCTAGAATATGGTCTATTCTGTAGGCGTCGAAATAGTCAGCCATTTTTTTCAAGCGGTCGCACCACCAACTATAACCGTCTTTTTTCATCTCATCCCAGTTGTAGATAGGGAACCCCCAATTTTGGCCGAATTTAGAGAAGAAATCAGGGGGAGCGCCAGCTTGCCCGTTGCAGTCGAAAAGGCGTGTGTTCATCCACACTTCCACACTGTGGCGGTTGACACCGATAGGAATGTCGCCTTTCAAAGCGATACCCACACTGTGTGCATAGGCGACAGCTTCGCGCAGTTGCTTGTCGAGGTGAAATTGCACGAAGAAGTGGATGGCGATGTTTTTGTAGTCGTTGCCGGTAGGGTCGCAGTATTTTTCAATGCGTTCCGGATAAAAGGTGGCATCGTCGCCCCATTGCTCGAAATTGGAAGTCTTGAACTTGTCGCGTAAGAAGCAGAAAACGGCGTAAGCATCCAGCCAATGCTTGTTTCTTTGATAGAAAATTTTGAAAGGCTCGCTGTCTAAAAGTTGTTTACCGTCGCGTTTGTATATTTTTTTGATAAACTCCCATTTCGCATTGTTTACCGCTTCGTAGTCAACGAATTTTTCATCATTCAGTTGTGACTTCAGTTTGTTGTATTTCTTCAAGTCCGGAATTTCGCCTACCTGCTCAAGGTTGATGTACATGGGATGTAGCGCGAAAACGGAAATCCCGCTGTATGGATAAGAGTCCTTCCAAGAATGAAGGTTTGTTGTGTCGTTAATCGGAAGGGTCTGGATGATGCGTTGTCCGGTCGCTTTGGCCCAATCGGCCAATAATTTCAAGTCGGAGAATTCACCAACTCCGAAACTGTTTCGGGAACGGAGCGAAAACACGGGAACGGCAGTCCCGGCTCCCTTGAAGTTCCCCACATCGAAACGGGGCCGTCCATCGTTTACAACGATAAAGTCGGCGTCAACAGGCGGGTATGGCAGGTAGTGATTGCACCCCTCTTCCCATTTGTCGATTCGCGAAGATCCACAGGTTTTCAGAATGTATTTGTATTCGATTGGGAAGAACAGATTGTTAGCATCGACTACGGTACAGAACTCGGGGAAAGTCGTACATTCCATGGACGAAGATTCTTCAAGGTTCCAGTTCCCCAACTCGGGGCTGTTGCCTAATATCGCTATTTGTTGGTTTGTTGGCAGGTTTGGCCATACCACGTTGAACGACATTGGAACTTTCCTGCCTTTCAAGGCTATCTCTTTACATTCGTGACGCATAATGCTTTCTGTGAAGACTTTGGAAAGCATAGGGGAGGGAACCGGATTGCCTTCCTCGAACACGTCGAAGACCACTATTTTTTTATACTTTCGGTTAGGAAGCTCGAATTTGCGGAATAGTTTTTTTTCTTGTCGTATTTGTCCTTGCTGGTTAGTTAGAATGTAGCTGTATCGGAAGCTTTTAGCGTTGGTTTCGATGGTCAGATTCCATCCGTTTTCCGAGTAGTGCAGGGGTTCCCCGAATTCGCGGTCTTTTCCCAGTTCAGGAATGTCTCCTTTGATGTGCAAATCTTCCCCAAAATAAGACTTGTAGCGTAGAACGAAGGTAATTTGTAACATAATAGAATAATCGTGTCTTCCTTAGTAAGTTGTGAATTATACAAATATACAAAATAAAATAATCTGAGACCTAGCCGGGCTTCCAAAAACTGAAGGGTATAGGGCATTTCCAAGCTCTTTATTTCTATGGTTTCGTTATAAATACGTAATTTTGTGACAAAACAACAAGAAAATGCAGAAGGAGAGACGCAAACAGGCATGGGGTTCCCGAATAGGGCTTATTTTGGCAATGGCAGGGAGTGCGGTGGGAGTCGGAAATTTTATACGTTTCCCCGTCCAAGCCATCCAGAACGGGGGCGGCTCGTTTATTATCCCCTATTTGGTTTCATTTGTGTTATTGGGAATACCATTGTCCATTATCGAATGGACCTCGGGTAAATATGGAGGTCTTGCCGGGTATCATTCTACGCCAATGATAACCCAGGTTATGAGTAAAGGGAAAATCTGGAAATACATCGGCTCGATGGGAACCTTCTCCAGCTTTGTCATATCGGCTTATTATTGTTATATCGAAAGCTGGGCGTTGGCTTACTTCTTCCATTCCCTAATGTCGTCGTTTTCTGGAATGACAAGTGAACAGGTCTCCAATTTCTTTATAGTGTATCTTTCGTTAGACGGGTCCACAATGGGAATTCCTTGTGAGAATATCTTTTTTTATGTTGTGTGCGCCGTTTTGAACGCGTACATCTTGTCGCAAGGAATAAAAGACGGCATTGAAAAAGTGTCGAAGATCATGATGCCCATGTTGTTCGTGTTGGCGTTCATATTGGCTTTCAAGGCTTACACAATGAAGGCCGGAGTCGACGGTGCCGTATACGATGGCTTGGTCGGTTTCGACTTTTTGTGGTATCCGCAGTTTGATTCGCTATCCAACCCTAAAGTATGGCTGGCAGCGGCTGGACAGATATTTTTCACCTGCTCGCTTGGAATGGGCGCATTGCAGTGTTACGCCTCGTTCCTCCGTTCGAAGGATGACGTGGCGCTTAACAGTGTGACAGCCTGCTTTACGAACGAATTTGCTGAAATTATATTGGGGAGCGCCATCATCATCCCAATTGCTATTGGTTATTTCGGAGTGGATGCAGTGGTTGGAATGACCCAGTCGGGAGGTTTTGGACTTGGATTCCGTTCGTTGCCATTCCTGTTCTCACAATGGGGGCCTTTCTGGTCGGTAGTTGCAGGAGCTTCTTTCTTCGGGTTGATGTTCTTTGCCAGCATCACCTCCATTTTGTCAATTGGCACGCCTTCTATCGAGTTTATGATAGACGGTTTCTCGTTGTCGCGTCGCAAATCGTCTATCCTTTTCTGTTTGTTGCTGGCTGTTGTCGGGCTTCCAACGGTTATATGGTTCAATTATGGCGTCTTCGATGAGTATGATTTTTGGGGCGGTACGGTCTCACTGTTCGTTTATGGAATGGTCGAATGTATACTTTTTGCCTGGGTGATGGGAATGGACAAAGGCTGGACCATGATAAACGCACATGCAAATATCAAGCTGCCGGGCATCTTGAAATATGTGATGAAATATATTACGCCAACTGTGCTCATCGTAATACTGGTTGCCGCCTGTATAAAGCCCAAGGGAGAAGATTGGAGCAAACTGAGTCTCAGTGGGTGGGAACTTGACGACAGCAGCGTGCTGGCTATGTTGCAACACAAGGGAATCGGCCCTAACGACAAGTGGACCGCAGACCACTTCTATTGTGAGAATGAAGGCACGGTTTCGGAGGTGACGCAAACCAGCATAACCGTGGAAGGAAAAAAATATAGTTTGCCCGATGGCTGTACGCCTGCGGTAAAAGTTGGTGAACACTTGAAGGTGGGAAGTACACTGTATGACGGACATGTGGTTAATTTGGTGTGTTACTCCGATTTGACCCGCTTGGGCTTGCTGTCCCTTTTCCTGGTCCTCTGCCTGATGGTACGTTATACGGTCAGACATCCAAAGAATTATGTGTAAGTAAAAGTGAAATTATGAGATTAGAAGCTTGGTTTTTGATGCTGTCGGTGCAGATACCGGTTTTAGCGATAACACTATACCTTTTCAGACGTGTGCTGAACGCTGACAAGAAAGAAAATAAGAAAGACTGATTTTTTTGTGTTTTTAACATTCGGCTTCGTATGTTTCCGTTATTTGTTGCCGGATTATGCAAAAAAGGTGTATTTTTGTTGAAACACTTTGGAAAAGCATTTAAAAATTATTCTGAAATACATTTACAATATGAAATTACTAGAAGGAAAAGTGGCGCTTATTACAGGCGCTGCCCGTGGCATCGGTAAAGCATTGGCATTGAAATTTGCCGCAGAAGGAGCCAATATCGCTTTTACAGATCTGGTCATCGACGAGAATGGAAAAGCAACAGAAGCAGAAATTGCCGCTCTTGGCGTAAAGGTAAAGGGGTATGCATCGAATGCCGCAAACTTCGAGGAAACCCATCAGGTGGTTGAACAAATCAAGAATGATTTTGGTAAGATTGATGTTTTGGTCAACAATGCTGGTATTACAAAAGATGGCCTTATGCTTCGTATGACAGAGGCTCAGTGGGATGCTGTTTTGACTGTTAACTTGAAGTCCGCTTTCAACTTCTGCCATGCCGTAATTCCTTTAATGATGCGTCAGCGTGGTGGTTCTATCATCAATATGAGCTCGGTTGTGGGTGTTCATGGTAATGCTGGTCAGGCAAACTACTCGGCTTCTAAAGCTGGTATGATTGGCTTGGCGAAGTCTATTGCCCAAGAGATGGGCTCAAAAGGTATCCGTGCCAACGCTATCGCTCCGGGATTTATTATCACTGCAATGACCGACCAGTTGAGCGATGAAGTTAAGAAAGAGTGGTGTAACAAGATTCCTCTCCGTCGTGGCGGAACTCCTGAAGATATAGCAGATGTGGCTACTTTCTTGGCTTCCGATATGTCTTCTTATGTAAGTGGACAGGTTATCCAGGTTGATGGCGGTATGAATATGTAATTTTTTGCATTTAGATAAAGAAAGGTCCGTGTTCCGTTTGGAAATATGGACCTTTCTTATTTAATTTGGACATTAAACTTAAATTATCGGATTATGAATATAATTATTACATTGGTTTTGGGCGCTTTGGCTGGCTTTGTCGGCTCTAAACTGTTCTCTGGCTCAGGCAAGGGAATTATCGTTGACTGCATCATCGGTATTGTCGGAGGCTATCTTGGTAGTTTCCTTTTCGGTTTGCTTGGTTTGGGCGCCGATGGGGCTATAGGAGGTTTTATTGTTGCCGTAATTGGTTCAATACTACTTCTTTGGATTCTCTCTAAGGTTCTAAAAAAGTAATGTGAAAGTCATTATAATGACAAACGCCTGCCATTGGGCAGGCGTTTTTTTGTCTCTGCATCTGTCTGTTTCTGCGGTTAAAGCGCTAACTTTGTGCGTTAGTTGAGAAACTTAAAGAAAAAAATGACACGAAAATATGCGCAGCGCACTGCTGCTTTGGCCCGTCGTGCTGCAAAGCGCTTAAAACGCACGGCTTATGTGCAAAAAGTGAAAAAGTTGAAGACGTATGCCTTGTTCATCTCAATGGTGCTTGGCTTTGTCTTTTCTCCCTTGTTGATAGATGTCCGCTGGTTTACAGGCCTGTTCGGCTATTCGTCGGAAAGTCCGTTAGACCTGACCAGCATAACGAAATACTTGTTGTTCTGCATGCTGTTTATCACCTATTGCAAGGTAAGCCCCAGGCAGATGAAGTTCGACAAAATGCATTTGTGGCTGGTACTGGCGCAATGGGTCGGGTGCTGGGCCGTCTATATCATTTTAGAGCTATATAGCCAGACTGTAGCGTCGGGAGCCTTTATTTGTGTCTTAATCTCAACTGCGACCTCCGCACCTGTCATTACCGGTATGCTGGGCGGAAGCGTGCCAAGGTTGGCGACCTACTGTATAGCCACAAATTTAGCGTTGTCGGTAGTGGCTCCGGTCTATTTTTCAGTTATAGGTGTAGGAGCAGAGGCAGGATTGGGAGCTGTCTTTTTTGATTGTTTTTTCACTATATGTAAAAAAGTGATACCATTGGCTTTGGGACCGTTCTTATTAGCGACTGTCGTTAAACAGATAAAACCAGATATACACCAATTTTTTCAAACTCGTCAAAGTATATCTTTTTGGCTATGGTGCGTAGCGTTGGTTCTGCTGATGGCTCGAACAATGGGCAACTTGAAAAGCATCCCGTTCTCGGAATATGGTGCCGTCTCGATGTTGGCGGGTGCCGCATTGTTGGTCTGCCTGCTGCAGTTTTATGTCGGGCGGCGGATAGGACGGGCCTTCGGAGATGCTGTTGTGGGTGGACAGAGCCTGGGCCAGAAAAATACGATATTGGCAATATGGATGGCTCAGACATTTTTTGACCCTCACTTCGCAATAGTCTCTTTGGCACCGGCATCCTATGTCTTGTGGCAGAACTTGGTGAACAGTTGGCAGATATGGCGCTTTAACCGTGAGAAACAGCAGAGTAGTGCTTCGCAACGAGGTTGAGAACTGAGTGGCAACCTGCCCTGTAAAGGGAGAAAGCATCTTTTTGACCTTTTGTCGCTTTTTAGATGTTTTTAGTAAAAAACTATAAACAGAATTTTATATCTTTGTATCGTAATAACATAAATACATTAAAGCATTTTTATAATGGCAGTAAATTACAAAGAGTTAGGCTTGGTGAACACTAAAGAAATGTTCGCTAAGGCACTTAAGGGTGGATACGCTGTACCTGCTTTCAACTTCAACAATCTTGAGCAACTTCAGGCTATTGTAACAGCAGCAGCTAACGAGAAGTCTCCAGTTATCCTTCAGGTTTCAAAGGGTGCCCGTAACTATGCAAACGGCACAATCCTCCGTTACTTGGGTATGGCAGCTGTAGAATATGCAAAGGAACTTGGTTGGGAAAAACCTCAAATCGTTCTTCACCTCGACCACGGTGATTCATTCGAACTTTGCAAGGACTGTATCGACAACGGTTTCTCTTCTGTTATGATTGACGGTTCACACCTTCCATACGAAGAAAACATTGCTTTGACCAAGAAAGTGTGTGATTACGCTCACCAGTTCGATGTAACTGTAGAAGGCGAACTTGGTGTGTTGGCTGGTGTGGAAGACGAGGTTTCTGCTGACCACCACACTTACACTAATCCTGAGGAAGTGGTTGATTTCGCTACCCGCACAGGCTGTGACTCTCTGGCTATTTCTATCGGTACTTCTCACGGCGCATACAAGTTCACTCCTGA
>DGTD01000119.1 GCA_002396385.1 Bacteroidales bacterium UBA4345
GACGACACCATTAACGGCAACGCCGAGGCGGTTGCCCGCGCACTCGATGCCGCCCACACCGAGGTAACCAATCCGCTAACCTACAACGACGAGCACTGCTTCCAGAGTGCCATCTGCCTGGCGTATTTCTACGCCAACACCCGCTACACGCTCATCAAAGAACTGCCGACCGGCAAGGGCTATGCCGACCTGGTGCTGATTCCCTACCTGCCGAACATACCGGCAATGGTCATAGAGTTGAAGCACAACAAGAGTACGGAAAGCGCCATCGAACAGATAAAGAAGCGGAACTACTGCCAGGCGTTAGACCAATACTACGACAACCTGCTCTTCGTGGGCATCAACTACGACGAAAAGACGAAGGAACACACCTGCAAGATTGAGCGGTTTGTGAAGGAATAAGTCCGCTTGTCCTTGGCAGACACTGACACCTTCCCCTAACCAACAAGTTTAGCATCGGCCTTCGCCTGAAATTTACTATTGGTGACAATGAACCGTTCGTGAACCGCCTTAGCCACCAATTCTCCACCAACACCACCATTGTAAACAGCAGCGTTGAACACCAGTTTGCGTCCATCGACAGCCACTAGTTCAGACACACAGACCACATCGATGCCGACAGGACTGGTAGCCATATGGTCGAGTTCGACACGTGTGCCCACCGTACCCTGTCCGTCTTCGAGGAAGGGAGCGACACTCAGCCAACAAGTTTTTTCAATTAAAGCCAACACCGAAGGAGTAGAAAACACATCCAGCAATCCGCTTCCTAGTGCAGCCGCAGTATCGGAAGCGCCAACACAGAGCTTTTGCTCGCCCTTAATTCCTTTAATAATATCCATTTAATCGAGGTTTATCATATTACTTTTCGAACCTGTTTATCGCAAACATACCAGACAAACCCCTCAACTTTTGCTAGAGGATTGATTTTCGCCACGAGACCCATATAGTTGCGCACCTGTTTCGAATGCTTTATAAAGGCAGCATCAGAAAAAGTTCCGGTCTTGTAATCGATTACACGAAAAATGCCCGATTCGATATCAAGAACAACCCTATCGGGTCTGTATTCCTCGACACCATCTTTTTGACCAGACATTTCAGGGAACAGAACAATACCGCTTTCCACATATACTTTCAAACGGGGGCCGAACCAACATTTAAGGGCGTCCTCGCCAAGCGCAGAAAAAGCCTCACACAAATCTTTTATAAACAGATGCGCCGCATTAGCAGCAAGCAGTCCTTCGAACTGAAGTTCATCGGCAGCCTTAGCAATCGCAGCAGGGCAATCTTCAGGGCAGATAATTTCACCGACTTTCGCAAGCAAAGCGTGCATTGTATTGCCATAATCGATATTCTCGTCAGGTTCCAACGAACCACTTCTGACAAACCTGTTAGCCGCAGTAGATTGCCGAAACCTTCCCTTTACGACAAAAGTATCGTTTTCACCGACATTTTCAGTAGGAGAAGAAGAGTCATCAGAGTTAGCGGAAGGCACCACACTGCCATATTGGAAAACCCTATTTGAAAAAGAAACATCAGCTCCAGAAGCCGAAATGCGGACACAATCATCTACTAACGGACAGCAGCCTACGACCTCATAGAGCAAACGTCCCATTGTGGCGGCAGCCAATTTCGGACCTGTTTTTTCCTCCGATTTAGGGATTGTGAATTCATCAAGAACAACAAGGTTGAAGCGGGCACGTGTAAGCGCCACATACAGCAAATTCACATTCTCGGCATGCAGTTGTGACATCTCCTCCCAATAGTCGTCAGCAAAAGCAGTCTGTTTCAGTTTTTCAGAAAAATCCACCGGAATCAGAGGCAATTCGGCGTCAGCAAGTTTTTCCCCCAGCCGTCCTTTACCCTGGCACCAGAAAGAGAAAGCCCTGTCGCTTGTAGCTTTCCACGAACAATTTGCGAGAATAACAGTATGGGCCTCCAAGCCCTTCGACTTATGTATGCTCATCATTCTAACGCCTTCAGACTGTTTCAAATCGGCAGGAATGCTGACAACAGACAGTTTTGAATCCCAATAGTCTATCACATCGTGCAGTGTCACAACCCTACGTGATACAAATTCACGAATGTGATCGAGAAAGCACTGCACATAAACATCGGTAGGCAGTTTTGGGAACAGCAAGTGATAAATTTGCTCAACCATGTCATAAATAGGCAGTTCAGCCAACCTGTCGCCATTTTCAGTTCCGTCAAAGCCGACCTTTCCATCAAGGAAACGGCACCATTCACCAACTATAGGCAATGGTTCGGGCAATGAGTCAGAAACCTGTTCATCTGCATCTACGAAACGGAGGAAATCGTATGTAAGTAGTTGCTTATACAACGCATCGGAGGAAGAAGGAGCCGAGACCGCAGAACGGGCATCGATGTAACGGAGCGCATCAACAATCAACCGCACCCTAATAGAAGCCCTTAGCAGAAACGCCAAATCGGACACAACCGGTATGCCCTGCCTCTTCAGGAATTCAGCAATAGGAGGAATCTCCTTATTGAACCGTGAAAGAATCGTAATATCACTGTATTCCACCCCATTATCGTGCAACATCTCTATCTCCTTAAAAAGGGTAGCCAAAGGCCATTCAACAGCAGCATTTTTATCCTCATCTTCCGTTTTATGGAAGCAAATCCTCACAAAACCGCCCTCGCTCTTAGCCGAAAACTGCTGACTGGTGCTGTAAATCTGGCGAAGATAGCCAGAAGGACCGTCATTGGCATCGGCGAGAAGGGAGACCAGACTAGTTTTAAAGACATTTTCATAAAAAGACACGTTTTCACCGGCCTCAACAGGTTTAAACAACGCATTATTAAAGTTAACGACAACCGGGGCACTCCGATAATTAAACTGCATATTGTGCCCGCAGATAGCAGTATCCATCTGTAGTTGCGGATTTTGTTCATGGAGTCCGAGAGACTGTGTCCGAAGCGACTCTATCAACGACCAATCACCGTTACGGAACCTGTAAATAGCCTGTTTGGCATCGCCCACAATCAGACTTCCAGAATTTTCAGCGCAACAATTCTGTATTAACGGCCGGAAATTCTGAAACTGGACCTTACTCGTGTCTTGAAACTCATCGATCATCATATAGCGCAAACTTTCACCAATACGTTCAAAAACGAAAGGAGCGTCGTCGGTAGTAATAAATTTATGCAAAAGCGGCTGGGCATAGGCCAGCATAAAGATATTCTGTTCCTCCTGGATGTTGGCCACCTCTTCCTTCATATCAGCCAGCAAGCCAATCTGGTTGATATTCTTTAGAATTTGTTCGAGAACGATGATCACCCCATAGTTTTCATCGTATGCCTGTTTAGCTGCAACAACAAGCGCGTGGATTTGTCCAATAAGGGGGAAGAGCGCAGTTCGTTCCTTAGCGGCGACACCTATTTTCAGCATTTCATCGGCATCAACAGCATCTATAAATTTCAAGACCGTATCGGAAGGGTCCTTTTGTTTACCAGCAGCCAAAGAAGCGACAAACGTGTAAATGGTCTGTCTTTGCGCGAAAGAGGAAGGAGGCACAGCATTGGTCTGACAGAAAGAGACAAAAGCCTCGGCCTGCGACGTTATAGTATTCCAACACTCTTGTTTTGCCCGATAAAGAACATTCTTTATTTTTTTTATGCGTTCACGTAGCGCAGCCGAAGGTTCAGATAGAAAAAGATCCATTTCATCGTTGGTCACAACCGCCTCAGAGAACAGGTTCGCGCCAAAAGAGACCAATTCACCCTCGACATTCCAGTTTTTGTTATCGTCGATACGCGATTTCACATAATCAGTCACCCACCGACGCAAGTCGTCGTCGGCACACACTCTGTTGAGAAGACGGTGGACAGCCTCCGTCAAAACGCTGTCGGAATCGAGTTCAACCTCCCAATAAGAGCCAATTCCGAGTTCCTGAGCCAAATTCCGCAAAACAGATTGGAAAAACGAATCGATAGTAAGAATATGGAAGTGGCTATAGTCATGCAGTAAATTCGAATATACCAATTTCGCACGTTGTGCAACGACGGAAGCGCTTACGCCCAAACGCGCAGAGAAACTCTGCAAAAAGGAAATTCTTTCATTTTCCCTCATTTCATCGGAAGAGGCAGGAGCAGAGAGCAATTCCAAGTTTTGCAAGATACGGTCCTTCATTTCAGCTGTAGCCTTATTGGTAAAGGTAATAGCCAGAATGTGCCGGTAATTGTCGAACACAGCCGTACCCTCATTATCTTCCGAAGGCAGATAGGCATCCTTCAGCAACAAACTAATATATTCAAATGCCAGGCGCCATGTTTTTCCCGAGCCAGCGGAAGCAGTAAACAGATGGAGAGACGGTTGGGAAGCAGCATGTTTCCCGTTTGTTCCATTCATGAAACACGACCCATAATAGTGAGGATTTTCCAAATCGGCACGGGCATTATCCCGAGCCAGTTCCAAAAGTTCAGATTCCGCTTGCTCCATACCACAAATTTTCTATCACGAAGATAATCAAATCGTGCAGCAAATCAAAAATGAATATCTTTAATTTTTGTATTTTTGTAGACAAAACACAAACAACTATGCCAAAACAGGGATTAGGACTGACGCAAAGTCTGCAACAGAAGTTGTCGCCACTGCAGATTCAGATGATAAGAATGCTAGAGTCTACGACTCTGGAAATAGAAGAACGCATTCAACAAGAGTTGGATGAGAATCCCTTATTGGAAGAGGTAGAAGGAGAGACAAGCCGTAGGGAGGAATTGCCAAGTGAGAACGAAGACCACGACGAGACAGACTCCGCCTACGATGACGCCGACTTCAGAATGTCGGACTACAAGACCGACGACGACACACCTGGCTACAAACTGAACGACAATAACTATAGCGACGAGGAGCGGAAAGAGTCTCCGCTCGCAGAATCGGTTTCACTGCACGACCTGCTGCACGACCAGCTCCGTCTAAAAAACATAGAAGAAGACATTGAAGAACTGGCAGAATATGTGATAGGAAACATTGACCACGACGGTTATTTGCGGCGCGAAGCCGAATCGATGGTAGACGACTATATGTTTCAGACAGGTAAACAGGTGCCAGACGAAAAGATGCGCGACGCCGTGAAAGCAGTCCAATCGCTTGAGCCTGCCGGCATAGGAGCCTACGACCTGCAAGAATGCCTATTGCTCCAACTGGAAAGGAAGAAACAGAACACTCCAGTGGCCAACGCCCGCAAAATACTGGAAAACAACTTCGACGATTTCAGCAAAAAGCACTACGATAAAATCATGAAAAAGTACAGCCTCAGCGAAGACAGTCTCCGTGAGGTGATAGCGGAAATCGTCAAACTAAATCCGAAACCAGGAAGCAGTTTCGACAGTTCGATGGGTAGTACAAGCGTTCAAATAATTCCCGATTTCACCGTAGAATGTGAAGATGGGGAATTGGTGCTATCGCTTAACGACCGAAACATTCCCGAGCTAAGAATAAGCGAAGACTATGCCAACCAGCTGGAAAGTTTGAGTAAAGGGAAAAACATGACGGAGGCCAACAAAAACGCAGCCCTTTTCATCAAACAGAAAGTTGATTCAGCAAAATGGTTTATCAGTAGTGTAAAACAACGGCAAGAGACCCTGCGAAAGACGATGCAGGCCATCATCACCAAACAGCACGATTTCTTCATGACAGGCGACGAGACAAAATTGCGTCCAATGGTGCTGAAAGACATTGCCAATGCGACCGGTTTCGACATTTCAACCATATCGCGTGTAAGCAACAGCAAATATGTGATGACCGATTTCGGAGTTTTTCCGTTGAAATCGTTCTTTTCAGAGTCAATGACCACAGAAGACGGAGAAGAAGTATCGAACAAAGAGATAAAGAAAATTTTGGAAGAATGCGTTCAAAATGAAGACAAGCGCAGTCCTTTGACCGATGACCGCATATCGGAAATACTGAAAGAACACGGTTACGTGATAGCCCGCCGCACAGTGGCGAAATACCGCAAACAACTGAACATTCCGGTAGCGTCGCTCCGAAAAGAAATATAGTATGACGATGGAAGCCTATTTAAGAACAAGAAAGATGGAATTTACACGAATAGTCTTAAGGCTGTTCCATCCGTTGTTAATACCCATTTACAACATATTACTGTTCTATGTGTTGGGCTTCATCAACCTATACCACACCTTAATCGGACTGGCCTACACCATCCTCTTCTCGTTGCTTATCCCCCTGCTGTCGCTACACTGGCTACACGCCAAAGGGGCCATTTCGAGCGTTGACATACCCAAACAGGAAGACCGTGTAATTCCCTACCTGATATGTGCGACAAGTCTGACCGCATGTTCCATTGTGCTAGCCTACAACAGTATGTACCCTATAGTATACGCCACGCTGTATTCTGGGGCAATCAGTCTGATAATCTGTTCACTAATAAACTTTTGGTGGAAAATCAGCATACACACCACAGCCATAGGCTGCTGGCTCGGCTGCGTTTTACACCTGTATGTTATCTGGCCATTCGGATATTTCACCAGCGGTTACAGCTCGGTATTATCGTCGGTAGTGCTCATAGCCGGTTTGGTGGGCTCGGCACGTATTGCATCAGGGCAACACAACCTGATACAGATCTATGCGGGTTTCTTCCTTGGTTTTACAGTGGGTTTCAGCATGTTGTTCTTGTGTGCCCTTCAATAGTCAATAAAGAAAAGATATGGACATTTCCTTTTTAATGTCGGGAAAGATAAAGTCGCTGCTATATAAAATAGTCAGAGTTGGGATTCTGTTATTCCTCACCACATCGATCCTAACGGTACTCGTCTACCGGTACGTACCCGTCTACATAACCCCTCTGATGTGCATACGTTGCTACGAACAATGGAAGAGCGGAGAAAAAATCCATTGTGAAAAAGAGTGGAAGTCGATAGAGAAAATATCACCACACATGTACCATGCCGCACTTGCAGCCGAAGACTCGAAATTTATGGTCCACAACGGATTTGACTGGGAAGCAATAGAAGACGCATACGAAAACAACACCCACGGTGGTAAGAAAAAAGGAGGCAGCACCATATCGCAACAAACAGCGAAAAACGTATTCTTATGGCCCAAGCGCACGTGGCTAAGGAAGGGTCTGGAGTCGTACTTCACGGTCTTAATCGAATTCGCATGGCCCAAGAAGCGGATATTGGAAGTCTACCTGAACATAGCCGAAACAGGCGACGGAGTATATGGAGTAGAGGCAGCTGCGCGAAAATACATGAGGAAGTCGTCGATGGACCTTACAAAAACAGAGGCAGCGACAATAGCGGCAGCACTACGCTCACCACTGAAAAGCGACATAGCCCACCCAAGCAAAAAAATGGTACGGTACAGAAACGGCATAGTCCGCAATATGAGATATGTGGAAACACCAGTTTTCAACAAATAGGAAGCGACTATTTGCCGGCATAATTACGAAATAAGGGCAAAAAACACTACTTTTGTATAAAAATATAACACAAATAGATGGGAAAAATTTATAAAATACCCCTTGGCTACAAGATATTAAAGCTTCACGCAGGCTTCTTGTACAACCATTGGTTCTCTTCTGTAGAGATAAACGGAGAGGAAAAGATACCGGAAGGAGAGTCTGTCATTTATGCACCAAACCACCAGAACGCATTTACCGACGCGATGGCCCTGCTTACAGCATCGCCACAGCCAGTCATATTCCTAGCACGCGCCGACTTGTTCAAGAAAAAGATATTCGACAAAATACTGCGCTGGTTGAAAATTATGCCAGCCTACCGCATGCGTAACGGGATAAGCAACCTGAAGAAGAATGCCGATTCGTTTGAACAAGCCGCACAATGCCTTGAGCACAAAGAATTTTTCTGTCTGATGCCAGAAGGCGGACAGAAAGAGAGGCGCAAGTTACGTCCACTGGTAAAGGGAATGTTCCGCATCGGCTTCACCGTCCAGAACCACTATCACGAGCAGGGCATATCCGACAACGTCTACATTGTACCAACAGGAATAGACTATGCCAGCTACGACCACAGCGGAGGGCACCTTATTGTAAACTTCGGCAAGCCCATCAATATGCGCGACTACTACGCCAGATACCAAGAGAACGCCCCTGTGGCCTACAACGAGGTAAGGGCAGAACTCTACAAGCGTATGAGTCCGCTTATGCTTGACATCCGCACCGACGAACACTACGACACATTCTACGCTTCAAGCTACATCTACAACTACGACCAACTCGACGAAATGGGTTGGGACGATAACGAGACCAATCGAATGGCCGCCCGCCAACGCATTGTAGCCAACTTGGACGAGATTGCCGCATCGGGCAGATATGAATCAGACCTGAAAGAATTGGACAATCTGGTAGCACAATGGAAAAAGAAATATCCCGAAGTGGAAGAATGGGCGGCAATAAAAGAGTTACCAAAAGAATTTGACGGATCCCTTTTACGCCAAATCCTTTACGCTATATGCTGGTCGATTCCAGCTCTGTACAGTGCCCTCATCAACTTCCCCGTTTTCGCTTTCGTAAAATGGGCGTGCAACAAATGGACCAAAGGAACAGGATTCTACTCATCGGTCGCACTGGGTGCACACATGTTGTTCTTCCCTATCTACCATTTTCTGCTTATGGTGATAGGAGGTCCCTTCATTTACAGTCATTATGGAGCATTAACCACGGCCATATTCTGCATTATGCTGCCCCTGTCGTACTATTTTTCATACCACTATTGGTGGAATGCCAAGTCGCTCTTCAAACGGGTCAAGAACCTATTCTCGAAAGACAACCTCACCGACCAGATTGCAGACAAGCTCACAGCCATGTTCCGCAGTTTGAAGAAAGACCATGAAAATGGAGTGCAGACTGAAGTGGAGGTAAAGATTGAGAACGAGAACGAGCAAGAGAACTAACCAACGTCAGAGACTTACAGATGGCAGATAACGACTTTGACATAAGAGACAGCGCGAACGAACGGGAGCGAGATTTTGAAAACGCCCTCCGTCCCCTTTCGTTCAACGATTTCTCTGGTCAGGCCAAAATAATCGAGAACCTGCGCATATTCGTGCAAGCAGCAAAAATGCGTGGAGAACCGCTCGACCATATTTTATTCTATGGTCCACCGGGGTTGGGAAAGACCACACTTTCGAACATCATAGCCAACGAGTTGGGAGTCGGTTTCAAACTGACTTCTGGCCCGGTATTGGACAAACCCGGCGACCTGGCCGG
>DGTD01000004.1 GCA_002396385.1 Bacteroidales bacterium UBA4345
CACCATCATCATCATGACGTCGAACATGGGCTCGCAGCTCATTCGTGAACGTTTTGAAAACTTGAACGACGCGAACCGAAGCCAGGTGGTGGAGCAGACTCGTAACGAGGTGCTTGAACTGATGAAGAAAACCATACGTCCGGAATTCCTCAACCGTATCGACGACATCATTATGTTCTTGCCGCTTACGAAACCGCAAATCAGAGACGTGGTTAGGTTGCAGGTTAACACCATCTCGAAATTGTTGAAAGACATAGAGGTGGAAATGACGGTGAGCGACAGCGCAATCGACTTTATTGCCGAGGCTGGCTTCGACCCTGAGTTTGGCGCACGTCCCGTAAAACGTGTGTTGCAGCGTGAACTGTTGAACGAATTGTCGAAGAAACTGATTGCGCAGGAAGTCGACAAGAGCAAGCCTATTGTGGTCGATTCTGATGGCGAGAAGCTGGTGTTCAGAAACTGAATATGCTGGCTATGAGATGATTGTTTGATAGATGTATGAATGAGCGTGTGACGTCCTCTTTATTTCCGGACGCCGCACGCTTTTTTTTGCTTTATTTCCCTTTTTTTGTTAAATTTGCTTGTTTGAAGTCGTTTCCCTTCTCGGGTGGGGCTTCCTATTATACAGGAAATAACTAATAAAATAATAATGAGCGACGAACAGGAAAAAAGCGAACAGTATGGTGCCAGTAGCATTCAGGTGCTAGAGGGACTTGAGGCTGTGCGCAAAAGACCTGCCATGTACATCGGCGACATTAGCGAGGGTGGTTTCCACCACTTGGTCTACGAGGTGGTCGATAACTCTATCGACGAGGCGTTGGCTGGTTTCTGTAAAAACATTGAGGTAACAATCAACGAAAATAACTCTATTACCGTTGAAGACGATGGCCGTGGTATTCCTACCGGCATGCACCCTAAAGAGAAGCGTTCGGCTCTCGAAGTGGTGCTCACCGTCCTCCATGCCGGTGGTAAGTTCAACAAAAACTCTTATAAAGTTTCTGGTGGCTTGCACGGTGTGGGTGTCTCTTGTGTAAACGCACTCTCGAAAGAGTTCCATGTTGAGGTTAACCGTGAAGGACAGCACTTTGTGCAAGATTATGCCTATGGTAAACCTCTTTATCCCGTAAAGACTGACGGCGTTAGCGATAAGACGGGTACCAAGGTCACTTTCTTGCCCGATGACTCGATTTTTACCGTCTCTGTATATAATTACGACACTTTGGCTGCCCGTATGCGCGAGTTGGCTTTCTTGAATGCCGGCCTGCACATTACTCTCACCGATATGCGTGTGAAGGATGAAGAGGGTAATTCGGCTCCTAAGACCGAAACGTTCTATTCGGAACACGGACTTAGCGAGTTTGTACAATACGTCGACCAGAATCGTGAAAGCCTTATTGGCTCTGTTATACACCTCAATACCGAAAAATTCGGAATCCCTGTCGAGGTGGCTATGACCTACAATCGCGAATATACCGAACACGTGTTCTCGTATGTGAACAACATTCATACCCACGAGGGTGGTACTCATGTCACTGGTTTCCGTCAGGCTATTACCCGTACGCTGAACAAATACATGCAGGCCGATACCAAGTTGATGGCCCAGTTAGAGAAGGATAAAATCAACATCGACCCTGCAACCGACTTCCGTGAGGGCCTTACTGCTGTTATCTCTGTTAAGGTGGCTGAACCTCAGTTCGAGGGGCAGACCAAAACCAAATTGGGAAACAGCGAGGTGGCTGGTATGGTCGACCGTGCGGTTTCTGAAACATTGGCTGCCTACCTCGAGGAGAATCCGGCTCAGGCTAAGTTGATTGTCGAGAAGGTGGTTACTGCCGCCCGTGCTCGTATCTCTGCCGCTAAGGCGCGTGAAATGGTGCACCGTAAGAACCCGATGTCGGGTGGTGGTCTTCCTGGTAAATTGGCCGATTGTTCTGACCGTGACCCTGCTAACTGCGAGTTGTTCCTCGTCGAGGGAGACTCGGCAGGTGGTACTGCCAAGCAGGGCCGTGACCGTAAGTTCCAGGCAATACTTCCGCTCCGTGGTAAAATTTTGAATGTGGAGAAGTCGCAACCGCATAAGGTGTTCGATAGTGAGTCTATTCACAATATCTACGCTTCTTTGGGTGTTACTGTTGGTACTCCTGAAGATCCGAATGCACTGAATATGGCTAAGCTTCGTTACCACAAGGTTATTATCATGACCGATGCCGATGTCGATGGCTCTCACATCGACACGCTTATTCTGACGTTCTTCTACCGCTATATGCGTCCGCTTATCGAGAATGGATATGTCTACATCGCATATCCTCCGCTCTATTTGTGTAAGAAGGGCAAGGAGGAAGAGTATTGCTGGACAGAACAGCAACGCCTTGACTTTATTCACCGACATGGTGGTTCGGAAGAAGATACTGGCCGTAATGAAGGCTCTAACAAGATTTCGGTTCAGCGTTACAAAGGTTTGGGTGAAATGAGTGCCGAACAACTTTGGGAAACGACTATGGACCCTCAGAGACGTTTGTTGCGTCAGGTTACTATCGAAAACTACGCCGATGCCGATTACACTTTCTCTATGCTGATGGGTGACGATGTTCCGCCACGTCGTAAGTTCATTGAGGAAAACGCTACTTATGCGAATATCGATACCTGATGTCAGGTGGTGTTACATTATACAAAAGAGAGCAGGCTTTTTAGGTCTGCTCTCTTTATGTTTTTGGAATAGCTGCTGTTGCTTATTTCAACACAGCCCGTACGCTACAACCAATGAAACGCAGGCTATAAAAATCTTCGTCGTCAAAGAAGATGTATGCAGCGAGCATATCGTCGATAATTGAAGATGTCCAGTATCCGCTTTTGATTTCTCTGGACTCGTCATCAAAAATCTCTTTTAAAAGTGCTCCTGCGGCAGGCAGGAATATCGTGTTGCTGTTCGATTTTGATGTCCCAATCCTTCCTGCTACTCCTGTGCCGTTGAAGTTGTCAGTCCACTCCCATGTGCATCCGGCAAGCAGTTCATCGCCTTCTTCTTTTGTTGGCATGCGCCAGGCGCTTCCCCAATTAGAGGTCGCTGCGTCGTCTGCAGCATCAAGCCTTTCCTTTTTGTCCAGTTTCCCCCTGTATTTATCCAATACATATTTGGTGAAGTCAGTGGGGTTATTATCCATATCCTGTTCTTTGTACTTACACCATTTGTACGTATCCCAACTATACTCCTCTTTCGGTTGTGTTTCGCCCCATGCAAAACGGTCTCCGAATTGGGTCGGAGTCGTTGCCCCCACATTGTAGGTTGCCCATTTTGTGCCGCTTGGCAAACCAAGGTCCACGTAGTCGTGGCTTGCCACATTCCCACTTATTGTTTGTGCCTGACTTTCCATGCCGCACATGACAAAAAATAACGGAAGCACTCTTGATAAATGTCTCATATTGTATGTTTTAATTTTTTCTTATTGTTTTCCAAAGTCTGTAACGACGTAAATCCTATTTCTGTATTACTCTTTATTTCTTCATACCATATACCGTCCTTCATGTGGTTCTTCACGATTCCGTGTTCAACCATATCGTTACAGTTTTCCAAATCAGAATTTTGAAAAATCGGGTTATTCCCATAGCAGGTAAAGCAAAAAAAATGTGTGGGAAAGAATGAATATCCCGCACATTTTATAACTATAACGTTGCTTTATTCTCATTTTTACTTAGTCACTGCACGAATGCACATTCCACGGCCCCGGAAGGTGTATATGTCCCATTCTATGCCTGCTTTTGCAAAGTCTATGTAGTAGGCGCAGGGCGAGAATCTGTTGTAAAGCGTCGATGACCAGTAGCCTCCGTTTTCGCCTTTCGGATTCTTGTTCCCGTCGAAATTGTAGCCACAAGCAGGAATGAAGATTTTGTTACCGTTCTTTTTTGAAGTGCCAAGGTAGCCCGAAACCCCGCTGCTGTGGAAGTTTGCCTCCCATTTCCAGTTGCAGATGTCTAACAACTCGCCTAACTCGTCGTTAGTGGGTGTGCGCCAGGTTCCGCCCCAAAGAGTGCTGGCAGCATCGTCTTTCGCTTCCAATATGTTCACGTTGTCTGCTTTCCCGTGCTTGCTGTCGGTGCAGTATTTCGAGAAGTCTTGTGGATTGTTGTGCTCGTCGGCCTTCTTGTTGCCGCACCACTTATAGTTGTCCCAACTGTATTCTTTTTTGGCTTTTGTCTCTCCCCATGCGAAATAGTCTCCGCTGTCTGTAACTTTCTTTGCTCCAATGTTGCAGGTGGCCCATTTCAGTCCGCTTTGCAAACCAAGGTCAACGTAGGCGTGTCCTTTAACTTTCCCGCTTACGTCTTGTGCCGTGCATTCTGTGCCGAACACAGCCAAACCTAATGCTATGAATGTGAATATCGTCTTTTTCATGTTGTGTATCGATTTTTTAGTGTTGTTGTTTTATGTGCCTGTACTTCTGTTTAGATTGTTTATGCAAATCTAATCAAAAAATAGGCAGTTTCGTGAGTGTTGGCCCGCAAACTAACTTTTTTATTGCTTGTTGTTGGTTAAATCTCCAACTTTTATTCCTGTTCGCACCTCTCTACCCGGATTACCTGCAATAATAGTGCCAGAATTGGGAAACTCCTTGTTTACTACCGAACAGGCTCCAACCACCGTGTCGTCGGGTAGGTTGGTTCCTTTCAGTACCACAGCTCTGAGGCCTATCCAACACCGGTTGCCGATTACGATGCTGTTGCTCGGGTTTAGCACTTCCCCGGTTTGGGTGTCTATTATTCCGTGGTAGTCGGTGGTGTGAAATTCGGTGTTGTTCGCTATAAGTACGTCGTCTCCAATGGTTATAGAGGTTCCGTAACCGGCATTTATGCAGATTGGCTGCTGGTAAGATCCTCTGCAAAGGGCGTTGTCTCCTATCGCGATGTGGTTGTTGTCTCCCAGCAAGAAGAAGCGTATTCCGTTCAGAATACCTTTCTCTCCCAGACTGATTGTGTTGCTTTTCCCCGCGTTCACAATCGTGCAGTCTTTCAACTTCGTCTTTTTCTTGCTGGCGGCTATTTCCAACTTCAGCATCTGTATGCTGAAGCGGTTGTGGAACAGGTTGTATATAAGGATGCTTATGTTCATTTTTTTCTCTCTTATGTTGTCTTTTTTTTTTGTCCCCATATTTTTGTCATCTTGCGGCCTATGAGCATATGGTTGAATACGGCTACCAGCACAAATAGTCCGATTCCGACCAATAGGGTGGTGGTTATGCCGGCACTCTCGTAGTTGGGAAAGTAGGAACCTATTCTCTCGGTGTAGGTGCTACGGATAAGCAGCACAACTGCTATGGCCAGTAAAAACACAGCTGCGTTTAAAGCCAAACTTAGTTTCTGATAAGGACGTGCGGCATCTGCCGGACTATAGCCCAGCAACATCAGGTCTTCCAGTTTGCTGCTGTTTTTCTGTATAAGGAGGTAGATGCTCAGCATCAGGATGTAGAAGGCCAAAAGGCATATCACTATTCCTACAGTCGTTACTATACCGAGAACCATACGCAGCACAAATGCTGTCTTCGATGATTTCAACTTGCTGTTGTCGGTCTGGTAGCGGTGGTCTTGCAGATATTTTGCCAGATTTTGGTCTGCCGGATTGCCTACTTTCAGAATAACGCGTGAGTTTTCTACTTTTTTTCCTGGTGCATAGTTTTTGTTGGCCCAGTCCATAAAGCCTTGTGGCACCAAAAGTGTGTTTAGACGGTTGGTAAAACCTACAATACGGCCGTCGAAATGGTCAACTCTTCCATTCCCCCTAATGTTGATGTCGAGCGTGACCGATGTGGCGACTCCTTCTGAAATTGTCGGCAGGTTCTTGCTTTGGGCAAATCCGAAATTATAAAGGTCAAGGTAGTCGCGGGGAAGAATGATGGGGATGAAGTGGTCGCCCTCTCTGAATTGCCATTTTTTTGGGTCGGTGTCGACAAACTCGTCGGGAACCGATTCGAAAAACATGTCGGTACTCATTTGTGAGATGCCCATCAGGTTGAGTCCTGCACGCACTTTGAAGCCCGATGGTGTGAACACTCCCACCTTTTCTACGAAGGTTTGCTCCTTCATTTGCTCTAATTCGTCGGCGCTAAATGCTGTCGACTGCTTGAATATGGTGTTACTGAGTGTGCTGACTTTTTTGCTGACTATGAAATAGTCTTCTTTCATGAAACCTTCTTTCCCGTCGAAAACCTTCGTGGCATCGTTATAGAATTGGATGCCCAACAATACGATGGTCATTCCTAGCAGGTTCGCCAGAAAAAATCCTGTAAATTGGAGTTTCGATATGTGCTGTTTTAGTAATTTCCAAACAAGGTCCATAATTCAAAGTTTGTAGGTGGTGTCATAATCCAGTTCCAGACGTTTGCCTATGCTGGTGGTTATCACTGCGGCACCCTGTCTCTTGGCCTCTTGGGTAAGCAGGGCTGCCATCTGTTTGCTGTTCTGGTCGTCGAGGTGGCTGATGGGCTCGTCGGCGAAAATGAAGTCTGCCGGTTGGCAGAGTGTGCGCATAAGGGCTACACGCTGTTGTTGGCCGTAGCTCATTTGGCCTATAAGTGAGTTGCGTTTGTCGCCTATTCCCAGTTGCTCGAACCACTGTGCTATCTGCAAGTCAGTTCGGAATCCTGTCATTTGGTTCTTGATTTGTACGTTTTCCCATGCGGTCAGTTCCGGAAACAGACGCAGTTCCTGCCATAGTAGGGCGATGTGGCGCCTGCGCAGTTCCACCCATTGGCTTATAGGGTAGTGTGCGATGTCTGTTTGGTCGAACTGGATGGTCCCTTCGTAGTCGTTGCGATACCCGTAAAGGTAGCTGCATAAACTCGACTTGCCGGTTCCGGAGTCTGCTTCTACCAGATAAAATGTACCTTTCTCAAAACATACGTCTTGCCCCCAAATGTCGCTTTGGATGTTTGTCTTTCCGTTGAATACCTGGGGCAGAACTTTTTTTAACTCAATTCTTTCCATATCCCCGTCTATTCCACTTTTGTGTATAACTCGACTAACTGTTTCAAGGCGTTCTGCTTGTGGTCGGTCATACTTATTTTCAGTGCACCTTTATTTATATCGTAGATGTTGATACTGATGTTCTCCACAACTTTGGCAATGTTGTTGAACGAAGTGTTCTTTCCAATCAGTTGCTCAACGAAAGGCTTGGCCGCCTTTAAATCTACAAGAACGTAGCCGTAACTTGCCGTTATACTGTTCTTTTGTGCGGTTATGAAGGGGCTTGCGGGTTGTTTTAGCATAGCGTTTGCCGACTTTTCTGTGGTCAGGTAAAACGTATTGCCACCCTCAACACCCACCTTGGTGTTGATGCCCATAAGGCTGAGCGCGTAGGTGTTGTTGTCTATTTTTGTCATCGCTTTGCTTTGAGGCAAACCGTCGTCTGTGTCGAATTCGTCAAATTCCAGAAAACTGTACCGGTTGGCTTGTTGTTGCCAGTATCCGCCGTCAGCAAGGAATCCGGTCCCTTTTACTCTGGCGGCAAGGTGTATGGCAAGCGGAATCTCGTTCTCTTCCTCGCTGGCAAACCCTACCGACAATGCGGCATCGCCCTCAGCCTCACTCACGATGTTCTTGATTTTTGCGAACAACTCTTTTTCGTGTTTGCTGCCCAGCAGGTTTCCCAGGTCTCCGCTGGTTTTCGCCTCGCGGTCCATTTCTTTAACAATCTCGTTACCGTCGAGGCATGCGGTTATGAACAGACAACTATTGGTACCCATTAAGTTAAGGTAGTCTCCTTTTACGTGTTTCAGGTTCTTCCACTTGTCTTTCAGGTGTTTGGCTGTCGCCTCGTTGTTGCTGTAGAGCTCTCCTGCCAAGGTTGCCTCTCCTTTGTTGAAACTTGCGTCAAGCAGAATTCTGAGGTTCTTTATGTCGGTGCTGTCTGGCAGATCGAAAAGTCTGATGTGGTTGGGCAATTCCATCAAGAGGTCCATAGAAAGGTAGGTGCGCGTATCGCCTTTGGCGGCTGCCATACGTTTGTAGTCGTCTGTTTGGACGAATTGCTCCTCAGGCTTCAAACCGAACAGCTGTGTGGCAAGGACGGTCGTGCTGTTCCTTTTCGCCATTTGCTTTCCCGATATAATTATTACGGCGGCTTCGGCATTGAAAGCCACTGTCCCATAACCTTCGATAGGGGCGGTCTTTAATCCGTTTTTCTCTGTAGGAGCTCCTATCCCATTGTTCTCGTTGTGCAAGTCGGTTAGGAAGGAGGCAAAGTCGTCTTCATCCAATATTTTTAAGGCGATGCCTGTGGTACTGTCGTTCGCATTAGCAAAAATATATACTGGTTTGCAAAGGTCTAGGCCTATCTCTTTAGGGTCCTCTAAATAGCGTTTTAGGACATCGGAAATGGCATTACCGCGAGTCAGGGCCTTCCCTAATTCTGAATTCGCAATGTCGCTTTTCTCCAGTAGCGACATAAAGTCTGTCCGGTTTACTATCGTGCTGTTGGCTGGAACTAGTTTTATGTAGTTGTCGCTTTGTTTTTGGCCTGGTCTTAAAAGAAGGAAGGCTATGAGCACTATGGCCGCTATGGTTGCAAGTGTGTATGCGTACTTTTTGTTCATCGTTGTATGCGTTTCATTTTCTTATACAAAGATAGCAATAATTTACACATAATCAGTTTTTTTGTGTTGTTGATGTTGCCTGCTGGCGTTTCTAAATTCCCGCTTATGCGGAAATAAGCGTCAAAAACAATCCGATTCTTGGATTTTTTTCTATAATTTTAAGTTGCGAAATCTAAAATTACGTGTTTGTTCTGTTATGAAACTCAAACTGATAGTATCAATACTTGTTGTCTCACTCTGTTCTGTTGCAGTTTTTCTGTTCTTACAGAAGAAAGAGGGTTCGTCTCTTTCACTTCCGTCAATCTTCCCAAGTTCCGAAACTGGAAGCTCCGTTCAGTTTTATTATTGGAAAAATAGGTTTGATGTTGATGAGGAACTTCGCGAAAAGGTGAGGGACTTAAAGTGCGACAGACTCTATGTCCATTTCTTCGATGTGGTCTGGAAAGACCGCAATGCAACCCCAGTTGCGCAACTTGCTCCTGTGAAAAGGAATCTGCTGTATGCCGATTCTGTCAGAATGGCTCCTGTTGTATTCATTACCAACGAGGTGATCGCTAACTGTGATTATGGTAGCGATATCGGCCTTCTGGCGTCGAACGTGAATAGGCTTGTTAAAGAGATTGCCCAATATAACGATTCTTTAGGACGTTACAATGAAATTCAAATTGACTGCGACTGGACCGAAAGCACCCGACCCAAGTACTTTATTTTCTTGGATTCGTTGGCCAAGGTGTCTGAAAAGACAATATCTTGTACAATCCGCCTACACCAAATAAAGGATGTGGGTGTAATGGGGGTGCCGCCTGTTAAAAAGGCTTGCCTTATGTGTTATGCGACTTCTGATCCGACGGATGGTTCTGACTCGAATTCCATTTTAGATATCAATTTGTTGAAAAATTATACCAAGAATATAGACGACTATCCTTTAAAACTATCTTATGCACTGCCCTTGTTCTCGTGGGGTATTGTGAAAAACCACGAGGGGAAAGTAAAATTAGTGAACGGACTCACCCGCGAGATGTTGAAAACCGATAATTTCTCGCATATAGGTGGTAACAATTACAAGGCCGAGAACGACTGCTTTGTTAACGGCTTTTATATAAGTAAAGGCTTTACGGTGGAATTGGAAGAAGTCTCGCCTGCACTCTTGAAAGAGGCAAGACAATACTTGAATGACAAGGTTGGCAAACACACGGTTGTCTACTTCCATTTGAGCAAGGGCTATCTGAATCGTTTCCCTATAACTGATCTTAAGTAAATTATGAGACTAAAGAAACTTTTATATTGTTTGTTACTGTTGCTGTTGTCTTTTCAACAGGCGAACGGTGGTTGCTTCGACTATGATTTTGATGGCGATTTTTATGGTATATTTCCTCAGGAACTGGTACAGACAGACGATTATTACGATTTCTTGATGACTATGAATTCCGCTGCTTATTCCGACCGGAACGCATATGACTTTTATGGCAATGACTTAGAAAAGAAAAACAGAGAAGTCCAATACTATACAGAGAATATTAGGGAATGGGCTGCTTATTTGCAAATTACAAAAGAACAGGCCTATTATCTGGTTATGAGGGCTCCGAAGGAGTCGGTCGACTCTTTGCAAATCTTCTTCAAAAGTCCTAATCCCCGGTTGAACTTTGCCAATGTCAAATTCTGCAAAAAGAATCATGACGCTTTGGTTTATATCTCGTATGCGAAGTTCCTCGAGCCTTTTATGGGTTGCCAAAATCTCGGAGACGATGATTTATGGACGTACGCTTATAGTTGGTATGGGCGAAAGTCGGTCAGGTCGCTCGATTGTCAGAACATTTTACAAACGCTGGAAGATATGTATGCCCGACAGGGCGACAAAGCCTTGAAATTGCGTTATGCCTACCAAATTGTGCGGTTGCAACACTATATGGGCGCCTATTTAGACGCCGTGAAGTCCTTCTATAAGTATGTGGAACCGTTGAAATTAAAAACCGAAATCTATTATTATGCGTTGAACCAGAAGGCGGGGGCTGTCAGGGCCTTGCAACATTACGAAGATGAGGATGGCGAAGAAGGAGATGGTGAAGGTGATGTTAACTCGTGGGAAGTAGAAAACTATTTGTCTAAAATAAAGGCAGACTATGGTGCCGATTTCCTTACCGTATTCGCCAATTCGCATGACCTGAAATACAATGTGTTCTGGTCTTTGAAGGTCACTGGTGAACTGGAAAGGCTATTTGACGAGATTCCTTCTTTGAAGAAAGAGGACAGAATAAGCCTTTATTTTATTTTAGGTTACCAGAACTTCTCGAATCCTATCAACGAACTGGAGAAAATAGTGACGCTTGATCCGAATGCAGAGGCGGGTCGTGTTTTAATGGTACGCTATATTAATGGTTTGGAAAGATCTATTCACACGACTGATAGTATTTCCGATATAAGAAGCTGTTTGAGAAGCTGTCATTTGAAAGGCGGGTCGTTGGAAAATTGCATGGAAGCTATTGCTATTGCAGAACGAATGGTGGAACGGTCCGTCGACAAGAATTTTTGGCGAATGGCCGCTGCTGCACTGAATGCCTTTGCCGAAAATTATGCAACCGCTTCCCGATATTTGGCAGGAGTTAACAAAAAAGATCCTCTATATAGCGAAACCAAAGATGTGCTTGCCCTTTACATCGATGTTATGAAGACGGACAAGATGACTCTGTCTGTGGCCGATTCTATTTATTCAGCTCATGAAAAAATGTTCCCGAAAGATTGGTATTTCAGTCGTTCCAAGTTGGATAAAGATTCCTGCTATTATGCGAAATACGATCATTGCTTTATCCAAAGACTGTGGGCCGCTAAATTTGCAGAGGCGGGTGATTCGGTTTCCGCTTTTCTGGTGGAAAGTACTAACAGTATGCGGAATGGGTTGAATAGCCAGTCGTTGTGGGACGGTATTGCCGCTTTTGTGCGTCAGTCAACCCATAATGGTTTTGAACGATGGTTGATTAGGGAGTCGGGGAATCTCTCTCTTGAGGAATTAGACCAAAATCGGGCTATGATTCACTTGGGCAATGCCGAATTTGACGAAGCGTACAAGTTGGCTTCGCCGAAAGTTTACGTGATGTGGAAGTGCGCCCTTTGCAGTAATATACGCGGATTTAACTACTACGATCCGGAAGAGGATAACGATTTCCAGTATGATTATATCAGCGATTTGTTGGGTAAACCTAAATTAGACAGCATCCCTGTTAAGAATTACATCGGGATCTTGAAAAAACTAGACGGAATGAGGAAGGGTGTCAACCCAGAGGCGGCGGCTAAGGCATGTTTCCTATTGGGTAATTTCTATTATAATTTGAGCGACGAGGGCTATTACAGGAATAGTCTTTGTCATAATATGTTCTCTGACCGTAGTACGGCATCTGGCTATTACGAAGAAGGGCTACGCCTAAGTCACGACGACGAGTTGAAGGCCCGTTTGCTGCTCGCTTCCGCTAAATGTGCTGGTGGTGAAGGTGGTGAGGGTAGTCAGTTTTACGAACAATGCGTGTGGCATAAAGAACCGAAGAGTAAGTTCGAAGGAAAGTTCTACAAGGAACTTAAGAAGTTGAACCATACAAAGTATTACAAAACCGTTGTGTCGAAATGTAAGTATTTTGAATACTATGTCAATTGACAACATTGACGGCCATATAACGCAGAACATTCCGTACAGCGAGGTGTTTGTGGAAGAGAGTAACGGCAGTTGGGCTTCTCCCTACCTGTTCAACGCCAAAGAGTTGGATGAGGAGACAGGGTTGTATTATTATGGGGCGAGATATTTGGACCCTGCGGGAGCAAGGTGGCTGAGTGTGGACCCACTATGGATAAATCACCCAGATAAAACGCCTTATAATTATTGCCTTAACAATCCGGTAAAAATGGTGGATCCGGATGGAAGGGATGGTTATGAAATAACATTTATAGATAAGAACAAGAAAGAAACAGTTTCTTACATCTGGTATGAAAATCGAAAGGATGACGAATTTGAAGTCAATTCTTCTGGCGAATCAATCAAATTTCGTCGACTGACAGGAGACAAGAATGCTTGGAAAGAAGCAACAACGATAAGAAAAGCAAATATAGAAGGGCTTGCTGTTCTGAATTCAGGTAAAAATAGGGATGATATTGAAAATGATGTTCGTTTATACGATGGAGATAACTCTCTTTTCACGAAAGAGTCTAAATTGCAGAATCATGAAAAATACACGAATAACTGGGGTTTCCAAACAAATTCGGGAGGAAGGAAAGGACGTTTATCTTCTGATATTAAATTAAAGTTTTATCCAGACAAAGGAGGCCAAAAGGACGTAAATTCTATTGGAATCGTTAAAAATAGTTTAATCTCCCATTCTTATGAAGCTGCTATGGAAACTGCTGAAAGAGTGATATATGGAGATGATGCCGATAATGATCCTGTATACGATATGCACTTTGAAAATGCAAAAGAATTATTAAAAAAATTAGGGAAATGATACAAAAATTTTGGAAAACTTTAATGCTATATTTTTATATTATAATAATTAATGCAGTTATTATAATGATTGAAGTAGGCTTATCTAAAGTCAACGTTAACTATGATTACAGAGTCCCAAATGCTATGTATTTAATCCAATCAACAGTATTTGTATACATCTACTCATTCTTTCAAACATTCTTATTTTCAATCAACAGGAAAAGTCTTATTTGTCTATTAATACTGCACAACGCATTAACTATATTTTTGATGATATTAAACGACGAAAATGGAAATGATGTGCTATTTATAAGTTTAACAAGTATTTCGCATTTAAATGAAATGTTATTTTATTTATATTTAAATAGTATTGATACAACAATAGGAAAGATTATAAATACAGCAAATTGGACTGTTTTCTTTAGTTTTTATATTGTTTTTATTGCAAGTTCATTCAAGTTTCTGTTATCTATGAGCGGTTTCCAAAAAAAATAAGGACATAGCCTATAGCTGCTCCCGTAGCATCGGAAATGTATTTCGAAGCATTAGATTCCCCGTTCTCTACCCCGATTTCCATGCAATGGCTATATAAGGGAAACACTGCACATGCAGTAGGCAGGAAATCTAATGAATTTGTTGATTCTTCCTTCACACCGAATATTTTTCCACTGCGATAGAACAAAAAAACAGCTTGCGGTATCGCCAGCTGTTTTCATTAATATGACATTCATCAGAGTTTCTCAATCTCATCGGCGGATAGTCCTGTAACGATGGAGATGATGTTGATACCAACACCGCATTCTTTCATCTTTCGGGCGTTGTCTATTTTTTCTTCTAATTTACCCGCTTCTTTACCTTTCTCCAAGCCGATAGCCTCGCCTTCCTCACGACCCTTGTTAAAAGAGCCGTCTATCAGCGCCTTTTCGGTGGCGGCCATGTCCCTGTACTTGTCGTAAGTGGCGAGCTGCTCATCGGAATATGCGCCACGCTCTACGATGGAGATGGCCTTGCTGATCTCGGGATCGTCGAGCAGTTCCTGCGGAACGCTGGCCGTGCTCTCGTTGACCTCGGTCATGAAGCGGAGCCATAGGCGGTGCATCTTTCCCACCGCGGCCGACTGCGGTTTGAACTTGGGCAGTTCCACAAACACCATTTCTATCCCCTCTATCACCCGTTCAGGGTTACCTTGCTCCGCCATCAGGAAGAGGTGGTAGTGCTCGTTACCGCTGAACGCGTTGTCGTTCACAATGCTTAGCGAGTAAACCGGCTGCAGGCTGCTGTAGCTGTAGCCCTTGTCCGCCTGCTTGACGTAGGCTTTCGAGGCGTTGAACAGCACACGCTGCTTGAACTCGTCGGTCCAGTACATCTGCATCTCCACAATGAACTGGCGGCCATGGTCGTCCCTGCACCGCACGTCGA
>DGTD01000026.1 GCA_002396385.1 Bacteroidales bacterium UBA4345
TCTGGGACATGGGGCTGACCCTGCCCGTAGACGACCCGTTCTGGGACAAGCACCACCCTGGCGACCTGTGGAACTGCAAGTGCTACCTCGAGCCTACCACCGCAGAACCTACGCCCAAGAAGCGCATCCCGAAGGAGAAGGACGCGCCAAAGCCCGCCAAGGGACTGGAGAGCAACCCCGGCAAGAAGGCGGAGATGTACAGCCGCAACCACCCTTACTATCCACAGCCCGCTACGTGCATCTGGCTAAAACTCGCCAAAGGCGGTGCGGAGGCTAGGCTTGGCAGGTTCTTCAATGCAGAGGAGATGAAGTGCCCGGGGAACTGTAACGAATGCGATTACATGCTAACTAAAATAACAGGAAATAAAGAGACAAATAAAAAACTATACGAAAAAATGAAGCTGGACAAAAATTATAAAAATGTAGTATTCGACCCAAAAACAGGAGGACTTAAGGCTGAACATATTAGGCACAAATCCACATCGAGGGGTGATAAATTCTTTCTATCTGAAAATGGAGGGAAAGGATGGTCAGGTAACCAATTAGAGAAGAAATGCCTAGATACTTTATTCGAGGGGGGGCATTCTTGTATACTTTTAGAGGAAAAGAAATGTGTAGTAAAAGGGTATGAATTAACTGCCCTGGACATCATGATTGACGGTATTAGGATGGACATCCGATCCGTAACATCGGATTCAAAAGACTATAGGAACCGTGTGACAACGAAAAATAAGCAATTGATATCATGGAATGACAACAATAAAACCGACCACGCAGACTCAATGTGCTTATACTTTCACGCCCCCGCTTTGTACACTTACGAAAAAATGAAAAATACTATTAAAGCGGCGCATAGATATATGAATCGAGGAGATAGATTTGATTTGAAACACATCTACGTGGTGATAAGAGGGGAAAAAGAGGTCCTAAGATTTGATTTATAAAAGAAAAACGGCCACCGCTGGACGAGGTGGTCGTTTAGAACTTTTTTGGGCCCGCACACAATTACTTGCGTACTTGCATTGTTCACACCACAAAGTTACACAACAATTTTTTAACCGGGTAATTTCAGCCCATGTTTTTAAGCATAAACTTTAAGAAATATGAATAAACCGCAAAAATACACGCAATTGTCGCTATTTGACAATTTTACAGAGAGGGGGGTAAATCTTTAGAACCATTTGAGACCCCCGAAGAGGAACAGAAGCCTAAAAGGCTGAAAGGCGGAAGCCAGAACCCCATCGTCTTCCACGACTACGAGAGCTACGTGGCCAAGTTCAAGGAAGAACCCAAGACCACAGACTAGCAAAATACACGACTCTTCATCGCCTTCGGCTTTGAAAATGAAGACTGCTTGTTCGTGTTTTAAGAGAGTTTCGTGTTCAGAAAATGCACGGTTCTATAGGTGATTTGTGCGGGTATATGGTCTTTTACCCACCGACGTTTTGTTATAGCAACAAAAAACGATGATATATATGCCGAATTATGAAAAACATAACCAAGTTTTTCTGTAAATTTGCAACAGATTTGGTAACAAGCGTGCATTGCGTAAATACACGCCTTGTGCAAGGGAATCAGGTGAAAGACCTGAACTGTTCCTGCAGCTGTAATCCAAAAAAGACGAACCAACCAGCATGTCACTGCGAAAGCGGGAAGACTTTGGTTCCGAGGAAAGTCAGAATACCTGCCAATTCTAATTAAGTGATCATTTATCTCCCAGGATTTGGAGAAATCAACTTATGAAGTCAAAATATACCGTATTGTTGTTCGCCTATGTGGCGAGCGGATTTCTTATTACCTCGAAATCGCAAGAGAAAGTCGAGACGCTTGAGGAAGTCGTGGTAACTGGCACGGGAACTGAACATCTATTAAGGGACGTACCCGTACAGACTGAAATCGTTTCACGCAAAACACTCGACAGCTATGGAGCTAAATCCATCGAGGACATACTCGGTGGACTAACTGCCTCTTTCTCTTTTGAAGAGGGGGACATGGGTAGCCAAACCCAACTGAACGGCTTGGGTAACAGCTATATACTTATACTAGTGGACGGAAAACGCTTACATGGCGACGTTGGCGGAGAGAACGACCTTAGTCAAATCGACCCGCAGAATATTGATCACATCGAGATTGTGAAAGGTGCCCAATCGGCCTTATATGGAAGCGATGCCATTGCGGGTGTCATCAACATTATCACCAAGAAACACCACGACGAGGGTGTCTATATTGAAAACACCACGCGTTATGGAAGTTACAACGACATCAGACAGCACAACGGCTTGGGACTCACCTATGGAAAACTGAACAGTTTTACCAACTTCCAACTGCAACACACCGACGGCTGGCGCAACACTACCAACGAATACACCGAAGGTCACGTGGTTAACGATTCGCGGAAAAAGACAGCGAACGAGAAGACAAACTGGCAAATTGCTGAGAAGCTCACCTACACGGTTAACAAAAAATCGGAAGTGTACGCTTCGGGCTCCTACCACAGAAAAAACATCTTACGTCCGCAAGACGGTCATTACCCCAGTTGCGATGTCTACACTTACGACCTTATGTACAAAAACGCTGCTCTTTCTATGGGTGGCAAATGGAAACTGAAAGGTAACAATACCATAACGGCAGATGCCGATTGGGGTAAACACGCATACTTCTATAACTACACCGCTACCACTCTGACAGATGGTTACGACCCTTTGGGACGTTTCACCAACTATTTTCCGTATTTTAAGGGACAAAAAAGCCTGCAAAGCGACCAGCAAAGGCTGCTTGCAAGCGTTAAGGGTATTTTCGACCTACCGGCGGAAAACAAACTCTCGACTGGTATTGAATACCGCTATGACTACCTAAATGCGCCTATGCGTACAGCAGAAGGTTCTGTTGACGACTGGACAGGATCGATTTTCGTTCAAGACGAATTCGACTTGCTATCGTGGCTGAATGTGACAACCGGATTGCGTGTTGACAAAAACCAGAATTTCGGATTCAAGGCAACGCCCAAAGTGAATGCCATGCTCTCGGCAAAGAATTTCCGTTTGCGGTTGGGGTGGAGCCAGGGCTACAAAACACCAACCACTAAGGAACTCTATTACAGATATCTGCACGTTATGGGTGCCAGCACCTATTTTAATATGGGTAACACCGACCTTACTCCGCAAACCAGTAACTATTACAGCTCGAGCGTCGAATACAGGGGGAAGCGGCTTACAATGTCGGTAACCGCCTACCTTAACAAACTTGAGAACATGATTGCGCTGGTTAACGTGCCAGTAGATGAAATTCCGGTAGACGCTTCTTCCGCTTATTTTGGCGACGGCAGCGGCGATGTTGTCGCGCGCAAATATAAGAATATGGAAGACGCGCGCACACAAGGCATCGACCTGAACACGACCTACAAGATTTGTGAAGATTTTACGATAGGCGGCAATTACAGTTATCTTGACACCAAAGCACACGAATATGAAGCCAGCAAACAGAAACTGGTTGAAGTCACCATCGACGGTATGGCACACCACAAATGGAATGCGTATGCCAATTGGGGGCACCGGTTCGGGAAAAACTACAAGTTGGGCGCAAGCCTGGGTACTCGGGGAAGCAGCCAACGCTACTACCAGAACAACGGCAATGGAAAACCTTTCCAAATATGGCGATTGAACACCACCCACGATTTGGAAAGCAGTAAGAAATTCACGTACCGTGCCGAGGCGGGTATCGACAACCTGTTTAACTATACCGACACCACAATGCACCCCTACCATTTAGGGACAAATAGTCCGGGTACCACCTTCTTTGTTGCCCTCAGCATAAAGTTCAAACAAGGAAAAAACATAAAACCAACCAAAATAACAAATTCTAAAACATTTAATGATGAAGATTAAATCGTTAACCATTGCCCTGCTCGCATCGCTGGCAATGGCAGCTGGTTTCAACAGCTGTTCAGATGATGAAGAGACCGGCAGCGTAGCAAACAACTACACTATTTACCAAAGTGCCGTCGACAACAAAGTAATTGCCAACAAAAAGCACGACAAGGCTATATTGTTGGTTGCCTTCGGCAGCACCTGGCAAAATTCATTCAAGGCATTCGACAAAACCGTAGAAGCCTACAAAAAGCAGTTTAAAGACTGTGATGTCTACATGTCGTTCAGTAGCGCTATTTGCATTAACCGTGCTGCAGCAGGCGAGCATGCCAACGACAAGGGGGAAGACAAAGCCGAAATACGTAACTACTATGCCCCAAACTTCTGGCTTCACGCTTTCGGTTCTGCCCGTTACAAAGAAATCACCGTACAGTCGTTGCAAGTTATTCCGGGAGAAGAGTACAGCCGTGTAATCAACTACATCAAAGATTTTGCGAACAACAGCCTTGGCGACCTCAACGACCAGTATTTGAAGACTGTTACCCTCAAACTGGGAACGCCTCTTTTGAACAACACCGACGATGTGGCCAAAGTGGCTAAAACCATTAACAAACTTTGTTCGAGCGAAGCGAAAAAAGGTGTTGTCGCATTTATGGGACACGGGAATCCTGACAGTTACGACACCTATAAGGCCAACGTCCGTTACACCCAGTTAGAGGAGCAACTCCAGAAAATCAACAAGAACTACTTTGTCGGCACTGTCGATATGCCCGACAACTACAAACAGGACGTTTATGCCCGTATGAAGGAGGCTGGCTTTGAAAAAGGTAATGTTGTTCTGTACCCGCTAATGTCTATCGCTGGCGACCACGCACACAACGATATGGCTGGTGAGGGCGACGAATACTGGGACGCAGAGGACGAGGAATCGGAAGACAACAGTTGGAACGAATATTTCTCGCACAAGGGATACAAGGTTAATAGCCACATGATAGGATTGCTGGAGCAGGAGGAAATCAGAAACTTGTGGATAGAGCACACCAAAAATCCTGTTGAATTGGAAGACTACTACCACTCGATGTATCCTGAAGACTAAAACCACACGCTTTTTCTCAATTTCTTCTATAATACAAGGATTGGATCAGCGCCTTGTGCACTAGATCCAATTCTTGATTTTGTACTAAATATGAAGCTACCTATTTCATGCCTCCTACTTCCTATCGTAATATCGTCGTGCGCAACTTCTGCAGTTGAGGGGAGTGACACCGTTTCCGACCTCTTGTACCAGTACCAGGATTCTATCCTTTGTCATACGGCTGATTATAGCGACACCGTTGAAATCAAATATGCCAAAGGACTGAAAGTTGACTATAAGGCCGACGGTATACAAATCAGCATCTGCAACCCAGACCCGGCGGCTACAAACACGAAGGTTGAAACGTTCAAAATCAGCAAGCCCTCGAAACGTTTTGTCTGCACCACTGCCCTGCAACTCGGCAATTTCGAGGTCTTAGGCCTAGAGCACCTGATTGTAGGGACCAATTCGCTAAAGAACCTGTTCTCGGACCGTATAAGGGAACAGATAAAGAACGGACAAACCATCAGAATCGGTAAAGAGGGCAACTTTGATTTGGAAACTGTTATTGCCTCAAAACCCGATTACATTTTCGTATCTGCTTCCAAACACGGCGGATTTGAAGCATTGAAAAATTGTGGTATTCCACTAATTAAACACCACGGTTACAAGGAAACCAATCCGCTCGGACAAGCGGAATGGATAAAGCTGGTCGGACTACTGACGGGCGAGACCAGAAGGGCAAATGCCGTATTTTCGGACATCGAGAAAAAATATAATACATTGAAGACGGAAATCGCCAAAAAGAAAAGCACAAAAAAACGGCCATCGGTTGTGAGCGGAAGACAAATCAGAGACGGCTGGTATTTTGTAGGTGGTAACAGCTATATGGCCCAGCTTTTCTGTGATGCCGGAGCCAACTATGTTATGGCCGGAAACAAAGAATCGGGCGGTGTGACACTCGATTTCGAAACAGTCTATGCCAAAGGCATACACGCCGATTTTTGGCAAACCGACGGGTCGTTCGATGGCGAATACACCCTGCAGACGCTGGCAGCCGAAGACGAGCGCTACGCTGCTATGGATGCCTTTAAAAATAAGCGGGTGTTATTCTGTAATCTGGCTAAAACCCCTTACCGGGAACTGGCTGGCGTGCAACCCCATCTATTACTGGCCGATTTCGTAAAAGCCTTCCACCCCGACATGCTGCCTCATTATACACCACACTATTACAAACTAATTAAATAAGAAAATGAATAAAATAACTGCGAGCGGGCTAATTGTTTCTCTTCTTCCACTACAGGCAAACGCTAACGAAAGTGTTGAGGGAGAGACACAAATACTTAATCCGGTAGTCGTAACCGGTACCGGCACCAGTCACTATGCGGAAAAATCGCCAGTGTCGGTCAGTGTGCTCGATGCGGAAGAACTGAAGCACATTGGTGCGACCAACCTGCAAGACGCACTGCAACAGCTTACCACCAGCATTACCTCGCAGACCAACGGTATGGGCACATTCATCAACTTCAACGGTATTAGCGATAACTACGTCCTGATTCTGGTAAACGGACAACGGGTCAGCGGCGATGACCGATGGAACCGAACCAGCATCGACAACATACAGCGCATCGAGGTGTTCAGTGGTGCGGCAAGTTCGCTTTACGGTAGCGATGCCGTAGCCGGGGTCATCAACATCATCACCAAAGACGACTTACAGAAAACACAGGCTTCCAGCTACACGAAAGTTCTCAGCCACCAACGCTTCAACCAAGACCTTAATGTCAGCTACAAGGCTAAAAAGTTTTCGGGAAGCACTTCGTTCAACCACCGCCAGGCCGATAACTGGCAGAACAACCACTACCAGGAATTTGACGAAGGCAGCCAAAAGGTGTTAAAACTGACCGGCAGACCGATGTCTACTGGTTTTAAAAGCGAGAATATCGGGCAATACCTGAAATGGCAGTTCAATGACAAATGGAACCTGAGCTTGCGGGGCAACTACTATGATTATAGGACGACCAGGCCGAAAAACGCCACTTACTATATACAAAAATCGACGAAAGACTCTACTGGAACGAAATTATACAACTACACAGCAAAAAAGGCCTATACCTACGATCTTCACCACCAGTCGTACGACTATGGTGCAAGAGTAGAATGGAAACCTACCGACAAAATACAGTGGGAATTGGATGCCCACTGCGACAATTTCTCGTCAAAATACGATTATTGGCAAACCGAAACCGAGGAGGCGAAAGAAGAAACAAGGAAACGCACCCGTTTTGTTACAGAAAATCTGAGGGGGACCATCCAACTCACCCAGCGAAACCAGCTCACAACGGGCCTTGAGTTTGTACAGGAACACCTGGAAAGTGAAACGGACAATATTGCTTCTGAAAATGCGGGTTCCAGTAGTGTATTCGTCCAGGACGAAGTGCAGGCTACAAGGTGGCTTGACGCACTGGCCGGACTAAGATACACCTACAACAGCAACTTCGGCAGCAACCTCACCCCCAACATAGGTTTGTTCGCCCATCACAAGGGTATACAGTTCAGGGCAAGCTACGCCGCCGGCTACAAAACACCCACACTTTCGCAACTGTATGCCACCGACCAAGCGAAAACAGCTGCACGCTACACCATAAACAACCCTGACCTAAAACCCGAAAAGAGCGATTTCTGGAACATTAGCCTCGCCTACAGCCACAAACGGTTGAAGGCAAGCGCGACTGCCTTTATCAACAAGATTAGGGATATGGTGAACTACCGGACGATAGCACAGGCCGAAATTGACAACAGCATACAACTGACTTCGCTCTATAACGAAGGTTGGACCACCATCAGACAGCGTAGCAACATCGACCAAGCAGAAATTAGGGGTGCCAACCTGTCGCTGAAATTTTTCCTGCCTGCTGGCTTTATAGTAGGTGGCAGTTACACGTTCACCGACACCGAAGCAGAAACACTGACACTCAACACCGCTACACAGGCATACGAGGCTTCGAGAACCCCCGTAGACAAGAGTGTAAAGAACGCCGGACAGCTGAATGTGACATGGGGGAAAAAATGGGACCGGTATACACTGAACATCTGTCTGAACGGCTATGCACAAGATAAACGGTACAGCACTACCTACGGCTATGCACCCGGTTACGGCCAATGGGACATCGGTGCCCGTTACAGTGTCCGTTACGACCATTTCACTTTAGAACCCGGAATCGGTATTGAGAATCTGTTCGACAAACGCGATTGCAGTTTCTGGAACTCCAATTACTCGACTATCAATCCGGGACGCTCGCTGTTTGTGAGCCTTGCCTTAAAATTCAACGAATAAGTATGAAGATATATGTAGCAGGTATTGGTCCTGGGTCGGCAGAAGACATAACCCCAGCCGTATCGTCAGCCCTGGCAGACAGCGATATAATAGTGGGCTATAAATACTATTTCCAGTTTATCACCCGCTATCTGCGTCCCGATGCTGTGTGTATTGACACCGGTATGAAGAAGGAGCAAGAACGCGCTAAAACTGCTCTCGAATATGCTTTGAACGGACACTCTGTTTGTGTTATTTCCAGTGGCGATGCGGGCATATACGGAATGGCCCCTCTACTGTGCGAAATGGTCAGTAAGACAGGTACAGACGTTGATGTGACCGTTTTGCCGGGCATCAGTGCCTTCCAAAAGGCAGCCGCACTTATGGGAGCACCCATGGGTCACGATTTCTGCGTTCTATCGCTTAGTGACCTGATGACCCCGTGGAAAGTGATAGAGAAACGGATATGGGCAGCAGCAACCGCCGATTTTGTTACAGCCGTCTACAACCCCAGAAGCAACGAACGCTACTGGCAACTACACCGTCTGAAGGAGATTTTTCAAAAAGAACGCAATGGCAGCACCCCCGTCGGTTATGTAAGGCAGGCAGGCCGCGGAGAGCAGAAGGTAACCATGACCACACTTTCGGCATTCGACCCCGAAGATGTGGATATGTTCACCATTGTCATTATCGGAAACAGCCAGTCGTATGTTTCTGGTAACATGTTTGTAACCCCTCGCGGCTATTATGGCAAAGAAAAACGCACCGTACACCAGCAAGCGCACTCGGTGGGCCAGTCGATTATGATTGAATCGTTCCGGACTATTAAATCGGAGTTGAAGAATAAGGATGTGCCCCTATCGCGCCTGTGGCCGTTGCTTCACGCTATTCACACTACAGCCGACTTCGAAATGGAGAATCTGTTGTGGATGGACGACGACGCTACCGAGAAAATATACCAAAAAGTGGTTGACGGTAAAGTTAACACCATTGTAACAGATGTGACGATGGTTGCAAGCGGAATAAGGAAGGGTGCCCTTCAACGCCTTGGCATTGAAGTGGTGTGCTATATAAACGACCCGAGGGTGGTTGCCATGGCAGCGGAAAACAACATAACCCGTGCGCAAGCAGGCGTCAGGATTGCTGCTAACGAGCACCCGACCGCCATCTATGCCTTTGGCAATGCGCCGACCGGACTACTCGAACTGTGTGACCTGGTCAGGAGGAAAAAAATTATGCCTGCCGGCATTATAGGCGCACCCGTCGGTTTTGTCCATGTAGAGGAAAGCAAACATGCGGTGAAAACGTTTACGCATATACCCAAAATACTGATTGACGGACGGAAAGGCGGCAGCAACCTGGCTGCCACACTGGTGAACAGCATACTGACCTATGCCGATGCCGAAAATCTAGAACCTGGTAGAGACGTATAGAACGATGAGGAAATGCACAATTATAGGAATCAGCGACAGCCGTAACCAATGGCTGCCTCCACAGGCAACCGACGCAATCTGCAACGGGCGTGTTTTCTCTGGGGGAAAACGGCATTATGAAATTATGGGACCAAAGTTGCCCCCAAACGCACTGTGGATAGACATTTGTGTCCCCTTGTCTGCTGTTTTCGAACAATATGCCCAACACGACGAAATCGTAATCTTTGCATCGGGCGATCCTTTATTTTACGGGTTTGCAACTACAGTACAACGCGAATGTAAGGATTGCGAGATAAACGTAATACCAACATTCAACTCCATACAGCTACTGGCGCACCAGTTGAAAATGCCATACCACAACTTGGTGACGGTGTCGCTGACAGGCAGGGCGTGGGATGGCCTGGACTGTGCCCTGATAAAAGGGGAAGGCTTGATTGGCTGCCTGACCGACCACCAGAAAACGCCACACAGTATCTGGCAACGTTTGGTACGCTATGGATACACCAACTACCAAATGTTTGTGGGGGTAAAGTTGGGGAACGAAACGCATGAAAGGGTATGTTTATACGACGAAAACGATGTGTACGACACTCCGAACTGCGTGTTACTGAAAATGAAACATGCGCGCCACCAACCTTTCGGACTGCCCGACAACGAGTTTAAACCGCTGAACGGCAGGTCCAAGATGATAACAAAAATGCCTATCCGCCTGTTTGTCCTGTCCGCACTTGACCTGGCAGGGAAAACAACGTTCTGGGACGTTGGGTTTTGTACGGGCAGTGTAAGTATCGAGGCAAAACTCCATTTCCCGCATCTGCACATCACTGCTTTCGAAGTGCGCCCCGAAGGTCGTGACCTGATGGACAGCAACAGTACCCGTTTCGGTACGCCAGGCATTGAGGTCGTGATTGCCGACTTTATGAAAACAGACCTTTCGGAATACCGGCAACCAGAAGCCGTATTCATTGGCGGACATGGCGGCCAATTAAAACAAATGATTCTGAAAATCAAGAACAAACTGGCAGACGGGGGTTGCATTGTTTTCAATTCGGTCAGTACCGACAGCCTGCAGCAGTTTAAAGAGGGGGCTACAGAAGCCGGAATGAATTGGACTCTATGCGGAACCATAACTCTAGACGACAACAACAGCATCACAACAATTAAAGCCGAATGATCAGGTACGAACACATCAACGAAGCAGGCAAGATACTTGCCAAACGGATAGCCGCTGAACTAAATCCACAGTTTGCCAAAGAGACAAACGCTATTGTGTTTTTTGGCGCACTGGGTATATGCGTGCGGAAAATACAGCAGCTGCTCACCGACAAGTACACCGACCCGGCTGTTGTATGTGTAGACTCTACAGGCAAATGGGTTATTCCTGTAGTAGGCGGACATGTAGGCGGAGCAAACGAACTATCGAGAAAAATAGCCGCCATTTTAGGTGCCGAAGCCGTTATAACCACACAGAGTGATAATACTGGTCTGTGGGCTCTCGACACGCTTGCCAAACAATTCGGCTGGCAGTCTATGGTAATTAGCCGTGCCGATATGAACCGGCTTATAGCCGATTTTGTGAACAAGAAGCCGACTGCCCTGATTCTGGAATGGGATGACGAAGGAACACGACACCTGCAGGAAACATGTCCTGCCCACGTCAGTATTTTCAGTTCGTTTGACGACTTTTGCAAGCAAAAAGAAGAGTTCGACGTAGTTATTTCCGTAGGTCCCTACACACACGCAGGCATAGGGCTGCAATACTATCCGCAATGCCTCCACCTTGGTTTCGGCTGTCAGAAGAACGTGCCTGCCGATTTGGCGACCGATCTTTTAGTTAGAATCGGTGAAGCAGGATTTGCAACACAATCAATAGCATCTGTCGCCACTATAGAACTAAAAAAGGATGAGCCCATGTTGGCGAGCCTCTGCCAACAGCTGGCCCACGCAGAACTACACCTTTATTCAGCTGACGAGTTGACTGAAATAGAGGTACCCAACCCGAGCGAAAAAGTCTATGAGGTTACTGGTAGCCACAGCGTTTCCGAAGCAGCGGCTATAGCCGAAGGCGGAACATTGGTTCTACCCAAACAGAAGGTGAACATGAACGGGAACAACTACACGTTCGCACTCAGTTTGAAGCAGACCAAAGGACACATCGAGATTGTAGGGGCAGGACCAGGTGACCCTGAATTGGTAAGCGTGCGCGGTCAACGCTTCATCGGCCAAGCCGACCTTATTCTGTATGCGGGCAGTCTGGTTCCAGTTGAACTGGTCCGGTGCGCTAAAAGGGGAGCCGTCGTAAAAAGCAGTGCCGAGCTAGACTTGGAAGAACAGCTCCAACTAATGAAAGCGTTCTACGACAAGCACAAACTGGTGGTGCGCCTCCACACTGGCGACCCTTGCATTTATGGCGCTATACAGGAACAGATGGCTTATTTCGACCAGTACGGTATCGACTACCACATTACACCGGGAATCTCGTCGTTTCAAGCAGCAGCCGCCGAACTGAAAAGCCAGTTCACCATACCCGAACGCTGTCAAACGATTATACTGACCCGGGGAGAAGGGCGCACACCAATGCCCGAAAAAGAAAAACTGCACCTGCTTGCTCAACACCAGGCCACGTTGTGCATTTTTTTGTCGGCCGGCATTGCCGAACAAGTACAAGCAGAACTGCTGGAAGGAGGTTACAGCCCCGAAACCCCCGTTGCGGCATGCTACAAGCTGACCTGGAAGGAACAACGCATATACCGGGGTCAGCTTAAAGATTTAGCTGCCATTGTAACTAAAAACAATCTGAAACTAACCACTATGATTGTGGTGGGTGAAGCCATAGGTAACCGGCAAGGCCTAAGCAGACTCTATGACAAGCATTTTTCACACCTTTACAGAAAGGCAAAAGAATGATTCTGATATTTGGCGGAACAACAGAAGGCCGAATGGCCGTTGAAGTGTGCGAACAGGGCGATGGCACTTTTTACTACTCTACCAAGGGCGATTTGCAACAAGTGGAGTTACAGCACGGAGTACGCCTTTCTGGGGTAATGACGGCGGCTGAAATGCGAACTTTTTGCGAACAACACGATATAAGCTGCATAATTGATGCCGCACACCCCTTTGCCGAGGAACTGCACCAGGCTATAGCCTGTACTGGTTGCCACATCATCAGATTACAACGTAGTTTTGACCAGGATATAGAGGGAGTCTGTTATTGCAAAGACTACCACGAGGCCGTCGGTAGAATGCGGAAAGATGGTGTTAGTCGACTGCTGGCTCTGACTGGCACAAACACGATAGGCAAGCTAAAGGACTTTTGGCAACAGACAACCACCTACTTCCGCATCTTAAACCGGAAGGAAAGCACAGATAAAGCCCTGAAAAACGGTTTTCCCCCAGACAAACTACTTTACTACAACGACTCGCACACGTTGCCGACCGAAGCAGAAGAAACAGAACTTATGAGGGATGTGGGTTGCGATGCCATTATCACAAAAGAGAGCGGCGACAGTGGAGGCTACAAACAGAAAGTGGATGCCGCCCTCAGGCTCGGTATAGGTGTTTATGTAGTGCGACATCCGCAACTGCCAGACGACTGGACATACGTGACAGGGAAAATAGGGCTGAGAAAAGCCATAGAACAAGCAGTACCCGCATTTTTCCCCTTGAAAACTGGCTTCACCACCGGAGCGTGCGCAACAGCGGCAACAAAAGCAGCACTTCTTTCGCTTCTTTTCGACGAGGCACCCGAGTCGGTTGAATTCTCCCTTCCCGACGGTGAAATTGTTTCAGTACCTGTACAGGTCGAGAAAAAAGGCATTGCGTCTGTAATTAAAGACTTTAGCGACGACCCCGATGTAACGCGGGGTTGCAAAATTACATCGACAGTTGCACTGACCAATGGTGGCGATGTTGTCTTCAAACAGGGAAGTGGCGTTGGCACCGTTACCCTGCCCGGACTCGGAATTCCCGTTAACGGACCGGCCATCAATCCTACGCCAAGGGCAATGATAACCGCAGAAATAAAACAGCTGACCGAGCAAGGATGTGAAGTGACCATTGCCGTGGAAGGAGGGGAAGAGCTGGCAAAACGCACCTTGAACCATAAAGTGGGGGTTGTTGGCGGAATCAGCATTATAGGTACATCGGGAGTTGTTTTCCCGCTGAGCAACGAGGCCTTCCTACGCAGTTTGAGACGTGAATTCGAAGTGGCTAAAGCCATAGGTTGTGACCGGATAGGACTGGTATCGGGCAAAAAGGGCGAAACAGCCATCCGTAAATCCGACGATATCCGCTGTATTCACTATGGTAACTTTGTGGGCGAGGCTCTCGGCATGGCGCAGGAACTGGGTTTCAGCGAGGTGGTGATGGACATCATGATAGGCAAGGCCGTGAAACTGGCCGAAGGGAATATGAATACCCATTCACAAAAGGTGCAGATGAACAAAGACTTCCTAAAGGATGTGGCTGGGCCGGAAGCGGACAAAATAGATGGGATAAATATGGCACGCGACCTCTGGAACTGCATGACTGCCTCGTTCTTTTCAAAAATAACCGACCTTTGTTACTTACACTGCCGTAGGGTGTACCCTAATGGCAAACTAACTATTAAGCTTATATGCGAAGAACAAGCCTGATTATAATACTACTCTGCCTGAGTGTGCCTTTGTTGGTAGCCCTCAACCTGTTTTTCGGTTCAGTAGACATTCCTGCTGGCGAAATTCTTAACATCGTTACGGGAAAAACTACCGACAATGAGGCGTGGCGTGTTATTGTGTTGCAGACACGTCTTCCACAAACCCTGACAGCCTTGGCCTGTGGCGGAGCGCTCTCGGTAGCCGGCCTACAGATGCAGACCCTGTTCCACAATCCGCTAGCCGGTCCGTCGGTGTTGGGCGTGTCGAGTGCGGCAAGTCTGGGTGTCGCCTTTGTTGTATTACTGAACGGTACCATCGGGGGAAACGTTATAAGCAGGTTCGGCCTTATCGGCAACTCGGCAATCATATTTTCAGCCATAGCAGGCGCTCTTTCAGTGATGGCACTGATTGTTTATGTGGCCCAACGTTTCGAGGGGTATGTCACCCTACTTATTGTAGGAGTACTCATCGGATATATAGCCAGCGCCATAACGGGAGTGTTAAAATACTTCTCGTCGGAAGAAGACGTGAGGGCCTACGTTATATGGGGTTTAGGCTCGTTCTCGAAAGTGACTGGCGGACAAATCTACGTCTTTCTGGGGCTGATGGCTGTTACCCTTCCAGCCAGTATGCTGTTGGCAAAACCACTGAACCAGTTGCTTTTGGGTGAACAATATGCGTTAAACCTTGGATTGGACATCAGGAAGACCCGTATAGGCATCATCGCCACCTCGGGAGTGTTAGTCGCATTAGTAACTGCCTATTGCGGTCCGATCATGTTCATCGGATTAGCCGTACCTCATATATGCAAGGGATTGTTAAGGACAGCCGACCACCGTTTGCTGCTACCCGCATCACTTGTATGCGGATCGGCAATCGCCCTTCTCTGTAACCTTGTAGCCAGAATGCCTGGTTACGAAGGCGCACTACCTATAAACTCGGTCACAGCCCTTATAGGAGCACCCGTAGCACTGAGAATTATTTTAAAACGAAACAGAAAATGAACGAATTCTTAATAGGCGCCACCTCATCAAACAGTGGGAAAACTACCTGCTGCTTGGGTCTTATGCGGGCAATTAGCGACCGCGGTTTGGATGTTCAGCCTTTCAAGATCGGCCCCGACTATATAGACCCCATGTTCCACCAGATAGCTGCCAGGCGGGCATCGGTCAATCTGGACTTGTTCATGTCTTCAACCGGGCACACTATTCAGTGTTTTCGTCGCTATGGTGCAAGTGCCGACGTGAGAGTGGTAGAGGGAGTTATGGGCCTATTCGATGGCTACGACAAACAGAAAGGCAGTTCAGCCGAACTGGCCATTATTGTAGATATACCAGTCATAATGGTCGTCAATGCCCAGTCGGCAGCCTACAGTGTAGCGCCGCTTATCTATGGATTCAAGCACTTTGACCCACGGCTGAAGTTGGCCGGTGTCATTTTCAACAAGGTGGCTTCTGAACGGCACTTCCTGTTGCTGGAACAGGCATGCCATGACACCGGCACCGAGTGTTTCGGATACCTGGCACGCACCCCGGAATTGCAGATTCTCAGCCGACACCTCGGACTTACCATCACTGAACGAGAGAAAACAGAACTGCTGATTAGAGCAGCCGCAGAAGAGGTAGAAAAACACGTCAAAATAAAAAGAATTTTAGATTTATGATTATAGCCATAGCAAACGACGAAGCCTTCAACTTTACATACCAGGCAAACATCGACGACCTGCGTCAGATGGGCGAAGTAGTCTTCTTTTCGCCGTTAGCCGACCCGCATCTGCCTGTATGTGACCTGCTCTACCTTCCCGGAGGATACCCAGAACTGTGTGCCGGTCAACTTAACGCCAACACTGCAATGCGCCAAAGCATCTGCAAATACGTGGAAGAGGACGGGATGACATTTGCTGAATGCGGTGGTTTTATGTACCTCTGCCACGATATAGACAACAGTGAGATGTGTGGAGTCTTCAACATAAGCGCGTCGATGAACAACGCCCGCCTTCACTTGGGCTACCGCTCGATGCAATTGAACGGCATAGAAATGCGGGGTCACGAATTCCACTATTCAGAAATTGTCAGCGCCAACATAAACGAAGGAGTCTCGGTCAGACAATGCCAGACCTCGGCAAGCGGAGCGTCTGTTTCTACCGCCCTTTACCGATACAAGCGCACCATTGCCGGCTATACCCACTGGTATTGGGCGGAATCGGGATTTAGAAACACATGGTTGAAAGAACTGGAAAACATATGATAGAAAAGAAGTTGAACCCCCTTATGCTGGTTGGCACCGGTAGCGATGTCGGCAAAAGCGTACTGGCTACAGCCTTGTGCCGCATATTCCAGCAAGACGGCTACTCCCCCGCTCCGTTCAAAGCCCAGAATATGGCGCTGAACTCGTATGTCACCCCTGACGGTAAGGAGATTGGAAGGGCACAGGCCGTACAGGCCGAAGCCTGCAAACTGCCACCGCACACCGATATGAATCCGCTTCTGTTGAAGCCTAACTCGGAACACACCACACAAGTGGTGTTAAACGGTAAACCCATCGGCAACCGTTCGGCCTACGCCTATTTTCGCAAAGAGGGACGAGAGGAACTCCGAACCGCAGTTCATGAAGCCTTCGACCGCTTGTCGGCAAGGTTCAATCCCATTGTAATGGAAGGGGCTGGAAGTGTGTCGGAAATCAACCTGCGCGAATCGGACCTTGTAAATATGCCGATGGCCCGCTATGCCGATGCCGACGTGTTGCTGGTAGCCGACATCGACCGGGGCGGAGTGTTCGCATCGTGCTACGGCAGCATCGCATTACAGACTGAAGAAGACCGGAAACGGATAAAGGGCATCATTGTCAACAAATTCAGGGGCGATATCAAACTATTTGAAGATGGCCGGAAAATATTGGAAGACCTCTGCAAAGTTCCAGTGCTAGGGGTTGTACCTATGTTCAATGATATAGTTATTGATGCGGAAGACAGTGTTCAACTCGAGTACAAGCACCACAATGCGCTGCAGGGTAAAATTAACGTCGCTGTCGTCCTTTTAAGGCACATCAGCAATTTTACCGATTTCTCTGCCATGGAGCAAGACGAACGTTTCAACCTCTTCTATACTACAAATGCTGAAGATATTGAAGATGCCGATATTGTTGTTCTGCCGGGTACCAAGTCTACCGCCAACGACCTTTACTGGCTCCGGCGCCAGGGGTTGGCCAACGCAATTCTAAGAGCACATAGAGCAGGAAAAAAGGTTATAGGCATTTGTGGCGGATTTCAGATGCTGGGGCAAAGTGTGAACGACCCCGACGGAATAGAAGGCAGCATAAAAAGTATGCCCGGACTAGCCCTTTTACCTATTGACACCACCCTGACGTCCGATAAGATAACGCAACAAGTAGAATTTGAATTCGGTGGACACATCTGCAAAGGCTACGAAATACACCAAGGACGCAGCACCAACTCTCAAAAAGTGGTGAACATAGGCAACTGTTGGGGGACATACATACATGGTTTCCTTGACAACGAGGTGGTTATTAACTTTTTTGCAGACGGGAAAGGCGACAACAAATCATCTTGGACCAGCCTCGAAGACTACAAGGAGGAACAATATGAGCGGTTGGCTAACCACATCCGTAAACATGTTGATATTCCACAAATCTACCGTATAATAACACACAAGTGAATATGATTAAGGGACATGGTGACGACATATACCAATACAGCGGCATAACGAGCAATTTCAGTTCGAATGTCTGCAACAATTTTTGCCACATGGGTCTATATCGGCACTTGTCGGCCCAGTTGCCAGCCATTACGAATTATCCTGAGGCGGCAGCCGAGTCGCTGGAAAAAGAACTTGAGCGGCAACTCTGCCTAGAAAAGGGAGAAGTTATGGTGACAAACGGAGCCACCGAGGCAATTTATCTGGTGGCCCAAGTCTACAGTGGTTCTGTTTCTGCTGTAATTGCCCCTACTTTTTCGGAATATGCCGATGCCTGCCACATACACCACCACACCGTCAAGTGGCTGCACGGTATAGAAGATTTGGCAGAAGCCCCAAAGTTGCTGTGGCTCTGCAACCCCAACAATCCGACAGGACAGGTGGTTCCGTTAAAGTCGCTACTCTGTGCCATAGCCAGCCATCCCGACACCCTGTTCGTGATTGACTGCAGCTATGCCCCTTTTACAGAACAGCCTACACCAAGTGCAAAACAGGCGGTTGCCTACCCCAACATGCTGCTGTTGCACTCATTTACAAAAAGATTTTCCATTCCGGGGTTGCGCCTAGGCTATATAACGGGAAACAGTGGCGTACTTGAAAAAATCAGGCCGTTTCGCATGCCGTGGGCGGTCAACCAAATAGCCATAAGTGCCGGACACTATTTGCTGGAGCACCAGTGCGACTACCCTATCGATACTGCATCGGTCAAAACCGAAGTAGACTATCTGACGCAGCAACTTACAGCAATGGGCGGATTTGTTGTATCACCCACCGACTGCCAATTTATGCTGGTACACTGCCAAAATGGAACTGCAGCCAGTTTGAAGGAATTTTTGGTCCGGGAATGCGGAATCTTAATCCGTAATGCTGATAATTTCAAAGGATTAGACCATTCGTATTTCCGTATAGCCGTACAAAGGCACGACGAGAACGAGGCTCTGATAAAAGGAATTGAACAATGGAAAAACACATTATAGACATCCTTCTTCCGCTTGTTATAGGCTGGTTGCTTGACCTTGCATTCGGTGACCCGCAGAAACTGCCCCATTTGGTTGTATATATGGGCAAATGGATCGCCTTCTTCGAAAAACACTTGAACAAGGGCAGGCACCGTCTGCTGAAAGGGGCACTGTTTTCCACCGCAAGTACAATAGCAGTTTTTGCAATTTGCCAAGGAGTGCTGGAATTACTGGCCGTGCTAGTTGCAGACAACACCACACTGAGAATTGCGGTTGTTCTACTGAAGTCAATATTGGTCTTTTTCTGCCTGGCAGGACACACACTTAGGCGCGAGGTGGAAATGGTGTTCATGGCTGTAGACATCAGTTTGGCCAACGGCCGGAAACAGGTGGCCCGCATTGTAGGGCGCGATACCAACGAACTTTCTGCCAACGAGGTCCGCACAGCCGCACTTGAAACACTAGCCGAAAACCTCAGCGATGGGGTTGTGGCTCCCGTTTTCTGGTATGCGTTACTGGGGGTTCCAGGAATGGTGGCCTATAAGATGGTCAATACCATGGATTCGATGATAGGATACCAGAATGCGCGGTTCAAGAAATTCGGTTGTTGGGCAGCTCACACCGACGATGTTGCCAACTTTCTACCCGCACGGTTAACGGCTCTGCTGATGGTTGTAGTTTCACACATAAGTATAAACAAAAGAGGTTCAGTGCCACACATGTGGAAGTTTGTCCGCAGCTATGGACCGAGACACGCGTCGCCAAACAGCGGTTGGCCAGAAGCGGCACTTGCCGGCATTCTGAACTGCCGTTTCGGCGGTCCCCACAAGTATTTTGGGCAGGTATTCGACAAACCCTACATTGGCAACAACCTACGTGAACTCGGAAACTCCGACCTTCTGACCAGCATAGGTGTCTGCTTCAGAACCGAACTGGCCTGCATTGTTATCACACTATCATTTCTCGCACTATGAACAATACGGTTTTAAAAATGAACGGTCTGACTATCGGCTACAAAACCAGCAAGGGTAACAATATACTTTACAGTAATATGGACGCCACTCTGAAAAAAGGCGAACTGACCTGTCTGCTTGGGAAAAACGGCACCGGTAAATCAACCCTGTTGCGTACTCTGTGCCGGCTTCTACCACCAATTGCCGGCAGTGTGCAGGTAAACGGGAAAGACATTCGCCAGTTCTCAATGCGTGAACTGGCGAAACAGATAGGCATTGTTCTGACCGACATGGTCCGCACTGAGGATATGACTGCGTACGAAGTGATAGCTTTGGGAAGGTCGCCATATACCGGTTTTTTGGGGAGACTATCAGACAGCGACCGCGAGATAATTGACAAAAGCATCGAACAGATTGGTATTGCCGAACTGACCGAAAGGAAGATGCAGACACTTTCAGACGGAGAGCGGCAGAAAATAATGATAGCCAAGGCCGTAGCCCAAGAGACGCCGGTCATATTACTTGACGAACCTTCGGCTTTCCTTGACTACGCCAGCAAAATAAAATTACTGCAACTGTTACACACTTTGACCAAAAAGTTGGGCAAAACAGTATTGGTATCGAGCCACGACATAGAACAGATGCTGCGATTTTCCGACAACGTATGGCTACTCGACCGAGAGAGGGGTTTTACACAAGGGGAAACGCGCTTGTTATGCCAAAACGGTACGGTTGCCTCCTATTTTAACCTGGAAGGCATTACCTTTGACCAAGATAACTATAGATTCGAGATTGATTTTGACCAAATATAAGACAGCGATGAAACATTATACAGACTTATTCATAGACTTCGACGATACCCTCTACGACACGCGGGGGAGTGCAGAAAAAGCGTTGAGCGAGTTGTATGCCTGCTATGGTATGCAACAACACTTCAGTTCGCCTGAGGTTTTTTTCCAGTCGTATTGGGAAACCAACGTGCAGTTGTGGGGCGAATATTCCAAAGGGAACATCACCCGAGACCATCTGATTGTTGAACGTTTCAGACGCCCTTTAAGCAAAGGGAACTATGCACACGTCAGCGACGAAATGTGCCTTGCAATGAGCGACAAGTTCCTAACGCTTTGCACCACCAATACGGCAATAGTGGATGGCGCTTACGAGTTGCTCGAATACCTTACGCAGAAGGGTTACCGCCTACACCTGTGCAGCAATGGCTTCCATGAAGTGCAATACAAGAAGCTTGACAATGCCGATATGGGCAAGTATTTTTCTACCGTAATACTAAGCGAAGATGCTGGTGCCAATAAACCATCGGTAGAATTCTTCAACTATGCGCTTAAGAAAAGTGGGGCTGAACGTGACAGCACGTTGATGATAGGCGACAACTTTGAAACCGACATGTTGGGCGCGATGAATTCGGGTATAGACACGCTGTTGTTCAACCGATGGGATAAAAATTACCAACCACCCCGAAAAGTGGACTTCCTGGTCAACTCGCTTATTGAAATAAAGAAAATCCTTTAAAATTATGGATAAAAAAATCGTGCTTGTGACAGGCGGACAACGTTCTGGCAAAAGCGCCTTTGCCGAAAAGCTGGCATTGGAACTCTCGGAACATCCATTATATGTTGCTACCGCCCGCATCTGGGACTCTGATTTTGCCCAGCGTGTCGAGAAACACCAGAAACGGAGAGGACTACAATGGACAACTATAGAGGAAGAGAAGTATTTGGGGCAACTGCATGTTGACGGATGTGTTGTCTTGATTGACTGCTGCACCCTGTGGGCAACCAACTTCCTCTTCGACTTGGAGGACCCTGCGGAATGCCAAAAGGCCCTGCAAACTGAGTTTGACCAGTTTACCTCACAAAACGCCGTTTTTATTTTCGTGACGAACGAAATAGGCATGGGTGGCGTTAGTGAAAACGAACTGCAGCGCCAATTTTGCGACCTTCAGGGCTGGCTGAACCAATATGTTGCCGCCTATGCCGATGACGTCTACCTACTAGTTTCCGGAATTCCAATGAAAATAAAATGATACAACCTACCAACAAGTCACTGACCCCGCTGTTGCAAGCAAAAATAGACAACCTGAACAAACCAAAAGGTTCTTTGGGCAGGTTAGAGTCGCTTGCGCTACAGATAGGGTTAATACAGCAAACCACCTGCCCTACCCTACGCCACCCCTGCCACCTTCTGTTTGCCGGTGACCACGGCATTGAGCGGGAGGGAGTCTCGGCCTCGCCCCGCGAGGTTACTTGGCAACAGGTGGAAAACTATGGGAAAGGGGGAGGCGGGATAAATATGTTCTGCCGACAACACCAATTCGACCTACGGGTCATTGATGTGGGTGTAGACCACGACTTCGCCCTATACTGGAATCCGCACATAGTTGACCGTAAAATTGCCTACGGCACAAACAACTTCCTGTACGAGCCAGCCATGTCGGAAAATGCCTACAGAAAGGCTATGTTAGTAGGCGCCGAACAGGTGAAAGGCTGTTACAACAAGGGATGCAATGTCGTCTCAATTGGCGAAATGGGTATTGGAAACACTTCTCCATCGAGCATCCTGATGCATTTGTTCCTGCACATTGACCTTGAAAAATGCGTGGGGGCTGGCTCTGGTTTAGGCGAAGAGCGTGTAAAACACAAATATACGATACTGAAAAAAGCAGTAGACAACTTTCATAGAACAACAGGAAAAGAAGATGTGGAAACTGTTATACGCTATTTTGCCGGATTTGAAATGGTGGCAGCTATAGGTGCAATGCTGAAAGCCGCAGAACTGGGTATGGTGATACTGGTCGACGGATTCATTATGACCGCGTGCATGCTGGCTGCCACTCAGCTTGCTCCCAACATTATGGATTATGCCATCTTTTGCCACCAAAGCGATGAGGGAGGCCACAAACTGATGCTTGAAAAAATGCAGGCATCACCACTACTAAATCTCGGTATGCGGCTCGGAGAAGGAACAGGTGCAGTCTGCGCCTACCCGTTATTGCAATCGGCCGTGAATATGCTGAACGAGATGGACAATTTCGCCCATGCAAACATTACAAAATACTTTTAAATGAAGTCCCTTTTATACCAACTGACAGCAACATTGTGTTTTTTCACACGCCTTCCACTATGGCGGATAATAACCGTTCCGAAGGAATACTACGAACGAGTGGTACCCTACTGGCCAATAGCAGGCTGGGTTACTGGCGGTGCTATGGCCCTAACCTGCCTGGCTACATGGAGCCTACCCGTAAACCTTACGACCTTGCTCTGCCTGGTAGTCAGATGTTTGCTGACAGGAGGTCTGCACGAAGACGGATTTGCCGATTTCTGTGACGGATTTGGCGGTGGATGTAGTAGAGAGCGTATACTCGAAATTATGAAAGATTCGCACATCGGCGCTTACGGCGTGCTTGGACTAATCTTTTATTTCTCGTTGCAAATCGGGACCATTGGCTACATCCTAACACAAACCCATCTGTATACAGCCATGTGCCTGATGGTATCGGCCGACACCATCAGTAAATTCCTGTCATCGTTCATTGTCTATTTTCTTCCTTATGCACGGACTGAACAGACAGCAAAAAACCGTTTAGTCTATAAAAAACCGAGAATACACGAGTTGATGGTAGGCTTATTATTTGCAATTTTACCAATTATGTTGTTAGCGGAATTTGGAGGGGAAAACGTGCTAGTTCCCTTCACATGTGCGACCATTGGCGCTACCCTCTGCATGGTTACACTAACCACCTGCATGAAAAAGAAAATCAACGGCTACACGGGCGACTGTTGTGGTGCCACTTTCATCATTACAGAGGCCTTTTTTTATTTAATAATGACAGGCACACTTTCGTAGTAGGTTTGTGCGGAACAGCACTGAATTTAGCATTCATTCTTGGCTGTTTTGAAAAATAGGTATAAGGCTGTTCTGATATATTCACCCCCAAAGACATATAATCAGAAAAAAATACTATTTTTGCCGTGAAAAATTCATTTTTATTTCTAAAACCATAAAATAATGAAAAAACTTGTTTTGGCATCTACAGCTCTGTTATTTGCCCAACTAAACGCACAGGAAGTGGAATGGTCTGCTCCTGTAACAGGAAAACCTACCTCTATTTTCTTCCATAACTTTACACAGACCCCTATTTTGGAAACGGGAAAAGGCTGGATCGGAATGGACAACGAAAATCACAAGGTGGCATGAAATATCAACAAATCTGCCAAAAATGAAGCATTAAAAAAGGTAAGCAAAGCGAATGCGCTTACTGGCAGCAAAGACGATAACGCCAAAGGCCTGATTCAGGAGGATTACCGTGAAATAGACTTCACCCAATTCGCATTTGTGTCGGGTGTTGTAGTCGATGTTGTAACTGGTGAAACAATCATCGGTTCAGAATCAACACCTTGCAAACTTCTTCAAGAAGACATTATTCCTTCTATGAACGCAGTCTTGTTCAAAGTGGAAATGGAATCGAAGGAAGTAGTTTACGCTGTAGACCTGGAAAGTGACAAAGTGTTGTGGAAGACCCAGCTGGGAGAAATCAGCAAGGGCAAATCCGCAATGAAGACCTTGGTAGCCACCCAAACTGGTTCGGCTAATACTTTCACCTCTCCTACCCGTTTTGTTCCAGGTGTTGACAAGAATGGCAACATCATCTACGCCAATGGTAAATTTCTTTACCTTTTGAACAAAGATAATGGCAGCATTAAATGGAAAAACGAGTGTAACCCAGGCAAGTTCATCATCGATAAGACCGGGAAATTCATTTTTGTGGTAGAGCGTGTTGGCGCTATTTCTATAAGTGCTGCTCCTCTTGGAAAGAAAATGAGCTGCCTTTTTGCTGACAATGGCAACAAACGTTGGTCTGAACCAATGAAGTTAGAAGGTAACTTTAAGGATTTGATTGAGTTGAACGACCGTCAGATTCTAGTTGCTACCAGTAACAACATAGACATCTACGATTTGGCAAGTACTAAACCGGTTTGGAAAAAGCCTTACAGTATGCCATTCTTCAAGAGCGTTGAAAACACAAAAGACGGCTTACTGGTTTACTACGGAAACAAGATGAACCTCATCAATCCAGCCGATGGAAAACCAGTTTGGAAGAAAGCTGTTGAACTTGAAGACGTTGACGACGCTGTTTCGGCACAAATCAGGAAAGAATACAATAATACATTCGCTATTTTCACCAACACAAAATTCGTTGTGTTCGACAAGAATACCAACAAGAAAAAATGGTCAATGCACCTTTCTAAAGAAGATCGTGTTGCATTTGACGATGCCAATGGTAAGGCCCTCGTTATCAGTGGTAAGAAGATTTATGTGCTGACCCCCGATGCCGACAGTAAAAAGCCTGCTGCAGTCGAGGCCAAACTGACCGCCGCAAACGAGTTGGCCGGCTACCAGGTAAGCGATAATGGCTACTTCATATATGGAGCAAAAGAATACATTATGGTGAGCAAGGAAGGCAAGGTTCTTTCACAAAAGGTTTATCCGCAACTGAAAACCGGACGCTGGGCGAATGCTGCTCTTATTGCAAGCGAAATAGGCACTGGAATTATGAGTGCACGCTGGGTTGATGGAGAAGGAAACACTACCGGTGGTGTTTTCTGTGATGCGGAAACAGCTGAGCAAAACGGCCGTGCCTACGAGGCGCTTGTAAAACAACGTAAAGAAATGAAAGCAAACGCCAAGCAGAAAAAGGCAGTTCGCAGTTCTGACAATATCGCCATTTTTATGACCAGCGAAAAGGCAAATGGTCAGGAACAGGTTGCTTTGGCCCTTGTTGACAAGAACACTGGTAAAGAGATAAAGACTTTCAAGTTCAGTAACGACCGCGATGTTGTATACGAAATCGACTTCAACACGAACCATGTCTATTTTGTTGAAGCAGGTAAACTTACTTCTATGAAGTTCTGATTAAGTATTTACCGTACAAAAAAACTCAAAGGGGGTGTATCGAAATAGATATACCCCCTTTGAATTTTATTTCTGATTATTATCAGTTATGCAAATGTCTGTTTCCTATTATAGCAGTTTTTGTAGTAGCAAGTAGTCCTAAAAAAGGCTGGCTAGTGTTGAAACTTATGCCAGCCTTGTTTTGGAGAAAAGGAATACCTTATTAAAGAATTAAGGCACTGAAATGAGTTCAAACTGACCAGTCTTGGTTGAACAGGTGTTTGCCAGTACCTTGTTCCCATTAACTTTGAAGAACTTCCTGATAACCCTCTCTGCTTCTACTCCACCTGTCAGAGTTTTAACAGTGGTGGTGCCATCTTTCTTCACCGCTTGATACTTAAAACAAACGTCCTTGCATTTGTTTACAGTTGAATATCCCAGTTTGTCTTTCTTGAACCGGTCGTTATAAACCAGCGCCAAGCCTGAACCGTCGGACAAAGGCAGAGCAGCGAAGTCGTTACAAGTGACAAATTCGTCGGAATAAGACATGAAGTCTGTATTCGCCGATCCTGCGCCCGCATATTCGGTGAAGATACACGATATGCTGTTGCCATCGTTGCCCACAAAGTAGGTGATATAGTCACCATAGAAGGAAAACCTGTAATTAAATGCGGTCCCCGTCTTGATAAAGATATCGTATTCGCCATTCTGAACACCTGCTACAGCCAGAGAGCCATCGGCCAACTCCACTACATCTTTTATATGTACCGTGTTGTATTTATAGTCGTTCAACGACAGCCTCAGGCCAAACGGACATTCTTTCACATTCGGATTGAACTTGTCAGAAAAATCGTGTTCGGTCTTCCATTTCTCGTTCAAATCAGCACCTAACCTAACTACACTGAACTTGCAAGGTACGTCACCATTGTTCAAGACAGACACCACAACTAGGTCACCGTTCGACAATGTCTTTACAAAAGCGTTTGATACGTTGAGCGAATTTTCTTGCTTGTAGTAAAGTTCAACATCAGACTTCACACGAATGACCTCGACAGCAGTCCGCTTAGGAAGCGTTTTGTAAAAATCGGCATAGAAAAATCCAAACCTGCACTTACCTTTACCCTCGTTCTCTTCCGACGTCTTACAGACGAGGTCGACGGCACCGTCATTACCGATAGATACGCCAGCAATTACAGCAAACGGATTTTTAGTGGCGGGTGCGTTTTTAGTGAAAAGAGAAGTGCCATCTGCATTAAAGGCGAACAGTTTAACAGGGGCGTTTGTGCCTCCTTCCAGTTCGCTGATTGCCAGCACAGCCTTTGAACCGTCGGTCGATCGGTTGAATCTGTAGTCGTAATTTACACTTTTGTTTTTCCCCGTATATGTATGGTAGACTTTTGAATCAAGAGCCGAGTTCTTCGTATTATAGGTATACTGGATAAAGCTTAGTTCCTGCTTTTTTTTCTGCGTACCATAAATGCAGACTTTCCCATTGGCATAGCTAACGCCCATGTATCCCTTCACTTCCAGCCCTTCAATTACCTTGTCGGTAAGGGTGTTCATAGCCTTGTCGATGGTGAGCAGATGGCATTTGCGTTTTGGCTTGCGAGGGTCGTCAATGCTAAATACATGATAGCCCGCTTTGTCTTCATAGAGGAATTCGAAACGGTTTTGATTCAGCATAGTTCCAAGCGTTAATTTCGATTGTTCGAAGGAGTTGTTACCCTTCTTTAGGCTTTGCGCTTCTACTAACATCACAGAAAACAACAAAGCAAACACGATGGTGAGTTTTTTCATATGTTTAATGTTGGTAATGATATATCTTTTGTCAGCCCTATTTCTAGTCAAATACCCCTATTACAGAACTATCGCAAAATTAATAAAAAACTTGATTTTTACCCCCCCTCCATTTTTGTTATACAACATATTTTTTTATGTTTTTGTTGTCAGTAGAAACGTATAAATCCAGCCTTTGAATCAATACTGACTATTTGTTATTTTCATAACGAAAATCATTACTATTGGGTATAGGAAACTGGAAATAGGAGCACTTTCTTTGTATAAAAAATTATTGCTGTCCGCTA
>DGTD01000068.1 GCA_002396385.1 Bacteroidales bacterium UBA4345
TGACCGTCGGGCGACCATGTGTGGAATGGGAACATGGCTCCGAGAACGCCGAAACCTACGAAGGTAAGGCAGAAGAAGGTGTATTGCCATTCTAATGGCATATAGGCGCTAACGTTCTTCATTAACTCAACCAGTTCGAAGGTAGGAACACCGCCTTCTGGAACTGACATGAAGTAGATGCCGAAGATGCCCACCATAAGGAATGCGGAACCACCCATCAGCATAAGGGTCAGCTTCATGGCCGCATATTCCTTAGGTCCGCTTCCCCAAAGACCAATAAGCAGGTACATAGGGATGAGCGCTACCTCGTAGAAGAGGAACATGGTGAAAAGGTCGATGGAGATGAAAAAGCCGAACACACCGATTGAAAGCATCAGGAACCACAAGAAGTATTCTTTAGCCTTGTCTTCTATTGCAAACGATGCGAACGAACCCGTGAAGGTGATGACCGATGAAAGTACCAGCATGGCTACTGAAATACCGTCAACACCCAACGAAAGGTGGATGTTAAGGAAACCTTCGTACCATACTTTGCTTGCGGTGAACAAGTATGGCTGTGTCATACCTGCCGCACGCTGTTCGAAAAATCCGATGGTTATGTAGGCTGCAAGTGCAACCAGTAGGGCAGAGCCGCCGGCCATTGTGTAACGGATGGCATTTTTCTTCTCACTTGGAATCAAGTAGAGAATGCCCATCATCACCAAAGGAATGATTACAAAATATAATAAAACAAATTCACTCATTGGTTTGATTTTTTTCGGTTATTAGTAGAGTGCCAGGAATGCGATAGTGACAACACCCATAATGAACACCCATACATACTGTTGAACGTTTCCGCTCTGTACGTCTTTTGTCGCAAACGATACCTTTTGGGTAATCCATGCGCAAAGGTTCATGAAACCGTCGATGCAGTTGTGGTCGAACCATGCGATCCATTTACAGATAACACCGAAGATGAATGAACGGGTAATGCCGTACCAGATTTCGTCGATCTTCATACGGTTGTATACGAACTCGCACAGTGCAGGGCATTTGGCCATGATGTCAGCCGGCTTCTGGTTCTTCTTGTAGTAGAGAACGAATGCGATGCCGATACCAAGAAGAGCGACTGCAATACTGATTCCCTCAACCGTCCAGTTGGTAGGCATTTCCATTTCGGTACGGGTTGCGGTGATGGCTTTGTTGAAGCCTGGCAACAGGAAGAAACCAATAGTAAGAACTGCGAACACAATCAAAGGCAGTGTCATCTGCCAACCCTGGTCGTGTGGTTTGTGGTGCATTGTCGCATATTCTGGATTTTCTTCATAGAAGAAGATGTGGAAGAACAAGCGGAACATGTAGAATGCGGTCAGACCTGCAGTCAGTGTCATTACAACATAGATTGCGGTGTAGCCGTTTTCCATACAAGCTGACAGTATTTCTCCCTTTGAGAAGAAACCTGAGAATGGAGGAATACCTGCGATTGCCAGACAGCCAATCAAGAAGCACCATGCTGTCTTTGGCATATACTTCCACAAACCGCCCATCTTGCTCATTTCGTTGCTTTCTACGCAGTGGATGATACAACCGCAGCACAAGAACAACATAGCCTTGAACATAGCGTGAGTGAACAAGTGCATCATGGATGCGGTGAATCCGAGCTCGCTCTCGTGGTTCCCGAAACGTGCAACACCAAGTGCAACCATCATGTAAGCAATCTGTGAGATGGTCGAGAAGGCCAATACACGCTTAATGTCGGTCTGTGCTACTGCGATGATTGCCGCGAACAATGCGGTAAACGCACCAATGTAGCAAATAGCGTTCAACACCTCTGGTGCTGAGAACGAGTAGACAGGGAACAAACGGGCTACCAGGAACACACCTGCTACAACCATGGTTGCAGCGTGGATGAGCGCTGACGATGGAGTTGGACCTTCCATTGCATCTGGCAACCAGATGTGGAATGGGAACATTGCACTCTTACCTGCACCTCCTAAGAAAATGAAGAAGGTGGCGATGGTGATGAGTGGGAAGCCCAGGAAGGTGATACCTCTGCTTTCTCCCGTGATTGCGAAACTGTCGAGTACGAGTTTTGCGTTATCGGCGTTCAATTTGTCGAAGTCGAAAGTCTGAGTGTGGTATGAAAGAACCAAAATACCGATCAAGAAGAACATATCGGCAAAACGCGTTACGATGAACGCTTTCTTACATGCGCTGACGGCTGCTGGCTTGAAGAAGTAGTAGCCGATGAGGAGGAATGACGACACACCCACCAACTCCCAGAAAATGTACATCTGGAAGATGTTGGTTGCAACTACCAGACCCAACATTGCGAATGAGAACAAAGACAATACAGCGTAGTAGCGAGACATACCCTCGTCGAAATGACCGTGCTCGAACATATAGCCGTAGCTGTAGATGTGGACCATCAGCGAAACGGTTGCGATAACGACCAGCATCATAGCTGAAATAGGGTCGAGATAGAAACCGATGTGGATGGTCAGATTCTTGGTCATTTCCATCCAGGTCCAGTTGAAGATGGTCATCTGGTTGTAAATCTCACCTGTCTTGTTAAATATTTCAACCTCCTTGCCGTTTGCATTTATACCTTCAATAAAGAAGTTTCCAAAGAAGTAACGGCCTGCAACGTAGTAGCACAATATAGCTACAATACCGAAAGCTATGGTTCCGATTTTTGCCGAAGTCTGTCCACTGAACTTATGCGCTGTAAGGCCTAAGAAGATGAACATTAAGAACGGCAAAAGAAGAATCCAGGGAGCTAGTGATGTAATTTCCATGTTTCTGTATTATGCTTTAGTTCTTTAACTCGTTAATACTCTTTACAGTCTCGCTACCCATTCTGCGGTATACGTTCATAATGATTGCAATGGCTACAGCTGTTTCTGCTGCGGCTACCACAATAACGAAAAGGCTGTAAACGTAACCTTCAAGCTGGTTAGGGAACAAGTAGCGGTTGAATGCTACGAAGTTGATGTTGACCGCATTAAGAATTAGCTCGATCGACATTAGCAGACCGATAAGGTTCTTGCGGGCAATGAAACCGAACACACCGATGAAGAACAGCAGTGTGCTGATTACCAAATAAAACTGAACTGGTATCATTCTTTATCCTCCTTTTCCTTGTTTGCAATTACAAGCGCACCTATAATGCAGGCGAGCAGAAGGATACCTGTAGCCTCGAAAGGTAACAGATATTGGTGCTTGCCAGTGCCCAGCAAGGTGCAACCAATAAGTTCCATGTTGACGGTTTCTGTAAATTGGTCTGTACTTGGGTCTTCGCTAAAGTTGCCGAATAAGAACATGGTGCAAAGAACGACAGCTATGCCGCAGAGTGCGGCAAAGCCGGCTCTCGCCTTCTTGCCCATGCGTACATGCTCGCTGTTCTCGCCAATGCGGTGAACCAGCACGATGGCGAAGATGAAAAGCATAAGTATGCCGCCAGCATAAACCGACAACTGGGCTGCTGCCAAGAAGTCATAACTCATCTGCAGGTAAAGGCCTGCAACGCCCACCAGTGTCAAGAAGAGGTAGAAAGCAGCGTGCATCAACTTTTCAGTCAATACAGAAAGCAGTCCACATCCCAACACTATCACTGATAGTAGAGCGAATATGATATTGTTTGCTGTTATAAATTCCATGATTATTGATTGTTTTCGTTTTCTTGTTTAGGAGCTGCCTCTTTCTCCTGTTGCGCAGGTGCGCTTGCAGGTTTAGCCGCAGGTGCGACAGGCTTAGCCACTTCCACCTTTTTGCTGCCAGGCTTGTTCAACTGCTTGATAAGCTTGCTGCGGGTGTAGACTGCGTGCTCGAAATTATTGGTGAACTCAATTGCACCTTGTGGACATACTCTGGAGCAAAGTCCGCAGAATATACAACTTCCAAGGTCGTATAGATACTGGTCCAACACGATTTTTGACTTGCCATTCTCGTCTGTAATCTTGCTCTTGTTGACAGTGATTGTCTGGTTAGGGCAGTTCATTGCACAAATTCCGCAGGCGGTACACTTGTGCTCGTTGTTTTCGTTGTGCGGCATCGTCAGCTCGGCACGGAAACGTTCCTTGGGCTGAAGTTCGTCTCTCTTTTCAGGGTAGCACTCGGTTACAGCTGGGCTGACCAACACTTTACCGGTGATTTTCATACCCTTCAGCAAATTCCAAATGCCTGAAAATATGTCTGTGAAATACTTTTTCATTTTTCTCTGCTTATTTGAAATAGATTACCCAAATAGCCATCAACAAAATGTTAGCGAGGCTGAATGGCAACATAATCTTCCATTCGAGGTGCAATAACTGGTCGATACGCAAACGTGGGAAAGTCCAGCGTACCCACAAGCTAAGGAAGATGAGGACAAGTGTCTTGCCGAACATCCAAATGTAGCTTGGTATGGCATCCATAACAGCGTTGAACCCTTCGCATCCTGGAATGTGGAGCGCCTGCCAGCCGCCTAAGAACACCAGTGTGCCAATGGCTGCGTTGATGAACAAGTTACAGTATTCTGCTACATAGAAGAAACCGAAAGTGATACCTGAGTATTCTACATGGTAACCTGCGGTCAACTCCGATTCTGCCTCTGGCAGGTCGAATGGACCACGGTTGGTTTCTGCGTGAGCTGCAATGAGGTAGATGACCAGTGCTACCCAGGTGAATGGAGACTGGAAGATGAACCATGCGTCTTCTTGGGCTGCCATCAGGGCAGACAAGTTCATAGAACCACCCAAAATGACGATTGCCATCATTGACAGACAGGCTGATAGCTCGAAGCTGATAACCTGTGCACCGCTTCGCATAGCACCAATCAGCGAGTATTTGTTGTTACTTGACCAACCGGCCAGCATAACACCGATAATACTGATTGACGATACCGCCAGCAGGTAGAAAACTCCGACGTTGAAGTCCACTCCATAAACGCCTTCTGCAAATTGCAAACCACCGAAGGTTAGCAACGAACCCATGATGACGATGAATGGAGCTGCGTAATACAGCAACTTGTCGTTGTGCTTCAACGGAATGATTTCCTTTGTCAGAATCTTCACCATGTCGGCAATCACCTGGAAGATACCCCAAGGACCAACACGATTCGGACCAAGACGACACTGGAAATACGCACAAATCTTACGCTCAAAGATGATGAGGAACAAGGCTATAAGCGCATATAACGTCAAGAAGCCGAGACCCACCAGAACGTACTCGATAAGACTCACCCAAGTGGCTTCGATGTTGTCGGTTAACAACGTGTGAATCTTGTTTATACCATCTATTAATTCTAATGACATAATTTTCTCGTTTGTTTATGTGTTCTTATCGGTTTATCGGTCGGCACATGGAATTACATAGTCGAGCGACGCACCAATAGTGATCAAATCGGCAATCTTCTCGCCCTTACAAAGTGGGTCGAGAGCGCTGATAAGGGTCATACATGGTGAACGGAACTTCACACGGTATGGATTCTTGTTGCCGTCGCTCTTAATGTAGACGCCGAAGTCACCGCGGGCCGATTCTGCACGCTGGTAATATTCGCCTTCTGGCAGTTTCACAATAGCTGGCACTTTCACGTTGACACCATCGGTTGGCAGGTTGTCGTTCAACTGCTCAATGATGTTGAGCGATTCCAACACCTCGTCCAAACGTATGATATATCGGTCGAACGAATCTCCCTTGCAGGTGTCGGTGTTGCGGAGCACCTCGTTGAACTTGACTTTGTCGTATGCGGCGTATGGCGCTAGTTTACGTACGTCGTTGCTCCAGCCTGAGGCACGTCCGGTAGGACCGGTAGTTCCCAATGCTACAGCGGTTTCCTTGGTCAGCCAGCCCACGTTGTGCATACGGCCGGTTGCAATAGGGTTGCCGGTGAACAGGGTGTGGTACTCCTTGATGGACTCGCGCATATAGGCAACGAAGTCGCTGACTGTCTGCTGGAAGTTAGGCACAACGTCTTTGGTCAGACCTCCAATAATGCTGTAGGCTGGCATCAGACGGCCACCTGCGTTCTCTTCAAAGATGTCCATAATCTTTTCACGGTCGCGCATACCATAGATGAAGGCGGTAATTGCGCCCATATCCATAGCCATACAGCCCCAACCCAGCAAGTGGGAAGCAACACGGGTCAACTCGTCGAAAATACAACGGATGTATTGAGCACGCTGTGGAACTTCAATTCCGGCTGCCTTTTCAACGCACATGCAGAATGCGTGGCGGTTGATGGAGCCTGACAGATAGTCCAAACGTTCGGTATAAGGGAGTATTTGTGGATAAGTCAGACTTTCGCACATCTTCTCTATACCACGGTGAATGTAACCGAAGTTAGGGTCCACCTTCTTGACAATCTCACCATCGAGCGATACACGGAGGTGAAGCACACCGTGTGTGGCTGGGTGTTGTGGGCCGAAGTTGACGACATATTCATTGTTGCCGAACAACTGTTTGCTTTTCTCAATAATCTTGCCTTCCTTGTCGAGTGTGATAGAAGGCAGCGTCTCTAAAGAGTCGATGTTGACGTTCGTGGTCGGTGTATCGTTGACCTCGTTGTAGTCCTTTCTGAAAGGGAACCCTTTCCAGTCGCCGCGCAAGAATATGCGGCGCATGTCCGGATGGTCAATGAAACGGATGCCGAAGAAATCGTAAACCTCACGTTCATAGAGGTCTGCCGATTTCCAAATGTCGCTAACCGTGTAAAGAACAGGTTCCTCGCGGTCGGCTGTCTTGGTCTTCAAAACCACCACTGCAGTCTTGTTTGTGCTCGACGAGATGTGGTAAACGGTGCCAAGGGCGTCGGTATAGTCAACGCCGGTAAGGTTGATGAGATAGTCGAAACCAGCTTCTTTCAACTTCTTGGCAACGGCTCTAACCTCATTAGGCTCAAGCTCTATTGTAGGGTACTGGGTACCTTCTGCAACCTCCTTGCCTGGAGCTACTTTTGCTAATAATTTCTTGATATCTTCCATCGCTTACTTGATTCCTTTTGCTGCTTTGCGTGCTTCTTCCTCCTTGGCCAGACGCTCGGCCCATACTTTTTCTTCTGGGGTGATAGCTGGCTTTTTAGGCAATTTGAAGAAACCTTCTAGCTTGATTTTTCTTTCCATCTGCAACATACCGTACAATACGGCGTTCGGACGTGGCGGACAACCAGGTACGTACACGTCGACAGGGATGATCTCATTCACACCCTTTACCACATTGTATGAGTTTTTAAACGGACCGCCACTGATGGCGCAACCGCCCATTGCAATAACGTACTTAGGCTCTGCCATTTGGTCATAGAGTCGTTTCAAGACTGGCGCCATTTTGTTTACGATGGTTCCTGCCACGAAGACAACGTCGGACTGGCGTGGAGAATTTCGGGTTACCTCCCAGCCAAAACGGGCAAAGTCGGTGCGGGCCGCACCCACACACATGAATTCGATACCGCAGCAGGCGGTAGCGAAGGTGAGTGGCCATACCGAATGGCTACGGCCCCAGTTGATGCAGTCGTCTAGGCAACCGATGGCTACGTTTACGCCGCCTTTCTTCAACTCCTCGACATACTGCTCTAAGTATTCGTTGTCGTTGAAGGTGACGTGGTTCATGCTTTTAACACGCAAATTCTTTACTTCCATTCCAATGCTCCTTTCCGCCATGCGTATGCAAGGCCTAAAATGAGAACTACAAGGAAGAACGATACTGCATACAGACCTTCTGCTCCCAAGCCCTTCATGATGACGGCCCATGGGAAGAGAAGCACTGCTTCAACATCGAACATCAGGAACAAGATGGCTATCAGGTAGTAACCTACTTTGAACTGCATCCACGATGTTCCACGAGTCGGAATACCGCTCTCATATTGCTCTCCCTTTTGGGCATTCTCCGATTTCGGTGACAGCAACAAGCCGATGACCGAACCGCCTAGCACCATTACGAGAGCCATGATGAAAACGATTACAAAAATCTCGTATGAACTCATATTAATTTAAATTGTTATTAATTATTGTCGTTTCCTAATTATGCCAAACAAAAAATGCACCGCTGGCCTTTTGCCGTACGATGCATTTATATCGTGTAGATATTTTCAATGTATACAACAACGGTGTACGCAGCAGCCTGCATACACTTCACACTGTTTATTGACTTTTGTTGTAACATTTCTTTTTTTGAATGTGCAATTTTTTTTGTTTGTGGGAACTGAAGTTGGCCGAACTCCCTGTCGTTTATGGAAGCTTAACTTACAGTCCTTTCTTTTTTACTGCCTATTTTTGATAATTTGTTAGTTTTACAAAACTTAAAATTTCCCGATTGTTAAATGCCGGTAAAGGTCACTTCGCATAAAGACACATTTTAAGTTTTAATCGTACAAAAATCAAAAAAGTAATTGGATTAGGCAAAAAAAGACCAATTAAATTTTCCACCATTTTCACCTTTTTTTACTTTCAATATGTGAAGGCCTGTTGACGGAAATGGCGAACTGTGGCTCATAACGCTTTACAAAAATGGTGTTTTTTGCTTCTTTTCCTTCCTTTTTGTTTGGAATTTATTGCATTCGGCTGACTATTTAGCCCGGTGCCGCTGGTAACGCTTTTTTAACGTTTCGAACAGATTTCTGCTATAAGCCGAATATATTACGCATAATCCACCATAGGACTATTACAATCAAGATCGTTGTGCTGTAGGCCGGATGAATGGTTGTTCTGTAGCATATAGGAAACTGCCGCTTGTATTTTCTGACTGTGATGGTGAATAACAGCGTTGGTATTAGCACGACAAACAACAGGTTGCAGCGAAGTGCTTCGGAAACGCGCAGGTGAAGCAAATTGTGAAGCATACGCTGGCTGCCACAACCGGGGCATTTTATGCCTGTAAGTGTATAGAAGGGACATTTCGGGAAATAATCAGTAACCGATGGGTCGTTGTGGTAGTACAACATACACAAAAGGAAAATTATTATTATAGCTAAAGCCAATCGGTAAAAACTTTTTCTGATACTCTTTCCCAATGCCATTTCCGTTAAACGATGAACCAGAGGTAGATAAAGTTACGGTGACCTCCGATTCACATTTATTCATAATATATAAAGAGGATGAAACAGAGGTAGATAAGGTATCCGATGATCACCGCTACTATTAATAATATGGGGACTACAACGATGCCTATGCCCACTTTTGCAAGTAGGTCTGCATCTCTTGATGCCATTTTTGCCCCTTCGTAATCTCCCTTATTGTGTAGGTCGTGTACCTGCCATGATTTGTATACGGCAAAGATTCCAATAATAGGAAACAGGTATAGCGCGATTAAAGCTTTGATGAGGTGGTTGTCTGGACGCTTTGACGGGCTGGCAGGCTCCTGGTCTGGCCTGTCGAAATTGATTTCCCTTCTCGCTTTGGCCTTGGTGGGGCAGCTCTCTGGTGTACTGTTTCCTAGTAAGTAATCTTCGTTGGTGTATCTGCCCATTTACCCTCGCTTATCTTTTCTCTATGTAAGCTTCGTCGTGTCTGATTTTAGCCTTCATATATTTAAGGTGTTCCATTAAAAGGTCGATATGGGCGTCGAGTACAACTTTGTTGATTTCAACGTGCCCTTTATATTCGAAAGGGTATAGTCCTTTATATTTTGAGTGCTCGTCGTCGACGCCGTTCAGATCGTTTGAAATGGCTTCTATATGTTTTGCGAACTCTTCTTTGCAGAAGTTGATTTTTTCTTCTTTTACCAATAAGTTTTCCATTCTGTCTGCTATTTAGTTTGTATTATTAGAAGAAAACCTGTGAATATGGTTCTTCCCTTTATAAAGATAGCGTATCTTGTGGTGATTGCCAAGAAAACAGATTTGTTTTTTTACTCGGAACACATGAGTATTACAAACCAGATAATGGCTGAAATGACAACAGAACCCACAATCCATAACACGGTTGCGTCTGAAGCCTCTTTTGCGGCCTCGAACTTGTCTTCAATGAAAAGTTTGTTTACTTGTCTCGACTTGAAGATGGCAATAATGCCAAACGGATTGCAGCACATTATAGTGGCGGCAATTGCCCACACCAAATGGTCGTCGGGTAAATAGGGGTCCCGGATGTCTAATTCGGGCGCTTTCCCTTTGTGTTGCGTGTTGAACGGCTTTTCTGTTCCTATTCCTTTTTTTGTTTCCTGTTTTTCCCCCATAGCACTTTTACTTACTCTATAAAGATAGCCTTTTCTACCGTTTCTGCAAAATGCGGAAAGAAAAAAGAGGAAGTATCGGTCAATACTCCCTCTCGTATGTCCTTTTTAGAACGACTGCATATCGCAAAGTTTTTTGTAGATGCCGTTTAACGCAATCAGTTCTTCGTGTCTGCCCCGTTCAACAATCTCGCCTTCGTTCATAACGCAAATCTCGTCTGCATTGCGGATGGTCGACAAACGGTGGGCGATAACGATGGTGGTGCGGGTTTTCATCAAGTGCTCGAGTGCGCTCTGTACCAGTTTCTCACTCTCGGTGTCGAGTGCCGATGTCGCCTCGTCGAGAATAAGGATTGGCGGGTTCTTCAGTATGGCGCGGGCTATGCTCAAACGCTGGCGCTGGCCACCTGACAAACGGCTGCCACGGTCGCCTATGTTGGTCTGATAACCATCTTCGGTGCCTATGATAAAATCGTGCGCATTGGCAATTTTAGCTGCGTTTTCTATGGCCTCTTGGGTGGCTCCTTTGGTGCCGAATGTGATGTTGTTGGCAATGGTGTCGTTAAACAAGATGGCTTCCTGGTTAACGTTGCCCATCTGCGTCCTGACATCGTAGAGCGCCATATCTTTCACGTTTACACCGTCTATCAACACCTCGCCTTGTTGGACGTCGTAGAAGCGGGGGAGCAGATCGACCAAAGTCGACTTGCCAGAGCCCGATTGACCGACCAGGGCTACAGTTTTCCCTTTCTCAACAGTTAGGTTGATGTTCTTCAGCACCCATTGGTCGTCGTATTTGAACCATACGTTACGGAACTCGATTTTGTCGCTGAATGGTTTCAACGGCACAGGGTTCTCAACCACTTTCAACGGATTTTGGGCGGCGAGGATGGCGTCAATACGGTCCATCGAAGCACGTCCTTTCTCGATGCTGTACCAAGCCTTCGACAAGTCTTTCGCCGGATTGATGATGCTGTAGAAAATGATGAGGTAGTAGATGAAGCTCGAGGCATCGAGTGTACTGCTGCCGTCTAAAATGACCATGCCGCCGAACACCAACACAATGCAGATGGTGATGGTGCCTAAGAACTCGCTCATAGGGTGGGCCAGCATGTTTCGGCGCTGCATGGAATTGCTTGTTTTCCGCAGGTCGTTATTCATCTGGCTGAAGCGGTTGGTCATATTCGTCTCGGCGTTAAAAGCCTTAATGACGCGAAGACCGCCCAGTGTTTCCTCTATCATCGACAGCAGTTGTCCGGTCTGGGTTTGTGCCAGAACCGATTTCCGCTTAAGCGATTTTCCCACTTTCCCCATCAGTATGCCGGCAAACGGCAACACTACCAGCACGAAGAGGGTTAGTTTCCAACTGAGCCAGAGAAGAACGCTGAAGTAGATAAGAATCATAATCGGATTCTTGGTCAGCATTTCTAGCGAACTCATAATCGAGGCTTCCACTTCTCCAACGTCCGATGTCATGCGGGCTATGATGTCGCCCTTCTTGTGCTTATGGAAGAAAGCGAGGTTTAAATCTACAATCTTGTCATAGAGCTGTTGGCGCAAGTCGCGTACAACACCGCTGCGTAGCGGTATAATGTAGTAGCTGGCAAGGTAGGCTGTTCCTGTTTTCAGGAGCGTCATAACTACCATAAAAGCGCCTAACAGTCCGAGTGTGGCAACTCCACCGTGTTCGTTTATGAACTGCTGCATCCACCAATAAGCATTGTTCTTCAAGGTCTCTGCCAAGTGGTTGACATCTACTGGCATGTAGGTGTACACCTGGTTCTCGATCTTGAACAAGATGTTCAGAATGGGGATAATCAGAGCGAACGAGAACAGGCTGAAAAGCGTTGACAGTATGTTGAACATGAAGTTCAGCCCTACATACCGCTTATAGCCTGTTACGAACCGCCTGATGAGCCTGATAAATTGAGGTGACTGCATCCTTATTTGTTTGTTTCCCTTATTTGACAGGACTTAGATTCCTGTGTAGTTGCTTGGCGTGATGGCCATCAACTCTTTCTTTACACTGTCGCTAACTTCAAGTGTTTGGATAAAGTCGTGGATCGACTTTTCTGTGATTTCGCTGTTCGTACGTGTCAGGTTCTTCAGCGTTTCGTATGGGTTAGGATAGCCCTCGCGGCGGAGTATGGTCTGTATGCCTTCGGCTACAACGGCCCATGTGTTGTCGAGGTCGTATTGCAGACTCTCTTCGTGCAACAGCAGCTTGCCTAAACCTTTCAACGTGCTCTTTATGGCTATGATGGCGTGTGCCATAGGAACACCCACGTTGCGGAGCACGGTGCTGTCGGTGAGGTCGCGCTGGAGGCGTGAAACCGGAAGTTTGGCAGAAAGGAATTGGAAAATAGCGTTGCTCATGCCCAGGTTGCCTTCCGCGTTTTCGTAGTCGATTGGGTTGACTTTGTGAGGCATTGCGCTAGAACCCACTTCGCCAGCCTTGATCTTCTGTTTGAAGTAGCCTAACGATATGTACATCCAAAAGTCGCGGTTCATGTCTATCATGATGGTGTTGATGCGCTTCAGACAGTCGAAAATGGCGCCCAGATTGTCGTAGTTCGATATTTGGGTGGTCCATTGCTCGCGTTGCAAGCCGAGCACGTCATCAACGAAATGGTTGCCAAATGTTTTCCAGTCGATAGAAGGGTAGGCTACGTGGTGTGCGTTGAAGTTTCCGGTTGCACCACCGAACTTTGCGCTAACAGGCAGCTGCTTCAACTGGTTGAGTTGCACACCCAAACGGCTGACATATACCATAATTTCCTTTCCCAGACGGGTTGGAGAGGCGGGTTGGCCGTGGGTACGGGCCAGCATAGATACGTCTTTCCACTCGTCGGCCTTTTCTTGCAGGGTGTCAATCAACTGCTGGAGAACTGGAATGTACTCGTTGTTGATGGCGTCTTTCAGACTGAGCGGAATAGAAGTGTTGTTGATGTCTTGTGATGTAAGACCGAAATGGATGAACTCTTTCGCAGAAGTGAGTTTCAACGCATCGAACTTCTCTTTTAAAAAATACTCAACGGCTTTAACGTCGTGGTTTGTTGTTTGCTCAATCTCTTTGATGCGTTGTGCGTCTGCAACACTGAACTCCTTGTAGATGTTCCTTAGTGTAGGGAAAACGCTGTGGTCTACACTTTTCAACTGCTCTAACGGCAATTCGCAAAGGGTGATGAAATACTCAATCTCCACACGGACACGGTAGCGGATTAGCGCATATTCTGAAAAATACTCGCCAAGATTGTCAACTTTGTTTCGGTAACGGCCATCGATGGGCGAAATTGCGGTGAGTGAATTCAACTCCATTTCTTATCGTTTTTATGTTTGTTTGTCTTTCTTATCGGAATTTGAAAGACAAATTTAGCATATTTTCCCTTGAATTTCCTTTTTTCGGGAAACTATTATTGATTTTTGCAGACTATACCTTATATATGTATATGCTTATCCGTCTAAAAAATAGAAGGTCTTGTATGTCCGTATGGTGTGAATTATTTTAAATTTCTTGTGGACTGTTTCTTGACAGAGGTCGTAGGCTTGGCCCGATTCTTGTAGACAAATTTGTATGCAGGCTTCTTCTGAAGGCTGTCAAATGATTGTAGATGAGTTTGTTCTGCAGGATAAAACTCTCTTTTGAAATTTTGAACAAGGCGCTGTTCGTGCGTATGGCGCGGCTTTTGAAAAACTGGTATATAATTGTGAAAATGTCCACATCTTATTTTTCCCGGCTATACTAATATTGCAGCGTGATTTCAAAACATCACCTGTACGGCGGTCTGTTGCAGAAGACGGTGCTTGACAGAATTTGTAAACGAACTTTTAATTATTTTTATTGCTTTAATCAATTAAATCAAAAATGGAAACACTTATTTTCAAACTTACAAAAAGACCAGTTGCCCTTATAATGTAATGCTGGTGTGTACAGACTCGTACACGAAGTTGTTGTTGAATCGCCTTTGAAATCTAACTTCATAAAAAGGCGGTAGTGTCTAATAAAAAATTGTTCTTATGGTGAAATAAAAAAATACCCTTTTTTGATGTTTTCAACTTAAAAATGTTGAAAACTTGAGAATATTACATATATTTGCCACACTTATGGGGACTTTCGACTCCCTTAGTCTAATATCTTGAAAAAATAGTTTAGCAATGAAGTTTAAATATATTAGCACGCTCTTGGTTTCAATGCTTTGTTTTATGGGCTTGAAAGCACAGGACGAGATTGTGTATGACCAGTATTACTGGAACTACTATTTGGTGAACCCTGCAGTGGCAGGAGCAAGCCGTTGCTCTCACCTCTTGGGTTCGTTTAACAGAAAGTGGGTTGGTGTTGAAGATGCTCCGTTGACAGTTGATTTGAGTTTCCGTACCCGTATCTTGAAGAACCTGGGTATTGGCGCATACGGTTATTTCGACCGTAACGGTAATTCGCTCCGCCAGGGTGGACAGGTTTCTTTGGCCTACCACATCCCTCTTACACAAAACAGCGGCTTCTTTATGAAAGACCGTGACTTGCAACGCCAGTTGTCGTTCGGTCTCTCGGCTGTGGTCAACCACTATGGCTTCTCGAGTGACTTGTTCAGAGACGAGGACGCACAGATGGACCCCGTTATTGATAACGGCGGACGTGACAAGGGTGTATATT
>DGTD01000067.1 GCA_002396385.1 Bacteroidales bacterium UBA4345
TCGACGTGCGGTGCAGGGACGACCAGGGCCGCCAGTTTATTGTAGAGATGCAGATGTACTGGACCGACGAGTTCAAGCAGCGTGTGCTGTTCAACGCCTCGAAAGCCTACGTCAAGCAGGCGGACAAGGGCTACAGCTACAGCAGTCTGCAACCGGTCTACTCGCTCAGCATTGTGAACGACAACGCTTTCAGCGGCACCGAGCACTACCACCTCTTCCAGATGGCAGAACAAGGTAACCCTGAGCGGGTGATAGAGGGAATAGAGATGGTGTTTGTAGAACTGCCCAAGTTCGTACCGCAGTCACCAACGATAGGCAGGATGCACCGACTGTGGCTACGCTTCCTGACCGAGATCAACGAAAAAACACAAGATGCACCGCAAGAATTACTTGACGATCCCGAAATCAGCAAGGCCATCTCCATCGTAGAGCGTGGCGCTTATTCCGATGAGCAGCTCGCCACTTACGACAAGTACAGGGACATGGCCGCTACCGAAAAGGCGCTGATAGATGGCTCTTTTAACAAAGGCCGTGCAGAAGGTCGTGCAGAAGGCGAGGCAATTGGCCTGGAGAAGGGCGAGGCTATCGGCATGGAGAAGGGTGTGAAAAAAGAAAAAATAGACAACGCCCGAAAGATGAAAGAATGCGGTGTTGGTATCAACATCATCACCATCGTTACAGGACTATCCGCCGATGAAATTGAAAAACTCTGACGAATGTCATATTAATGAAAACAGCTGGCGATATCGCCAGCTATTTTTTATTCTAATACAGTACGAAAGTAGTCGGGATGGTAGAAGTAGAGAATTGGCGCAGAGTCGGTTGCGGTATGTTGTGCGATTTTCCGTCCCTAACCAGCCAGGACAACCCTCAACGGTTGTAAAAATAAGAAATTTTCCCTCAAAAGAAGCGGGTCTCTGCATGTTTGCCGTCGAGTTCGCTCTGATTCTACGAGGGAGAAACTCCGTTATTCTTTTTGGGGGATTACATTATTATGGGCAAGTCAGAAGGAAAACCTGCCCTGTGATAGAATTCTAATGCTTTATCCTTGTCGATTTGTGTTCCATAGCCTTTTTCATAACATAATCCCATATAATAATTCGCATATATACTACTTTGACAAGTTTGGAGTATTTTTTTGAAAGCATCTATTGCCTCGGTATATTTTCCGCAATTATACAGGCAAATCGACTTAAATTCGTCTGATTGTACAGAATTCAGGTCAACCACATTCGTCACATTTGGGGCTGTAAGTCTATCAATTAAAATCATCGCCTCCCTTTTTCTTTCTTTTATACTGTAAAGATACTCCTTTGCTTTTAACGTGTCTTTTGGAACATATAGTCCCTTTAAATAACATACAGCAAGGTTATACTTTGCCACGTCATTCCCTAACCCTGCCGCCAGCTTATAATATGTTATCATTTCTGAAACCGGGTAATGCTGGTTTTTATGTATTATGTTTGCAATATAAAGATAACGTATATCGTCAGATTCCACCATATGGCGTTTCAATATGTCAATTGCATGGCTGTATTTTCCTTCCATATCATATATTATAGCTAAGTTTTTTGTAGACTCTTTATTGTTTTTTATAGATTTTGTTAATAAACGTTTTCCTCTGCTTTTATTTCCCCTGATATAATAATACAGTCCTTTTAGATTTTTATTCTCGTATCGCATGTTAAAGCACGAAAAATCCGTAAGCCAATTAATTTGTAAACCATTATACGTCAATTGCATTCCATCTTCAATATCCACTTCTTTTACGCGTTCTTCTATAACTCTCTTATACCAAAAAAAAGCAGAATCGTACAGTTTTCTCCTTTTATATGAAAAAGCAAGCTTCAATTGAGCGACAGTATTCCCTTTTTGGGATGCGGCTTTCTTTAATAAATCTCGTTCCGAAGGCTCTACTGTCAGGTTTATTAAACCCGAATAAGATTTTAATACTCCATTGTTAGCGCATCTCGTAAAAATTGATCTCATAGTATCAGTATCTATAATTCCCATTATAGAACCACATACAACAGCATAATTATTCAATGCGTGTAAATTCCCCTGTGCTATTGCCTTTCGGTACTCACACACTGCTTCTTTATATTTTTTACTGTAAGAAAACGAAACACCTAGAGCAAATTTCTCATACGATTCTGAAGTGCTGTCATTTGTTATAGAAACATAATTGTCCACGTTATAATAATAAACTCTTCCTAAGTTTTGTGAAAACAAAATAGTCATAGGAAAGAATTGTAATGTGATTAAAAGAGTAAAAAGAACTTTATTTGGCATAGTATTCTAGTATTGGTTTATCCTCTTTCCCTTCTATAAAGACTTTTATTCCATTGACATTCTTATTTCTCTTGTTTCACACTCAATAATAGTATTTCTCTTTAAATCTCATTATCAGGTACAGTATAATACTATCTATCAATCATGTTCACAACCGTTCATAGCATCACTAATCAGATATAAGAACAAACTAAATAGCGAAACAGCGAACGATATACCAACCAAAAGAAGAGCCTTAACTTTACTACACAAATTGCGGTTGTTTCTTCTATAATAAAACCTATAAGACAAAAAGCAAGAAAGGAGGACGACAAAACAAAAGAGCAGGTTCGAACAAAGATCCTTATTTTTCCCCAAAAAATCGGTATAGCCAGCACAAAACTCAACAAAACGACAATAGGCGAACATCAAGCAAAAATCTATCGCCGTCAAGAATACCAATACAAGCAGGAAGCGCCTCATATATCAACCGATTTGTACACTTTCTCCTCACCAGATTCGGTCACCGCCAACAAATCGTTCTTAAGTTCATCGCCAATAGTGGTGCAGTCGCCATGCCCCGGGTAGACCACCGTTTCGGCAGGCAGTTGCAGCAGTTTTTCAACCGACCGGGCGAGGGCCTTTTTACGTCCTCCAGGAAGACTGGTAGAACCAATAGAACCCTTCATCAGCGTGTCGCCAGAAATCAGTATGCGTTCCGCCTCGGAATACAGACAAATGCTACCTGGAGAATGTCCCGGTGTATGCATAACGGTCATAGAGGTATTACCAAAAGAAATGACAGAACCGTCTTCCAAAGAGAACAGAGGATCGCCCGTTTCAATACTTTCAGTAAAGTCAAGTGCCATAGCCTGATAATCGATAATCGACACCAGACGCTGGTCATTGGGGTTCACTTCCGGCCTAACCCCATATCGCTGCGCAAAAAAAGCGTTCCCGATTATATGGTCGATATGGAAATGGGTACAAATCAGGCGAGTCACCTTCAACTCATTCGTTTCAATAAACGACACAATTTGTCCATATTCCTCCTTCTCAATACATCCGCAGTCAACCAAAACGCACTCACCAGTCTCGTCATACAAAACATATGCGTTCTCGTTAAACCGGCGCATCACAAAACGCTCCACATTTACCATAGAACCTATTTTTCAGTTTGGTTATACGTCCACGGATTTTTCTTGATGCCAGCCAACTTGACCATAGCCTCGTGACAACGGCGCCGCATATCGTCGATTTGTTCGCGTCGGTCAGAAATAGCAGGATCAGGCAGGATAGGTTCACCCACATTCAGCGTAACGCAAGCCTCTTTCCCGAACCATTTCAGGAAACCCTTTCTTTCGCGATAAGAATACGCCATCGGTATAATCGGAATATTGAGACGGTGCGCAAAGGTAAACGCCCCTTTCTTGAACGGGCGAATAGGCGTATAGAATTCCCACCGGCTTTCTTCCGCGAAGAAGTGGAGCCAATAGCCCTTTTCGTGATAATAGTCGAGCGCCTCGTAGAATTTCTTCATATCGCTGACTGACGCAGGTATAGGAATACCGCCCATAGTGTGCATGCGTCGCGCATCAGCACCCGCCATCTGGCCGCGCCAAACAGGGAAACGGAGTTGCCTCCAACCGATGGCCGTGAAGACACCCGACAAGTCCCAGCGGAACACGTGGTTGCAGACAGTCATAGCCCCGTTCTTGAACAGATGTTTGTTTTTCTTTATGTTTTCCTTTCCCCTCACGCGCATTCCATAGCGGAAATACTGTAAGAAGTTGATGAGCGTCCGGCTCTGCAAGTAGTAAAGGAAGTTCCAGAACTTGTAGTAGAACGAGTGGTCGATGTAGGGATAGTCGTTGCCCACCAGTTTTTCTGCTTCTTCCTCGTTATCGGGACGCAACACGTGCGAATGGGGGTCATCGCCCCCATAGGTGACATATTCCAAAGGAACGTAACGGTCAGGTTCCACTTCAAGTTGGTCGTAGAGCGGTATTTTCTGTGCCATATTATTTTACTTTTTATTGTCTTTCATATTGGAGATAAACAGCAACAGACGATTTGCGATATTCGCCTCCGAAACTCCGCCATCGAAATCAAGCGAAAGCATATTAAGGTCAGGGTAAAGGTTTTTCAACTTTTTCTCAATACCCCTTGCCACAATATGGTTGGCGATACACCCGAAAGGTTGCATACTAACCACATTGTTGCACCCCTGCTTCATAAAGGCAATCACCTCGGCAGGCAAAAGCCAGCCCTCTCCGAACTGGGCAGAAAGAGAAATAACGTCTTTGGCATATTCGGAAATCTCCATAATATCCAATTCCGGTTGGAAGTAGCGGAAGACAGAAGCCTCTTTCTCAAATTTCTTCATAATAGAGTTAATCATCTTCCACGCCAAGTGTATAGCCATAGAAGGCGCCTTCATCTTCTTCACATGGTGTTGTTTGTTAAAATCGAAGTTCACAAAAGCCCGAAGGAAAAAGTTGTGGACAGCAGAAGGAATAACTTCCACCCCATGTTCCATCAGCCAATCGGGAACATACTTATGCGAATAAGGATTGAATTTCAAATAAATTTCGCCGGTAATGCCAGCTTTCGGGTAAACACGGTCTTCGTAAATAGGCACCTTGTTGAAAGCCTCAGCCGCCTCACCAGTCAGGCGTAGGAACGCTTTATAGTCACCCTTTTCACAAATAGGCTTGGCCTTATCGAGGAACTCGTCGCGCAAGCGGCGTGCCTCTCCCCTGTTCTTTTCGCGGACGGCAATTGCATGATAGAAAATAGACAGCCAGTCGCCATAGAAAGTAGAATAGAGCACAATAGGAGCCACTTTGAAGTAGTTCAGTTTAAAGCCCTGCTGGTCGTCGGTATCGGTTCCTGCAATACCAATTACAGGCACTTGAGAGAACCCAGCATCGACAATAGCCTTACGGATGAGGGCAGGATAGTTGGTAGCACGGCACTGACCCAACTGTGTCACCGCCACAGCCGTCTTCTCCAAGTCGTACTTACCAGATTGGAGCGCCTTGATGAAATCGCCCACGATAAGCGTAGCCGGATAGCACACCTCGTTGTTACTGTACTTCAATCCCAAGTCGTTAGATTCGGCATCGCCCATAGGAAGCTGCTCGACATTGTATCCGGCAAACTTAAAGGCGTAAGGGAGCAAAGGGGAAATATATTCGGTAAAGAAAGGCGTAAGAATAGTACGGGTTTCCTTATCAATCTTTTCAAACTTGTGCGGTTTAACGAAAGGATGAGGCTCTTGCTGCCAGTTACGTCCGCCCTTGTCGGCCTTGTTTTCGACAGCCGACAAACGAAGGGAATCGATCAGCGAACGAACACGCAGTTTCATAGAGCCCACATTGTTGATATCGTCAATCTTCAAGAGCGTCAACGACTTGCCATGTCTATTCAGGATAGAGCGGACCTCGTCGACAAAGAACGCATCAGGTCCACAGCCAAAAGAGGTAGTTTCCACATAATGGGTCATCATATCCTGACGGGCAGTCCACTGGGCAGAATTGAGGATACGGTTAACGAACGTCCATTGTTTAAGAATAAACGACTCACGCTCACCCACCTCCAGGTAGCGGGCAACATCTTCAGTCAGAACATCCACGCCCAACTTGGAAATCATTTCACTTACCTTGTGTTGTACTAGCGGGTCGGTATGATAAGGGCGGCCAGCCAGGACAATAGCCATACGGCCATTTTTTCTGGCATCGGCAAACGCATCCAGGTTCAGTTGGCGCATACGTGCGCCAAAATCGGAATAAGCCTTTAACGCAGCAGCATGCGCTTTCTTAACCGACTTTTTATCAAAGCCAAGAGGCTGCATATATTCAACCAACTCCTTCAGCAGATAATCGTCGTTGCTGAACGAAATAACCGGAGAGTCGATAGGAATAGTTGTATCAATAGCCGAATGGACAACTTCAGGATAACCGATAACGATAGGACAGTTGAAAGAAGAAGTCGCCGTATTGTCTTCGCGTTTCTCATACACGACACGCGGATAGAAAATACGATCCACCTTTTGTTCCTGCAAATCGTAAATATGCGAATGCACCAGTTTTGCAGGGAAACAGATATTATCGGACATCACCGTATGAACACCTTTCTCGTACTTGGTATAGGTGCTTGTAGAAGAAAGGACCACCCTGATTCCGAGCGAAGTAAAGAAAGTATGCCAGAAAGGGAATTCCTCGTACATATTCAAAGCACGCGGTATGCCGATCGTCAGTTTCGGATTTTCAACAACCACTTTATCGGCACGGTCAAACAATTCGTTATACTTTCTAAAGCTCAGATTTACGCCCGTATAATCGGAAGCCGAACCATTAGTAAAGACTTTTTCGCATTTGTTGCCCGAGAAGTAGCTTTTCCCGTTTTGGAAAATATAACGGGTTATGCGGCATTGGTTTTCACAGCCATGACAAATGAGTGTTTTCTGATCGAACTCAGCCTTTTTCAGGAAGTCGTCGAGTGGACGGGTTCCAGGTTCACTATCAGCAGTTTCCGTCATTTGTTTGGCAAACAATGCGCAACCGTATGCACCCATCAGTTCAGGCACATTATTGCAATAGACCGACTGGCCAGTCAGATTTTCAAAAGCCTTCACGATGGCATCGTTACGCATAGTACCACCCTGCAAGACGATATGTTTGCCAAGTTCCTCATAATTTTTCAACTTCAAGACCTTGAACAAACAGTTTTTCACCACAGAATAAGCCAAGCCGGCAGCGATATCGCTCACCTGTGCCCCCTCGCGGAGGACCTGCTTCACTTTAGAGTTCATGAAGACCGTACAACGGGTACCCAAATCACTAGGGGCCTGGCTTTGGCAAGCCTGAAGTACAAAATCTTCAATCTTGCAATCGAGCGTTTGAGCGAAAGTTTCAATAAACGAACCACAGCCAGAAGAGCAGGCCTCGTTTAACTCCATACGGGTTAACGCACCATTTTCGACATAAATAGCCTTCATATCCTGCCCACCGATATCAAGTATGAAAGACACGTCGGGGCACATTTTCCGAGCAGCCACGTAATGAGCCATAGTCTCAATCATGCCATAGTCGAGCGAAAAGGCAGCCTTAATCAAATCCTCACCATAGCCGGTAGAGCATCCTGCAGTAATGTTAAGCTGTATATTTTCTTCCAAACACCTTTCCTTCAGACGTTCCAAGCCATGACGGACAGCACCAATAGGATTACCACCGTTATGTGCATAAAACTTATATAGTATGCTTCCATCCTGTCCCATCAGCACAACCTTCGTAGTGGTGGAACCAGAATCAATACCCAGGAAAGTCGGTTCACCCGGTTTCAACTTGTTCAAATTGACGATAGGGATATACGATTCCGCTTTTTGTGCTTTCCATGCGAGATACTCAGCCTCGTCAGAGAAAATAGGAGGCAAAGTAACGAAAGTCTTGTTTTTCTGAACCTTAGATTTCTCTTTTTTTACCGGCTCGCCATTTAACAATTCGGTCAGCGATTCAATAGTATAAACTTGAGCCTTTTGTTCAGAAGAAGAAGAAATATCGGCCGGAAGGTTTGCGCTTAAAGCCGTTCCCCAAGCAGGGATTACATTGGCACGCTCCTCAAGGAAGACATCGTTCTTGAAATCGAGTTTGAAATAATCGGCAATAGCCTTACGCAAAGAAGGAATAAAAGTAAGCGGGCCTCCACACATAAGCACGGTAGGCTTCACCTGGCAACCATGGCTCAAGGCAGACGCAGTTTGAACAGCGACAGCCCGGAAAATGCTGGCTGCGATATCTTGCTTCGGCACATTTCGAGCAATAAGGTTCTGAATGTCAGTCTTCGAGAACACGCCACAACGTGAAGCAATCGGATAAATAGTCGTAGATTGTCGCGCAAGTCCGTCTAGTTCAGCAACATCGACACCGAGGCAAAGAGCCATCTGGTCGATAAAGGCACCAGTTCCACCGGCACAATTACCATTCATACGCAAATCTTTGACACGACCATCCTGCAAATAGACAATTTTAGCATCCTCGCCACCAATATCAATAATCGTACTAACCTCAGGATGTAACAAACGCGTGTATTCGGCCGCAGCAATAACTTCTTGAACAAACTGAATTCCATACCGTTCGGCAACACCCAAACCAACAGACCCCGTAATGGCTAAAACGAATTGTTCACCGTTCAGAATATGCGACAATTCTTGTAAAAAGATTTCTACAGCACCTTTAACATCTGCTTTATGACGACGATAAGAAGAATAAACAACTTGTCCATTGGAGTCGAGCGCTACAATTTTCGCAGTAGTGGAACCAACATCAAGGCCTATTTTATACATGTGTTTTTTTAGTTTGCGTTTGGTTGAGAATTAAACCACAAAAATAAAGGAATTGTACGAGTTCTCAAAAAAAGAAATCGGACATCGCCAAAACCAGAAGGGCAAATCAGCCAATTACACACTAAGGCCCCTACACGTCCGTTCTAAGTTAAAAGTATAACAGGAGTTCAGATGCTCCATTTTTTGCGGACAAGCGAAGCCATCTGAATAATTTTCCGTGACAGTTAGTTCCTTAAGTCAGCAAAAAAGTCAGGCAGGACGGGATAAGGGAAAATTATAAAAGGACGGGGAACAGAGGGAGCCTGACAACTTTTAAAATATGAAAGGCAGACCATCCGAAAGATTAATGCAACCCTATTAGTTCAAAATTCTACTTTTTTTCGTAAGTTTGTATCGTATAAGTAGGTCAAATTTGATTTTTGGCTTCCGAACATGTCAAATAAACCGATACAATTTACTGGTTTTGAATAGGATTCTCATCATATGGCTGTTAATGGCCACCATCCTGCTGGGTGGTGTCAGCACTGCTTCTGCCCAAGAATCAGGCGAAGAAGAAGATACCATGCAGACAGAAAACTCCAACGAAAGAGACGACGATTCGTCTGAGCACAAGCACAGAAGTAGCCGCGCAGCCCGCAAAGCCGCAAGAGAAGCCGAGAAGAGGAAACGCAAGGCAGAAAGAGAAGCGGCAGAACAACAGGCCTTAAGAAAGTCGGCGCTGAGAAGAGCCGCAGAAGAAGCCGCCGCAAGAGAGGAAGAACGCAAGAGGGAGGAGGCCGAAGAAAACAGCATCGAAGCCGTCGAGCACAAGGAATACGCCAACGACGAAGAGCGGAGAAAAGCCATAGAGAAAGCACACGCCGAAAAAGTCGCCCACGAGCAAGAGCAGCGTAAAAAGGCAGAAGAGGCTGAGCGTAAAGCCCAATTTGAAGAGGCAAAGAGAAGGAACGAACAACACAACCGGGAAAGGGTTGAGCAGCAACACGCAGAAGAAGAAAGACGGAAATCGGCCGAGCAAGAAAGTTTGAGGAAAGCAAAGGAGAAACAAGAAGCCCAACGCGAACTGCAACGCCAGAAGGCGGAAGAAAGAAGGCAGAAAGCACGCGAACGGTTAGAGAAACAAAAAGAAGAGCAACGGGCCGAGCGGGAGCGCCAACACCAGAAAATGGAGGAACGCAAACGCATTAACCAGGAGAAGCTGAGCAAACAGAGGGAAAGCCGCCGTGCACGCGCCCAACGCGAAAAAGAAGAGCGACAAAAAGCGAAAGAAAGAGCCAGACAGGAAAAAGAAGCACGTTTACAAAAACGCGCCGAAGAACGTGAACGCGCCGAACAAAGAAAAATAGCCCAGGCAGAAAGGGCAGAAAAACAAAGACAGTTGCGTGAAGAGCGCAAAGCACGACAGCGTGAAATACAAGCACGACGCCAAGAAGCCATTATGAGAAGGGCGGAAGCACGACGCCAACACGCCGAGCAGCAGCAAAATGCCCAAAAGTCGGCGGCCGAACGAAACAAAGAACGCTCAATGGAGATAAAACAGCGCCAGCGGGAACGCATGCAACGCCTGAAACAGAAAGAAGCTGAAAGACGGCAAGCCCAACGCGAGAAAGAACTCAAGATGCGTGAAAACGAGAGAGAAAAGAGGGCCTTGGCACGACAGAAGCGCCAAGAACGCATGCAAGCCGAGATAGAAGCCCGACAGGCAAAACGCGAGCAAGAGGCATTGGAGCGGGAACGGAAAGCCGAACTGCACCAACAGGCGCTGGAAGCCGCATCGAAACGTAGGGAAGCCGAGATTGAACGCCGAATTAGGGAAAACGAAAAACTGGCTGCCGAAGAAAAGGAGAAACTGCTTGCGAAAAAGAAGGAGAAAGCCGAGAAAGAGGCGCGCAAAATAGCCGAGAAACGCGTTAAAGCGGAATGGAAGAAAAAGAACGACAAGCGCAAACGCGACGAGAAAGTGGAGAAAATGCGTCAAAAATACGAACGGCAATTGGAATTAGACTCCATTGAAGCCGAACGCGAACGCATGAGAGACGAGGCCGAGATGATGGAAGCCGCCTCCGACTCAATAAAAGCAGCGAAAGCAGCAGAAAAAGCGGCGAAAAATGCAGACAAAGCGGCAAGAAACCGTGAGCGTCTGATGTCGAAGTTGGAAAACACCCAAATCGACAGTACCGACTACGACGAAGAAACTGGCCGGAAGAAGTCGAGAAGGGAAAAAATGAATGAAGAATTCTCGATGGCAGCCGACAGTCTGGAAATGAACATCAGTGACGATGACGAAGGACTGGGAAACGACTCCACTGGGACAGAAGACCTTTCGTTGGAGAACAAGGAAGTGTTGGACGAAGGGGTTGACAGCCTGCTGCTTGCCCAACAAATTGCAGAACTGGAAGAGGAAATGCAGAACATGCAGGACCTGAAAGATGCCGAAAGGGCGCAAAAAGAAGGCAAGAGTAAAGAGAGGGTAATAAAGATTAAAATACCAGACTGCGTATACCCTAATTCGGTCAACTATACTAGGAAGAAGTTCGCATTCAACTACGAATACAACTTCTTTATGTACTATATGCACCACACCTATTTCTACAAACGGAAATTGTACGACAAAAAGGATTCGACCCGCATTATGGCCAAGAAACTGATGACACTGGTCGGGAACAGTCCGTACAGGCGTATCAACCTGAACAAGTTGGTAGACTCGGTAAGCGTGCTGTTGCCCGGTTACGATGTTGAGACTTTCGCCGACAGCATGATATCGAACCTCAACCTCGAATACTTAAACACAGGCGAAATAAAGGTTAAGTACAAGAACCGAAAGCAGAGCAAGATATACGCAAAACTGCAGGTCAGGGAAGGAAGGAACTTAGGACACATCAAATTCTACACCCACAACAAGCGTAACGTGATAGAGCAATTGAACGGTGAAGATTATGAAGGTTTACTACCTCCTGAAGACACTACAGATGCGGACGTACAATTGCTGGCAGACTCAATTGCCCGCATTAAGGCAAGAGCAGACTCACTGAACAACCTACGTCGGATACACGAAGATTCGCTTGAAGTTCCAATCACAATGGATAGGAACAATGTGGATTCGCTGTCGTCAATTATGCCTCAACGTGACAATGCGCCTATGCTGAATTCTGGCGAGACAAAAGCCGGAGAGGCCGTTCCGTCAATAATAGAGCCACTGTCAGAAGAAGGTAGAGACACCACACCACCTGCCACTCCACCTGCGCAAGAGGCTACACCTCAAGAGACTCATGAAATGAGCGACAAGGAGCGGAAAAAAGCGGAAAAAGAAGCCGCTAAAGCAGCGAAAGAGGCGGAAAAAGAGCGAAAGAAAGCGGAAAAAGAAGCCGCTAAGGCTGCAAAAGCAGCAGAAAAAGCAGCGAAAGAAGCCGCAGAAAATGAGGCTGAAAACGCTAAAGAAGAAAGCGAAGCGAACAGCGGGGACTAGCCTGCTGTACATTCAAGACTATAGCGACCGCCGGGCTACGGCCATGGCGGTCGTTTATTATAAAAGTAAAACAATGAATAATTACACCAAGTATAACCACTTTTTCTTTATAGGAATAGCTGGAACAGGAATGAGTGCTATTGCACAATACCTATGCGGTTGCGGGAAAAAAGTATCGGGAAGCGACCGCCAATTCGGAAATGCGACCAAGTTACAGATACAGGAACAACTCGAACAACAGGGAATCTGTTGCTACAAACAAGATGCCACGGGTATTACTGCCGATGTTGACGTCGTTATTATATCTACCGCCATTGAGGACACGAATGTAGAACTATCGAAAGCACGTGAGTTAGGCATTGATGTAATGAAACGTTCGGAGTTGCTGGCCGCCATCTCGGCAAAAGCCCGCACCATTGCCATAGGCGGAACGTCTGGGAAATCGACAACAACAGCAATGGTCTTTCACATTATGCAAGAATGTGGATACGACCCATCGATAATGAGCGGAGCCGGACTCGTATCCCTTCAAGAGAAAGGCCTGCCAGGGAACGCATGGAACGGGAAAAGCGATTGGTTGGTTATAGAATCAGACGAAAGCGACGGTTCAATAGTCAGCTACCATCCGGAAATATCGGCAGTACTTAATGTTGACCGCGACCATAAAGAGTACGACGTACTGATGGACCTCTTTAGCCAGTTCAAAGCGCACACATCGAAAGTGTTCATAGCCAACCAAAGCCACCCTATGTCGAAGCAACTGAGTGTAAACGCAAAAAATGACTTTGGGACAGACAACGACGAGGCAGGCTACAACGGGACCGAATTCAAGCAAGAAGGTTTTTCCATCTCTTTCAAATGTAACGGCACACCTTTCTCCATTCCCGTCATAGGACGCCACAACATGGAAAACGCATTAGCCGCAACAGCCATATGCTCAGCCATCGGCATACCGGTAAAAGACAGTGCAAAAGCCATGGGCAGCTACCGTGGCATTTACAGGCGCACACAGCTCGCCGGCGAGGCGAACGGCTGTTGTGTTATCGACGACTTCGCACACAATCCGGCAGAAGTGGTGTGTGCCATAAAAGCATGCCAGACAATTGGCAAACGTGTGTGGGCGTGGTTCCAACCCCATGGATTCGGGCCTCTGAAATTTATGCACGAAGAACTCGAAGCCGAAGTGTTGAAAGTATTGCGCAAGGAAGACTACTTCCTGCTAAGCGACGTCTATTACGCAGGAGGAACGGTGGAGCGCACGGTTACCAGCAGTGATGTGGCTGACCGTATGAAATTCGAGAACGGACACGTATTGTATTTCGGGAACCGCGACCTTATGCCACCTTACATAAAGATGAATATCAAACCAGGCGATGTCATACTTACTATGGGCGCCCGCGACAACAGTTTGAGCGACTTCGCAAAAAAGATATTCAACGAAGTAGTAAAATAAAGATTCATGAACGAGACTACAACCAAGATATTAGAACGGATGGGCATAAGCGCCTTGAACGGAATGCAGGAAAAAGCACTTTCTGTGATTCCGAAAGAAGACGCGACACTCATTCTATCGCCTACAGGGACAGGAAAGACCCTTGCCTATCTGCTTCCAATTGTCAAAATGCTACAGCCCGGCAAAAAGCAAATAAGCACAGCGATTATTGTTCCTGCGCGAGAGCTGGCCTTGCAGATAGCACAAGTATTCCAACAGATGGGTTCTGGGTTCCGCGCATTCTGCACCTACGGAGGTCACCCGTTCGAAAAAGAGCAACGCTCCCTAACCGAAGCACCCCCAGATGTGCTGATTGGGACTCCCGGTAGAATTGTAGACCACATTAAACACAACAGTTTCGACCCGGGGACAATAAAAACCATAATTCTCGATGAATTCGACAAATCTCTAGAGTTCGGATTCTGCGAAGAAATGGAATTTATAGTCAAACACATGCATTCGGCAGAAAAGAAGGTGTTATTATCGGCAACAGAAGCCATAGAGATACCAGACTTCCTAAAGATATCGTCACCAACAAGAATCGACTTTTTAAGGACAGACGAGCCAACCAAAGGTTTAGAGTTGAAAGAAGTGGTTTCGGTTGAAAAAGACAAACTACCTGCGCTAAAAGAACTATTATGTCATCTTGGCAAAGGGAAAAGCATCATATTCGCCAATTTTAGAGAAAGCGCCGACCGCATAGCCAACTACCTACACCAACAAGGCATATCATGCATGTGTTTCCACGGGGGAATGGAACAGCCCGACCGAGAGAAGGCAATATGCCTGTTTCGGAACGGGTCGGTAAATTGCCTGATATCGACCGATTTGGCGTCACGTGGTCTCGACATACCGGAAGTAGACTACATCATCCACTACCATCTGCCCAATAGCGCAGAGGTTTTTACTCACAGAAACGGGCGAACGGCACGAATGAACGCATCGGGACAAGCCTTTGTCATACTCTACATCAACGAAATGCGTCCGGAGTTCCTTCCGAAGATGCTAAAAGAGAAAGTGCAGGAAGGCAGTCCTATTCCGCCACCACCAGAATGGTCTACCATCTACATCGGGAAAGGGAAACGCGACAAAATCAGTAAAGGCGACGTAGTGGGTTTTCTGATACAGAAAGGCGGACTGACAAAAGACGAGCTCGGGATTGTGGAAGTGAAAGAACGCTATGCGATGGCGGCAGTCGAAGCAACAAAGGCAAACAGCCTGTTGAAAAGGATTGAAAACGAGAAGATAAAAGGAATAAAAACCATATTCGAACTAATAAAATAAATTTTATTAATGAATCCAGACAGACAAAAGTCCATTTCATATTTCCGCACCCCACCGTGCAACTACACCTGTGCTCAGGCAATACTAAAAGGATTCCAGCAAGAGTTTGCGATTAAGGATGACCTAGTGGACAAGTTTGCGGAATACCGGGGAGGGAGAGCGCCAGATGGCGTATGCGGAGCAGTGTATGCCGCAAACTACCTGTTGCGACAAAAAGGTTTCGGGCCAATAAACGAGACATTTGCCGCAAAAGCAGGAAGCGACAAATGCATTGAGATAAAGGGCACATACCGCTTTCCCTGCCCCGACTGCATAATACTTGCAGACCAATTAATAGAAGAGGAAATAAAAAGACAACAATAAAAACATACATATATGAGCGACAAGACGAAAGAACGCATTGTACTGGCACTACAGTTGTTTGTAGGTGCAGTATTCGTATTCTCGGGCTTTGTAAAAGCCGTTGACCCGTTAGGAGGTCTGTACAAAATAACCGATTACCTGAACGCCTTTCATTGGGATGCGCTTAAGGTGCTCGGTTTCTCAGGCATGACAATCATGTCGGCAGTAGAATTCGTGCTGGGAGTCGGGCTTTTATTAGGCATACAGAAAAAGATAGTTACCCTCGGCACCCTCGCCTTTATGGTATTCTACACCCCTCTGACCCTCTATTTGGCAATAGCCAATCCAGTAAGCGATTGCGGCTGTTTTGGGGATGCGCTGGTTATCACCAACTGGCAAACATTCTGGAAAAACGTTATATTATTAGCAGCAGTAGTATTGATATGGGAATGGTTGGGCTATAGCAAGCGCGGCTTCTGTAAAAAAGCGGAATGGGCTGTATTGGGATACACATTTGTATTTTCGCTCATCATTTCCGTATACTGTTTCCAAAACCTGCCAATCATGGACTTCCGTCCATACAGAATAGGAGCAAACATACAGGAAGGCATGTCTTATCCGGAAGGAGCAAAAAAGGATAGCATAAGAACCACCTTCATCTACGAGAAAAACGGAGTCAAACAAGAGTTCAACATGCAAAATTACCCGAAAGACACTTCGTGGCACTTTGTTGACAGCAAAAACGAGATAGTAGAGAAAGGTTACGAACCGCCAATCCACGACTTTGTACTCAACCATTCAGACGATGGCGACATCACCGACCTTGTATTGGAAGACACAAATTATGTATTCTTGCTAGTGGCGCACAACCTGACCGAATTCAACATTGTCACCAATCCGGGAGGTTGTCACTACGACAACAGCGAAAAAGTAAATTCCGCCTACGAATATGCGCATGCGCATGGTTACAAATTCTACTGTCTAACCGCCACAAGCGAAGGGACAGAAGAGATGAACAGTTATTTGGCCGCCACAAATGCCAAATACGAATATCTGAATGCCGACGAAATCATGTTAAAGACCATTATACGCAGCAGTCCTGGTCTAATGATCATAAAGAAAGGAACGGTAGTGAACAAGTGGGCGCTGAAAAACATTCCAACATTCAGTGAGCCACTCGACAGTTGTGAGGCTGGGCAGATGAAAATTCCGAACAACAAACTAACAACGTTATTCATTGCCCTGCTTTACCTTATTCCACTAGGAGTTGGTTACATATTCAGCAAAAAGCGGAACAAAGAGTGCGAAAAAGCATAATTGCAACATCTTAACAGGTGAGACAAAGGGTGTGTCATAATTGGGAAGGTCCAATTTTGGCACACCTTTCTGTTATCATGCACCTCTGTTTGATACATTCATTTCTTTTTTGCAGACGATTTTCTCATCGGACAACACAGGGAAGGACATTATTACGGTATTTCAACAACCAAAGAAAAAACAGAGTCACAGATTGTGTTTTATTGATTTTCACCAGCAATTTTCAATTGCTAATTTACAAACGGCCAAATTGAAAAGACATGATTAATATTTATAAAACAGTCAGTAGCTTGGCTTGTATTTCTTAATCAGTTCCTTTTGCTGTTTGTTGAGTTTCGAACGGGTAAGAACAATGTAGATTTCCGAACCATCGGCCGAAAGTCTGAACGGAATTTCGCACATATGCGTTCTCTCATCACACAAACAGAGCCTGTTGCCTTTAATCCAATAAGTCAAAGACAGTTTGGGGAAACCTTGAACCGGTGGTTGGTCGTTAGATATACTATACATTCGCATCATTCCTTTTTGGGAGGAATCTGCCGACTGGGTTTGTAAAAAGCCTTCATTTGTATCGTTTGCATTTGTTTGTAGCTCATCGAAAATGATGTAACTATTTCCAAACTTCCAAGTTCCTCTTATATTGTTGGCACCTTCGGGAGTTGCTTTTTTTTCTGTTGTTGTAGTAGATAAATGGCCATTTGTTAATAGTGTTTTCGAAGACGGGAAAGGGGCATCTGCGCGTCTGACAACAATAAACAGGCTGTCAAACTTAGCGGAATACCGATAGGTAAAGGTACCTATCTTGCTATCATTAATAAAGATAGAATCTTGAGTCCAGCCTCCAAAAATTCGGTTGGCACGCTTGTTTTCGGAATTGAGTTCATATTCCAGTTTCCCATTTGTCTCCAAATTACATGCGTTCCACAATTTAAGCTCTTCCTCTTCTTTCGGACGAGACAGAAAACTAAGAATGGCTTTTTTCCAATGGTTGGCCGAATTGCCCCCAATAGGAACTTTGTAATCGGGAACGAAAATCAAATCGTAGTTTATGGGAACTTGAACTTAAAAAATATTGTTTTCCTCTTCGCCTAGAATCCATTTCAAACCTTCCCATACGCAGCTTTCTTTATTCTTAGCAAAACCAGAAAAAGGCAGTACTAGAGATAAAACAAGTATGATATTCTTCATGGATTAATAAATCTTAAACATTAAAGGTTTAATATAGTAGACAGGGCACATACAAAAACTTTATGTAGGGAGATTTGTCAGCAGCAATGTAACCATCAATTAATCTCGACCCAACGTGGATTTGAATAAAGGACAAAACCACGTAGAGCAGAGAAATCGTCAACGCCCTTTTTCCCCATATCAAGATTGACAAAGTTGTCGCCCGGAGGTAAGTCTATCGTCAGAGTCTGCCAAGAGCCTTTTGCAGCCATATTGTAAAAAACATTCTTTAAGGTACGGTGTTCTTTATCAAGATTAGCAATAAAAGCCCAATCGCCACTAAAATCATCCGAGACAAAACAGTCAATGTCAAAACGGACCTTCTGTTTATGGTTTCTCGAAATAAAGAATACATAATAAGAAAAAGCATTATTATCGGCAGCAGAACACCTGGAATAAGCGTCAAGACGATAGAGAGGAAGCCCATCGCGCTGTTCATTCGCCACAACGATATCGTTCGCTTTCGACAAGGTGTAGCACTCGGCCATTTTGTGCCGGTAAACGAAAACAAACAAAAGAGCTATAACAGAAAAAGCGGCAAGCAAAGAGACGCCAATCTTATGCCGGGCAGTCAGAAATCTTTCAGGAACTGGCAAATGTGCATCTGCCCCCTCTGACATACAAACCACAGACAAGAAAAAAGCGAAGAACAAGGCGCCAGCGGTTCTTGAAATATAGCATTCGGTAAACATAATCAAGGCAAAGAGCATCACAAAAGAAGCAGTAAAACGTTTATATTTCTTTGTTACAGCCAACACGGCTAGAGCCATAGCTCCTACAAAAGTCAAAAGTCCAGGCAATCCCAGTTCCAAATACAATTCCAAATACTGGTTATGGCACAGGTAATGCCAGGCAATACCTTCTGCCCAGCCCATCCGCTCATACTCTTGGAACAGGAATCCATCAACATTGTTTTCACCATATCCCCAAAGGAACGTATGCGGGTCAATTGCGACTCCTGCCTTCCAAATCATAAAGCGTGGATCGGAAAAGGAAGTAGTTCCATCGGCAAAAGAATTTACAATAGTATTAAAAGAGTTTGAAATCCGATTATCGGTTAACAACACGGCACAACACAGCAAAAGGAAGAAAATGCCCCCACCTACAAAAAGTCTTCTATTGGTAGAAACAAAAGACAATGCTATTACAAAGACGACAGCCATAGCCGAGAGCAACACCATACGCGAAGTGTTGACAAATAGAAAAAAGGATATAATGGCAAGTGCTAGTCCATATATCCAATAATAGCGCCGCTGGACCTTATTTGTCAGAAGGAGAAAAACCGAAGAAAAAACAGCCAGCACAACATTAGTATTCGTATAGGCCCTATTTACAACATCGCCAAACAAATGAGTAAGACCACTCCACCCGTCACCGTCAAGAGCCTCAAGGAAATGATTATCGCTCATCATAAGAGCTACCATCAGGTAAGAGTAGAGGACAAAACAGGTGACTCCAAAGAAATAAGACTTTAGGACACGAGACAAAGGGACACGGACATTCGCAAGTAAAACACCCAAAGGGATACAAAAAACAGGAAAACGCGCATTAAACAACCGGTGGATAACAGCTCCAGCATCGGAAGCATAGGTTAGAGATAAAAGACCAATAGCAAACAGCAACAGCAAAGCCACAGACGGCCACGACTGCTTGCAAGAAACAGCAGCAGACAAGTTTTCGCGCCAGTGTCCGACAGACAAAAGCACACACATAGCAAACCACACACCAAGCGTGTATGCAGAAAATCCTTTTGGAAAACTCAGCGAGAAAGCAAGGGCATACGTCAGTCCCTCAATGATTGCCAGCTTATTGTCTAAAAAGAAAGAGGTAAACTTTCTTACAGATAATTCCGTCATATACAAGTATTTTTAGGGGGAAGACAAACGAAGAGGCAATCTTCTAGAAGGAAGAATTACTCTAAGCAGGTCTTATTATTATCGTCAAACCAATCAGCGACAGCCTCTTCAAACTTCCACTTAAAGTCATAACCCGACTGTGCCATACTAACACCGCTGATATTGGTAGAGATCTGCAATTTTTTTACACGTGCAGGGCAAATACCCATAGGAGATCCAAGCAACATAGCGAAAGCGGCAACCGGCATAATCACAAAATTAGGAATGTATGGAACCCATTGCGTAAGCCCCGTAGTCTGCTTCATAACAGCGACAATCTGTTCAATAGTATAGGCAGGTTCGTAAGTGCAATTAAACAACCCCAAAAGAGAAGGTCGCGATTCCACATTCCAAAGAATAAACCTTACCAGTTCTTTCACATAAACACAGGCTTTAATGGTGTCTTTACGTCCAGGGTAGGCAAACATGTGTTTACGAATACCCCAATAGAGACGTGTAAAGTTTCCGTTTTCCCCTTTTCCGAACACAACACCAGGCCGAAGAATAGTAAGTTTTCGGTCAGCCCCACCCCTCTGCCAGGCCAAGTGTATTTTTTCGGCGATTAGTTTCGAAACGCCATAAGGAGTATTTGGAGTAGGAAGAGTATCTTCTGTTTTCAGTTCTTCAGACGCTCCATAAGGAGCTATAGAAGAAGTGAAAACAACATTTTTTATTCCATATTTTTCGGCGAACGCACAAACATTTTCAGCGCCCCGGATATTTGTTTCAAAGTAAGCATAATCAGGATGTCCGGGAGTCCGGTGAACAGCAGCCAGATTAAACACCACATCATCGGGAGTCGGAGTGAAAGGGAGTTCGCCAATAGGCTTACGCACATCGCAAAAGGCAAACACAGATTTTCTGGAACCACCATCGACAACAGGCGACTTCCAATTCTTGATTGTAGTATAGTCTTGGAGTTCCTTCTCAGTCAGTCCCTGCAGTTTGTCAGGGTCAACGATATCAAGATTCCAGATAGCAGAGCCTGGATGTTGTTCAAACAAGAGGTCAGCCAAATGGTTCCCAATAAAACCCGTACCACCGAAAATTATGTAGTTCATTTTCGAAACCCTTTATAGTTTAACTCCCTCAAGACCTCGTTGTTCCAAGCTTTTCGCTCCCTATCGAAAAACCATCCCCATTTATTGAAATACTTCACCATATTCCACATATGGATTAATAACATTTTCGAGTTCTTGTAAGATGCAGCCCTATGAGCATGAACAATGCTGACACTAGGCCAGAACATAGTCCGGAAACACTTGTGCATACGTCTCGTAATATCAATATCCTCGGGATAGAGGAAGAAACGCTCGTCAAACAAGCCAACCTTTTCAAGTGCCGAAAGGCGGAAAAACATAAAGGAGCCTTGATGATAAGCGATATTAAGAGGAGTTTTATGATCCCAAAACAATAAGGTATAACGGTAATTCAACCGTTCGGCCAGTGACTTTGGCAAAAAACGTCTAAAAATCAGATCAATAGGAGTTGGCAAGAGTCTAACGGTCTCTTGTTGGCTTCCATCGGGATAAGATACGTAAGGCTGAACCTGTGCCACATCAGGATTTTTGTCCATATAATCGGCAATCTTGTCAAGAACATTTGGTTCAAAATAGACATCAGAATTGATAACAAGATGATATTGCACATCATTATCTTTCAGAGCCAATCGTAAAGCCTTATTATGTCCAGAGCCGTAACCAACATTTTCACTACCAATATATACAACATTTTTATATTGCTTACAGAAATCAGATAGAGACTTCTCATCCGAATTGTCTACAACATAAATTGTTTTCACCAACGAAGAAGAGAGAGAAGAAAGGCACCTTCCCAACTCTCCAACGTCCGTCTTGTATACTACTATTGATATTGTAATCATTTAGAAGAACTAATAAGCCGATTAAGTGAAACTAGAAATGCAACATTTCTTAACATTCAAGGGAGTAAAAAAGGCCCGATTAAGCCATTTTTCTACATCTGATATTTCAAAATCACTTTTCGACATGGTATTAAAAAGTCAGCCATTTTCCAAACACAGAGGAATCCAAAAAATATGTAATAAAGTTCTAACTATATATTATTCACCCTTATACATAATATAACGCATAAATATGCATTGGAAACACCCTATATAAAATCGGCAAATAGTCGCTCAACTCATAAAATTACATCAATTTGGCATCACAGCCAAATTTTTACCTATATGTTTTCTTTAACGTAGAGAAGCGTGTTTTCGTATATAACGACAAGAAAAAAAATAAAAAAATTATCTTTTTAGAGCATTTTTCAGCATCACCCACCTATAATGCAACTGTTTCATTAAAGAAAAAGAAGACTTGTCGCCAGTAGGAGAGGCATTATCGCCGTGTCTGCGATAATAAAGTAACTGTTCTGGAATAAAAAGGGTTTTACACTTGCGTTCTGCCATCAGCCCAATCCACATATCATGCCACAAAATATCTTTTGGGAAAGGTAAAGCGAAGTCGAGCACAGAACGCTTAAACGCCATACAACTCCCCATAAAACCATTTTTGTAGAGGTTTTTCCAAAAGCCCGGTCCAGAGTTACGAGACTTAAAAAAGCCCACATCAGAGACACAGCCATCAGCGGTCAGGAACATCAAGTCGTGAACAATCAAATCTGCATTTTCCAGAGCCTTCAGGCAAACTTGCACCTTGTTCGGAGTCCACAAATCGTCTTGATCGCATAAAAAAACGATATCGCCCCGAACCATCCGTAAAGCAGACTCAAAATTTGAGACGATACCATGGGGACCTTTGTTTTCCACCAGCTTGATACGCGTATCATTAAAAGCGGCAACCACCTGCATTGTGTTATCTGAACTTCCGTCATCAGACACAATCAACTCGTCCCCAGTTGACAATTGGGGAAGAATGGAAGCGATTTGATCATGTATATAAATACCACCATTATAGGCAGCCAGAACAACGGAAAGCATAATAGTCCTAAAACATTCGTTTTAATTCGAATATAAATTTAATTGAAACAAACTTAAACACACTCATATCTCTCAGTTTTTTTGCAATTGAGTACTGTTCTACATTACCATTCCAGACCCGTTTCAAATTTTTCAGTTTAGCCAAAACATAGCCACAGCCGACCTGGTTAGCTCCGACTTCATTGTCGCCATGTTGGCAATACAAAATGGTCTGCTTATTGATATGCGAAAGAACTCCGCCATTGGCCACTGTTTGGAAAGCGACCCACAAATCGTGCATGGGGACAAAATCGGGCATAGGCAGAGCCAGCTCACGCGCACGTCCATTGAACATCATCGTGCAGCCAGTCACACAGTTAGCGACCAGCAACCGGTCGGGATGTTCCTGCCATTCGGGCATAACCTTCGACAAACGCCACAAAGAAGGATACAACACCTTGTAGCTTTCATCGCAAACAGCCAAGTCGGTATGCACACAAACCGGCACATTCAGCGGAATCCGTTGTTCTATTTCTTTCAAAAAGCGGAAAGTCTCACTAATTTTTTCAGGCAGCCATATGTCGTCTTCGTCGCAAAACATATAGTAGTCGGCTCTCACATGTTCCAACAACCACATAAAATTACCCTTTGCCCCCAAATGGGCGACATCACGCCCCAAGATCTCTAATTTACCGGGATGCTGATTAGCGAAATCTTCAAGAATGCGGACAGTATCGTCGGCCGACCCGTCGTCGTGGGCATAGGCCACCCAATTCTGGCAACTTTGAGCCAAAAGAGAATCTAACAGACGGGGCAACCTGTCAGCCCCATTATATGTAGCCAGTAAAACAGCAATCTCTATCATGTTATTCGAAGAAAATCATATAATAACTGTCGACCAACTTATTATGGAACAAATTCACCAGGAGTATGCACCAGGCCATACCTATAGCCAAGAACTGGCCAGCGAAACGAGGTTTCAAGACATAATAAACCAATGGATACAAAATAATAGTGGCACAGCCTAAGAAGTCGCTCAACCTGAAAGCGAACACTGGGATACGCGAAAAGAAATAAAAAACGATAATGCTCAAGAAATTTAGTTTCAGGGCAAAATAGAAATAAGGGCAATGCGGAGCGACAAGTTCCCGTTTCCAATACAAGAAAAGAGCCACGAAAAACTGTAGGAATATGAACACATTAAACAGGTTCATCTCAAATTTCAGCCAGTCTTGCGTTGCAGAATAAATGACAAGTTTATGGTGCAAGACAGGCACATTGTAGTTAAGTATAATCGATACAACATCGTAATGCACGAGAGCCAGCACAAACATAGCGACAGCCAATCCGACCCAGAGTTTGAGATTTATGCTTTTGGTACCTAAGAAATACAGGGGTAAAGCCATCATTGCCGATCTGTGTATCAACGACGCAATAGCGATAAAGAGGACATATCTGGCGAACTGCCGCCGGTGAATAGCAGGGATTGCGCACATGAAGAGGCCGACAGCCAGACCGGCCCTTATCTGGGTCATTTCATGCAGAAGGAACAGATTAGAAAAATAGAACAGCAAAGCGAATCCAAACACATCGTCGTTTGTCAGTCTGCGAATACCCTTCATCTTAATCGGAACTGCAAACATTGCATACAGGAATGCAATGACAGGCATAACATAGCAAGTGCAACTTTTGACTAAAGAGGCCAAGACACAGAAACTGAGTTCAGGAGCAGGCAAGCTATGCAGATATCCTGAGAAATCGCGGAACATGTATTCCGCATCAGGGATATGGTCGATAAAATATTCGTAAGCCAAACGATAGTCGTGGTCGACATAACGTCCCCTGAATGCCACGATAACGAACAACAGAAGCGTAGTCAGACTGATGGACAACGATTTGGACCTCGGCCCCATTTTTGGGAACGAGACGGCCAAAAGCGTCAATAAGAAGGGCACGAAAATATAGATGAACATGTTTTTGTTACTTCAATATATCACAAAGGTAATCATTTCGCATCTTTTTTCCACCAAAGGAGGCCCACGGCTATTGATATCTCAACGAGCTCACAGACCAGCCACGCATAGACCGAGCCAGCAGCGCCTTCTTTGGGAATGAGGACACAGTTGAGAGAGACACTGCACACGCAAACCGCCAATCCGATAAGGGGCGCAAACCTTTGCAACTGCATTCCATACAGTCCCTGAACAGTAAGCGTAGTGGCCATAGTCATTAAAAATGTGAGTGGAGAAAGCAACCGCAGCAAGAAGACTGCATCGGAGAAATCATTCCCCAGCAGAATAGACACGACGAGCGGTGCCAGCAAAAAGGTGACAGCACTCACAGCTAAAGAAAAGATAGAAATCAACAAGATGCACTTTTTCAAATATGCCAGTCCCTTTTCCTTTGACTCGTGAAAGTAGCTGCTAATACGAGGGAAAAGGGCAATCGTCACAGTTTGGCAGGTAATCATCATAACCGCCATTATTATTTTCTGAGCGCCCGAATAAGCACCAATTTCAGCATCAGTAAGATAACGCCCCATCACATAGATGCCTAACATTGTGTTGCAGTTAACCAAAATGGTATTGATAAAGATCGGGAAACCCTTTCGCACAACCTGGGCAGAACCAAATGGTTGCGGGCGTTCCAAGCGCACCCCATATTTGTGCATCACATAATAAAAAGAATAACCGCCGACGCAAACATTAGCAAGCGTGAGGCCCAACAAGTAGAGTTGGTAATCGGACGGCCGATGAACCATGGCAATCACCAACAAAGCGCCGAACAGTTTTACAAAAAACGAGAACACACTCATTTTCACCATATGCTCGATACCCTGGAAGAACCATGTAGGGAACAAGACCCACCCAAAATTGACCAGAGAGACAATCAAGACAGAAGAAAAATCTTCTCTGACCCTATAATCGACAGCCGCCAATCCGGCAACAAGTGCAAGAGACAAGACAAACAAAGCGAACTTAAAGGCTATAACAGTAGAAAAAATAGATTGTACTTTAGCCGGGTTATTCTTGTGGATAGAAACTTCTTGCGTTGCCGAGAACTCGAACCCGTAGTTCACCAACAAAGTGAGGTAGGCTCCAATGTTCTGAGCATAAGAGGCTCGTCCAAAAGCATCGGGTCCTAGCACCCTCGTCACATACGGGATGAGCAACAAGGGAATAAGGTAATTCGCAAACTGGACCAACCCTTGCGACGAGATATTTACAAAAAGGACATTGTCCTTTAAATTAGAGAGTTTCCGCATGCGGTATAATCAATTACGACACAAAAGTAGAGAAAAAAGGGGGTAGACACAAACAGATGTGCCAGGGAAATAATAGGAGACTAGGATAAAGGCACAGTAACAAACAGCAGAGAATAGATAACAGCCACAGTTTGAAAGCCAAATAAAAATTAGTATATTCGCAGAAAAGAAGATAATTAACCAAACATCATGACACAGAAAAACTACTGCGTAATCATGGCAGGAGGTGTTGGCAGCCGTTTTTGGCCGTTCAGCACATCAAAGCGTCCCAAACAGTTTCTTGACCTATTTGGGACAGGCCGAACACTTATTCAAATGACATTCGACCGCATGCGGAAAGTGATACCTGCAGAAAACATATTCATCGCATCAAACTCCTCGTACCGCGACCTCATACTCGAGCAACTGCCGGAAATAAAGCCCGGACAACTCTTGTTAGAGCCAGCCCGCCGCAACACAGCACCATGTATTGCGTACGCGACCTACAAAATAGCGAGTCTATGCCCCGACGCCAATGTGGTAGTGGCCGCATCGGACCACCTCATTTTAAAGGAAGATGAATTTGTACAATCCATAACGAAAGGCTTGGAGTATACCAGCACCCACAACGACCTGCTCACCCTCGGCATAAAGCCTAGCCGTCCTGAAACCGGTTACGGCTACATTCAGACAGACGGCGAAAGCGACAACGGCGTATACAAGGTAAAGACCTTTACCGAAAAGCCAAACCTCGAAATGGCGACCATCTTTCTTGAAAGTGGTGATTTCCTATGGAATTCAGGCATGTTCTTGTGGAATGTGAAAGCCGTTTCAGAAGCCTTCGACCTATATGCCCCAGAAATGGCTTTGAAATTCCGTTCCGGCATGGAATTCTACAACACTCCAGCAGAGCAGGGCTATATTGACAAAATATACCAGTCGTGCACCAATAAAAGCATTGACTATGTCATTATGGAAAAGGCAAAGAACGTTAAGGTTATCGAAGCCGACTTCGGTTGGAGTGACCTTGGCACATGGGGTTCGCTCTACGAATTGAGCGACAAGGATAAGGATGCCAATGTCCGTCAGAAAGGCAAGTTGATGCTATACGACTGCAAAGACAACATCATCACCCTGCCAGAAGGCAAACTCGCTGTCATACAGGGAGCAGAGAACTTTATCATAGCAGAAACCGACAATGTTCTGCTTATCTGCAAAAAAGACCAAGAGCAACGCATCCGCGACTTTGTGAACGAGACAAAGGTGCAGATGGGCGACGAGTTTGTATAAAAATCCATACAAACAATAATAAGAACGGGGTGTGCCGCAAAATTGCAGACACACCCCGTTTCCTATTGAGACAAAGTTCTTTTACATCAGACAAACGGAACTACATTTCAACAAGTTCCGCAAATTTCGCGCTTATTGTCCGACAACCGCACGGACGGCCAACCCCTGCTTGCGCGGTATGTTCTTCAAACTGTTTCCGTGGGTAAGCATACGGGCCGACATAGCCTGTAATCCGTTCTTCGCATATTGGGTCGAGCTCCAAAACTGCCCCTCATCTTTAATAAAGGCTTCTCCATTATGATAGCCAGAGAAGGGGAAAAAGATGGAATTACCATTCTTCTTAGAGATACCTTTTTTCATATCAATTCCCGTCCCATTGTAATTTTTCACATATTCCCATTCACATGCGTCAAACAATTCTTCCCATTCTTCTTTTGTCGGCATACGCCACTTACCACCCCAACTTTTGTTAGCAGCATCGTCAGCAAAATCCAGTTTCAGCAAATTATCGACCTCACCTTCGTGTTTGGCCGAACAATACTTGTTTACTTTAATTCTTGACTCCGCCTCCCCATTGCCCCAACGGTAATTGGACCAATCATAAACCTCTTTGGAAGTCGTTTCGCCCCATGCGAAATACAAACCGTTTTCTTCAGCCAAGCCAGCACCAATGTTACAGGTCGCCCACATGTTACCGCTAGGCAGGCCCAAATCGACATAGTCGTGTCCGCCATGTTGTCCACTAACAGTTGGTTTGGACGCCGTATTGCAAGCAGTGCCCATCAGTACAACAGCAAAACCAGCCATAAAGCTACTCAGATAATTCATACTCATTTATGTTATTGTTTAGTACAAGACAAAGATAGATCAGTATCGGCTTAAAAAAAAGAGCAGAAGTGCGTCAAAAATAAGCAGAAATAAAACTAAAAGTCGAAAACTTCACGTAAGACGTCAACAGATTTCAGTTGACCGAAACCATGGATATGTATCTGGTAATAACGGATAATCCGGTTCAATAGGTTACTCCGTTCATCACGCGAGAATAAGAACAGGTGCATGTTACGATAATTAATCCGCAACAACTTCCGTAAAAAATGTTGTTCCTCCGGATCAATCAAGTCGGCATTAGGTCTTGCATAACGCATATATTCGCTATTCAGCAAATCAAAGTATAGCATATCAGATTGTTCTGGACCCAGATTGGGCGTAAACCCTAAAAACACGCTTAAGCGGACCAAAAACGAAATATGGAAATTACCTATTTTATCGGAAGGCGTCAAATCCAGCCACAAAATAGAATCACGAAGAAACAAATACAAGAATCGATCCTCTTCATTTGTGCGCAATGCGTGTGTCAAAAATTCGGCCAAGAACATTGCCATTGTATTCTTCACCGGGTCGGCCAAGAGCGACATTAACGGTGTTGAGCAAGACACATCGCGCAGCACTTGCAAATCGCGCTTCGGTCTGTAATCGGCCATAATAGTCACGACAGACATGGGTTGCAAAAAAGCCAATTTCCGCCCGCCCTGACGGCTATGTGCGCCATAAACAGTATAGTTCACCCTACCGAACTTTTCGGTATAGGCAGAAACAATAAAGTTCTCGTCCTTAAACTGTTTCTTCGACAGGATTATGGCAAGGGTTTCTTGTAACATATGGGAAGAGGGTACATTAGCCGAACAATTCTTTAAAGGCATCTTCCACCTTTTGTGCAGTAACCACCCTGATAGAATTGCCAACGCTACCCTGCACAGAACGAAATGCAGGAACAATTATACGCTTGAACCCTAATTTTTCCGCTTCGGCAATGCGTTGCTCTACTCTGGTTACAGGGCGCAGTTCACCAGTCAAGCCGACTTCACCGGCCAGACAAGTATTAGCATCGACAGGTATATCCATATTAGAAGAGAGGATGGCAGAAATAACCGAAAGGTCCATAGCCGGATCGTTCACCTTCACACCACCTGCGATATTCAGGAAGACGTCTTTTTGAGACAGTTTGAAACCGACACGCTTTTCAAGCACAGCCAGCAACATATTCAAGCGGCGATTATCGAATCCGGTACACGAACGCTGGGGAGTTCCATAAGCGGCCGTGCTGACTAAAGCCTGTACCTCAATAAGGAAAGGTCGTGCGCCCTCGACCGTAGCGCCAATAGCCGTGCCACTTAGGCCAAGGTGGTTTTCAGTCATCAACATTTCAGAAGGATTGGTCACCTCGCGCAAACCGTTCTGCATCATCTCGAAAATGCCTAATTCAGAGGTGCTACCAAAACGATTTTTAATAGAGCGCAAAATGCGGTAGAGGTAATGCTGGTCGCCCTCGAACTGTAGCACGGTATCTACAATATGTTCCAACACCTTCGGGCCCGCAATGTTTCCGTCCTTATTAATGTGTCCAATGAGCAGGACAGGCACACCGCTCTCCTTTGCATAACGGAGAATTTGAGCCGCACACTCACGCACTTGCGAGATACTGCCCGGCCCCGACTCCATATTTTCAGTAGAGATAGTTTGAATAGAGTCGACGATAACAATATCAGGCTGTACATTCTTAATATGGACAAAAATATCTTCCAGAAGAGTAGAGCTAACGATATAGCAATTCGGATTATCGACATTGCCCAGGCGTTCAGCCCGCAAGCGCAGCTGCTTTTCGCTTTCCTCACCACTGCAATACAGTGTACGCTTGTTTTTTATTCCAAGAACGACCTGCATAACCAGAGTAGATTTACCGATACCCGGCTCGCCACCAATAAGCGTCATTGAGCCAGGAACCAACCCACCACCCAACAAGCGGTTTAGCTCTGCGGAGCCCATATCGATACGCGGTTCTTGCGAGAGTTCCACCTGACCAATTAGAACAGGTTTAGACTTCGATCGCCCATCGCCACCAACAGCAGAAGCCACCGCAGTCTGTGCAACAGGTTCTTTCTTCACCAATTGCTCAACATAGGTGTTCCACTCGTTGCAAACCGGGCAACGACCGATCCATTTTGCAGATTCTGCGCCACAATTCTGGCACACATAGACCGACTTAATCTTGGCCATATATATAAAGGTGAGTTTTACGCATAAATAATCGGGTGTCAGACATCAGAAACTAGTCTAACACCCGGATATCAATAGTCTGGTATTTAGCGGGGGAAGAAGCCAGTTTACCACGGGTCACCCCATCCGCTTCCCCAATCGTCGCTGCTACCAGAATCGTCGCTACCACTGTCAGAACTGTCATCGCCACCGCTCCAACCATCGCCACCCGAATCCCATTCATACTTTGTAGGCAAATGGCTACGCGAGAATTTGACAGGGACCAACATGCCAACCTTCACACGGACGCCATTTAAGGCACCAGGTTTAAAGAGAGGCAGATTCTCCATCAATTTCAAAGCCGCCTTATCGTACGCCTCGTTTACCGACTCCATAACAACAGGGTTCACAGCCTTACCGCAGCGGTCGACGGTGATATGCACCATTACGACACCTTTCGCACGGTAGACCTTTTCGGGCTGGTCATCAGTTGCGGCCACAGTGGAATCGACGACATCGGGATAATCTTTACCCAACTGGTCGTAAATATAGCGGAGGAATTCGATATCGCCACCGTTAGGGAACAGCGGAGTACGAAGGTCTCTAGGCCATTCGTTTGGCTCGTATATTTTCGACGGCTCGTTGTCCTCGCAATCAGGATATAAGTTGGCAAACTCGTTATGCCCGACAGCCCACACACTTGTGCAATGCAATAAGAGCAGGGAAATAGCAGCCAGATATTTAACAATTCTATTCATATAATATCATATTTAGAATAAAGTTGGTTCTCTATCAATCGTCTCACCATCATTTTCAGAAGAGTCCTCCTCACCAGCATCATTTTCATCATCACCATCCTCTTCTGGTTGACGAAAAGGTTCAAGTTCTACGACATCAGCGACCTCGCTTTGGTGCAACCTTTTTCCCTTAGCCTTTACCCCCTTAACAGAAATAAACGATTCGGCATCGACTTCAAAAGGCTGTTTCCCCGCATCGGCACCTCCTAGTTTGACTTCGAGACGCGGATAATACGTATCGGTCAGCAAACGAAGTTCCGACTTCGGATTCTCACCAATGAAGTTGACCGGTTTGGCAGAAGGTTCAATAACGAAACGTTTTATATACGTAAAGCCTTCGTTGGCATCGAACAAGACAGCCGTCCAAATCTTCTTCGGATTGTATTTCTCAATACGCAGCAAATTTTCATTGAAGTGGTTGTTCTCGTCGAAATTGGTCGTATAGTATTCACCGTTTTTAGAAACCACAAGAACGAGATCTTCGGAATGGAATTCACCCAGCAGGGTACCACGACCGTCGTAATTCAAGCGAAGCACATCGAAATCGAACCAGACCTGACGTCCGCCCATTGTCGACCCCCCCTTGCGTTTCAGCACGATGCTGTGCAGTTCATTCTTAGTCAACAGGTTACCCATAGACTGGCGCCCCTTCACCAGCAAGTCTCCGAAGTCACGTTCGAAAGAAGTAACTTTCAAGCGAGGCCTAGGGCGGAGCACAACCCTGATAACCTCAGCCTCGGCATTCGGGTTGGCCGTAAAGTACACAACCCTAGAGTTGGCCGTGCCACGCGTCAAGTCGTATTCCTTATCACGAGTGACAGAAGGAACAGCAAAACGCTTCATATAATAAGGTCCGCCACGGCCATCATGGTACACCACGTTATAAACCGTCCGGGTATCCTTCTTTTTATAGACATTAAGGTAGAGGATGTCTTTGCCCACATAAAGTTTGTCGGCAACCTTCACCACCTTATACTTACCATTTTTAAAGAAGACGATAACATCGTCCATATCAGAACAATTACAAACGAACTCACCGTCTTTTTTCAGGTCATATCCAATAAAACCCTCTTCTTTGTTCACATACAGTTTTTCGTTTGCTTCCACCACTTTAGTGGCATTAATGGTATCGAAGTTCCTAATTTCCGTAAGACGCTCGCGCCCCTTACCGTACTTCGTCTGCAAGTATTGGAACCATGCGATGGTGTAGGAAACGATGTTATTGAGATTGTGCTCAATTTCAGCCATCTTGTCTTGCAAAGCGGCTAGTTTCTCCTCACTCTCAAAAGCATTGAATTTATGGATTCTCGCCATTTTGATTTCCTCCAAACGGAGCAAGTCTTCACGGGTCACCTCCCTCAAGAATGTAGGTTTGAAAGGATCGAGACGTTTATCGATGTGTTTCAACGCAGACTCAAGGTCTTTTGCGTTTTCGTATTCCTTATCCTTATAAATACGTTCCTCAATAAAGATTTTTTCCAACGAGCAGTTGAAAAAGGCTTCCCTGGTTTCGCCCAGCTGTATTTCTAGTTCCTGCCTGATGAGGTCCTTCGTATGCTCAGTAGACTCTCGAAGCAGATCTTTCACCGTGCAGAAACGCGGTTTTTTGTCTTGGATGACACAACAAACAGGCGAAACCGATTTTTGGCACTTGGTGAACGCATACAGCGCATCGATTGTCTTATCGGAAGAAGTATTCGGAGCAAGTTGAATAACGATTGACACTTTGTCGGAGGTGTCATCGTCAACCTTACGTATATTAATTTTACCCTTTTCCTGAGCGCTGATGATTGAAGCAATAACCGACTTGGTTGTTTCACCATAAGGGATATCCTTCACTTCGAGGGTTTTATTATCAATCTTTTCAATATGCGAACGTATAAGGACGCGTCCACCCCGGGCGCCATCGTTATAGCGTCCGACATCGATCATACCAGCAGTCGGGAAATCGGGAAAGAGTTGGAAATCCTCACCTTTCAAATAGGCGATAGAGGCCTCAAGCAGTTCGTTAAAGTTGTGTGGCAGGATAATGGAAGACAAAGTCACCGCAATACCCTCGGCACCCTGAGCCAGCAAAAGCGGGAACTTGACCGGCAGAGTAACGGGTTCGTCGTTTCGTCCGTCGTACGACTTTTTCCATTCCGTGATTTTCTTATTAAAGGCGATATCGAGAGCGAATTTCGACAAACGGCACTCGATGTATCGTCCTGCAGCGGCATCGTCACCAGTATAAATGTTACCCCAGTTACCTTGAGTGTCAACCATCAGGTTTTTCTGCCCCAACAAGACCAAAGCGCCCGTAATAGAGGAATCGCCATGAGGGTGATACTGCATAGTAGCGCCCACCACGTTAGCGACCTTGTTCATACGTCCGTCTTCCATAGTGCGCATAGCGTGCAGGACGCGCCTTTGCACAGGTTTCAAACCGTCTTCAATGTGTGGCACCGCACGGTCGAGAATAACGTAAGAGGCATAGTCGAGAAACCACTGTTTGAACATGCCCGACAGTTGGTACTTCACACCATCGGCATTCAAGTCAGGGGTCTTATAGTCGGAATGTGTGACCGGAGCATCAGGATCGCCAGCATCAAAGCCGTCGTTTTCCTCATTTTCCTTCTCATTCTCGTATTTTTCGTCGTCATCAATCGGGAGCATACTTCGTCTGATATACCTTATTAAACATTTTTCGTAAAGGTAATCAAAAAAAAGGAAAACACGAAACGCCAAATTCAAGTTACAGATTGAGGCCGCATGCAAATCAGAAAAGAAAAAGCGGCGTTTTAAGGCAACGTCTTTGCAGATTAGAAAAAAAATGCTAATTTTGCGCAACCAATGATTTTAAGCACCTGCGGATGTGGCGAAATTGGTAGACGCGCTAGACTTAGGATCTAGTGCCGTGAGGCTTGTGGGTTCGAGTCCCGTCATCCGCACTAAAGGCTGTTACCATTGAAGGTAACGGCCTTTTAATTTATAGCAATGGAAACAAGCGCGACATTTACCTATAAAGGTCAGACCCATCCACTATCAGACCCCCGCACCTGGGCAGGCACTCCAATAGAAAGTTTTATGCGAGCATGGACCGACGACAAGAGCTATGTTACCGGTCACACTTCAGGCTCAACAGGCCTGCCCAAAGAAATCGAGCTAGACAAGAAAGCGATGTCAGCATCGGCACGACTCACCAACCAGCATTTCGGTCTCAGCGAAGGCAAAACCATACTATTATGCCTGTCGACCGACTATATTGCCGGGAAGATGGTGATAGTGAGAGCCCTAGAAGGCAATTTAAGGCTGGTTGTCACCGACACCAGTTCGTTGCCCGAATGGGAAGACCGGATCGACTTTGCCGCCTTAGTGCCAATGCAGGTAGAGAAACTCCTCCATCAAAATGCAGAAAGCAAAAAAAGGTTGTCGGAAATAGGGACCATCATTATAGGAGGCAGTCCGTTAAGCAAACAGTTACAAAAAGAGTTGGTTGAGGCAGGCTGCCAATCGGCCTACACCACCTACGGGATGACAGAAACACTGTCGCACGTAGCCGTAGCAGGAATAGACGGAAGCGGAGACTTAAACTACCAAGCCCTGAAAGGCATAACATTCACAACCGACAACAGGGGCTGCCTGGTCATAAAAGCCCCGCACATACAGGCAGAACCATTAATAACAAACGACGTAGTAGAGTTGAAGAGCGACAGAGAGTTTGTATGGAAGGGCCGGTGGGACAATGTGGTCAACTCAGGAGGCGTCAAACTATTTCCCGAGGCCATAGAAAAGAAGATAGCGCATCTGATAGACAGGCGTTTCTACCTCACAGGAGAAGAAGACGAGCGGTTAGGGAGCCAGTTGGTATTAAAAATAGAAGGAGATGAAATCGGAATCCAAGAATTAGAAAAACTCAGAGCACACATATCAGAGAGCGTGGGCAAATATGAGCAACCAAGGAAAATCATCTTCGTCCAGCACTTTCAAGAAACACGGACAGGGAAAGTAAAACGGACATAATTCAAAAAAAATGGCCAACAAAATAAAAATTGTTGAAAAGTTTCTATAATATAGGAAAAAATGTTTAATTTGCATATTCAAAAAAAGTAGTGCATTGAGCTTAACCACTCGAAAATGGTTTCAACACAGCCAGAGGGTGTGAAAACAGTCTTGTCAATGGTCACAATCTGTCGGTTTGTAACGGTAGAAGAAACCGGATATTTGATTAACAGATGCTCAGACTACAATTATATAATGTACGCGAACGCATAAAAAAATTGAATAAAACGTTTTAGCATTATGATAAAGAACAAAAGGATTGCATGGACACTGGGCTTTTTAACCGTGTTTGCCAGTGCGTCGGCAATTCATGAAGAGTTTATTGAGGGCTACGAGTTTTCGCCATCAAAAGTAAACACTCCATCGAAGGAACTGCCAATGTCAATGTATCGTGACGGGAAAGTCGTGTTCTTCAGAAACGACACAGCATATGTAGCCACCATTGGGGACGCATTTGACCTTGAAAACGCCGAAATATGCAAAGAACTTTGCGGCAAAGGAATAGAAGGAACATTCGCCTATAACCAACGACGCAACAGCGTTATCTTCGCCCATACCGATGAAATCGGGAATTCAGACCTCTATGAGATGAAAAGGGAGGGTGCGGAATTCGGGCTTGCGAAGAAGCTCGAAATACAAGGTTTGAATAAAATTCGCAAACCTATCAAAGGCTCCAGCACAAGAATGGCAGGCTGGACCTTCCGCTATAACACCATTTCCGGGTTCTTCAATCCGACCATAGCTAAAAACGGCAAGAGAATATACTTTTCGGCCGACTTTCCAAAGCAGACACAAGGCGGACGCGATATATGGTACATTGACCGTGCCAACGACAACGCGCTCGGTTTCGACTGGAAGATGCCGGAGAATGCCAGCGATACAGTCATCAAGATGAACAGCAGTTCACGTGAGGACTATCCATGGTGTTCGGGCGACACCGTCCTGTACTTCGCCTCGAACCGTCCGGGCGGAATGGGAGGTTTGGACATCTATTTCTCAAAACTTACCACTCGAATGGTGCTTGAGGTAGACACCGTAAAACAGACCTCGAAAGAAGTTGAAAAAGAGATATGGGGCGAGCCAGAGCACTTGAGTTCCGTATTCAACAGCAATGCAAACGACTACAACCTGATAGGTAACAGCAAGTTGGTATTATTAATGTCGAACCGTTCAGGAGGTGTGGGTAGCGACGACATCTATCGTCCGGCACCATTCACCGCGACAGCCGAGCCCGAGTTGAACCCAGACATCACACTGGAAGAGCCTAAGGGTTTCCACTGGGTGTTGTTCTTCTTCGATTTCAATGCGACCGGAACCAAGCCTGAATACGAAGTTCAGTTGGACGAGCTTGTAGCAGCGATGAACGAATTCCCTGGCGCAGAATTTGAGGTAAGTGGTCACACCGATACCCGTGGTAGTGACTCCTACAACATGAAATTGTCTCAGAAACGTGCCGAATACATCAGGGAGCTGCTGATAAACCGCGGAATACCAGCCAACAAAATTACAGCAAAGGGTAGAGGTTTCCATGAGCTAGTAATTGAGAACGCACAAGACGAAGCAGAGCACGAACAGAACCGTCGTGCTGAAATTAGAATCATAAACGACTAATTTTACACAATATATGAAAAAGATACTCACAGCCATAAGCTTGCTGGCCATGGCATTCACAGCTAATGCGCAGCGAGACATGATGTTGTCACAGCAATTCTTCTCTCGCTTGAACATCAACCCAGCAGCAACCGGCAACAGTGACGATATAGACTTGTTCCTGTTGGGCCGCTGGCAGTGGACAAATGTGGAAGATGCGCCAAAATCGGGTGTATTAAATGTCAGCGACTATTTTGAAGGTATACGTTCAGGTATCGGTTTGTCGATGCTTTACGACGACATAGGCATCAGCAACCGCACCTACAACTGTAAGGCAGCCTATGCCTACCATGTGAACCTCAACGAAAGTATGCTGCTTTCGATGGGTTTGTCAGCCGGCATCTATTATCACTATTGGAATCCGGAAGGTCACAGGCTTCAAGACATTGAAGAATATGGCCGCTACACGTTTCCGAACGAGATAGACACGCACTTGTACCCTGACTTCGACCTCGGTTTCGAATTGGCGACTCCAAAACTGATGTTCGGTGGTTCGGTATCGCACCTGACGAACAACGAAGAAGACGTCACTACAGGAAAACCAGGCCGTCATATGTACAGCTATGTACGTGGTTTGTTTCCAATATCATCAAGTTTCGACATCGCGCCAGCAATCGTATATATGCACCGAAACAAAGTGGACAAAGTTGAGTTAAACGCAATGTTATTCTACAAGAGTATGCTTTGGGGAGGAGTAACTTATCGTCCGGACGTAAACGCAGAGTGGTCGTCAAACGATTTGACATTCCAAGTCGGCATCGAGTGGTCGCAGTTCCGTTTCGGTTACTCATTTGAGTTAGGCCTAGGTGAAGTTGGCAAACTTTCGAACAACTCCCACGACATTTTGCTTTCATGGAGGATACCGAAAGCGAAGAAAGAAAAATATGTTCGATTTATGGAATGATGATTTTTCCGCTAAAAACGCTTATTATTTCATCATTTAATGTAAATTTGCGTATTGAGACAACAAAGAACAAACATAGCATCTTGAAGAGACTATAATCTGATACACAAATGAAGTTTAGACACAAAATAGCAGCATTTCTCTTGTCTTTGCCATTATTTGGAGCTGTAGCACAAGACGAAATCGTATACGACCAGTATTATTGGAACTACTACCTGGTGAACCCTGCAGTGGCAGGAGCCAGCCGTTGTTCACACCTCTTAGGATCATTTAACAGGAAGTGGGTAGGAGTTGAAGACGCTCCGTTAACAGTTGATTTGAGTTTCCGTACCCGTATCTTGAAGAATCTGGGTATTGGCGCATACGGTTATTTCGACCGTAATGGTAATTCGCTCCGCCAAGGCGGACAGGTTTCTTTGGCCTACCACATCCCTCTAACACAAAACAGCGGTTTCTTTATGAAAGACCGTGACTTGCAACGCCAGTTGTCGTTCGGTCTCTCGGCTGTGGTCAACCACTATGGCTTCTCGAGTGACTTGTTCAGAGACGAGGACGCGCAGATGGACCCCGTTATCGATAATGGCGGACGTGACAAGGGTGTATATT